>JAQTNI010000017.1 GCA_028713935.1 Candidatus Iainarchaeum sp.
CATTGAAAACCAACCAAGCCATCACAACATCAAAGTAGTGCAAGACGCCCCCGCAATCTGATACTCCGTGGCGCGAAGCGCCCGGAGAGATTCACAGGGTCATAGGGGCGGAGCCCCTATTGTCATTTTTTCCTCTTCCGATGAAATTCTCATTGATTTTGTATATTCCCTTATTGGCAAATTAAGCGGATTTTACCCGCACATTAATTCTGGTTCCAAAGGAGGAAAAATAGTAGCAATAACTGACCACGAGCTAGGGGCAAATTTGTTAAAATTAAGCCCCGAATACAGAACATTTCCCATTGATGAAAAAAATCAGCCTTCAATTTCTTTCCTTTCAAATGCAAATTTTCAAACAAAAGTTTGGGCAATAAGATTTGCGTTTACAACGGATGGTTGCATATGCCTTCCAAAAAACGGAAACGCCGAATTGAACTTGGCTTGCTACAACAATAATTTGTGCCAAGAATGGCAAAGATTTCTTAGGGCTTTTAAAATTAACGCGCACATTGCAGAATCAAGAAAATCCAAAGAGGGCGTTGTAGGAATAAGAATTTATGATTTCAAAAGCATTTGCAATTTTTACAAGTTGGGCGGTTTTATTGACGAAGTAAAAATTTCGAGAAAAAGCAAACGGTACAGGGGAATGGAAAAGAATGCGCTCTTAAACTTGGTAATCAAGAATGGACGAGGGCGGATTCGGACCGCCGATCTTCCGGTCTCCAATGAAAGTCAATATCAGCCGGATGCACTAGACCACTGTGCTACACGTCCAACAATAAATTTGACCAAATAAACAGTTTAAAAACCATTTAATCTCAAGGCTCTTTCTTTATTATATATCCTGTTGGTGTGTTTTTAAAAGTTTTGGGTTTTCCTATTTCAGGATGCGCCAAAACAAGTTTTTTAGCTTTTTATACGGATCAAAAGCAACCTTGATCCTGTTTTTCCTGATAATCGGGATTTTTTTCCTGTTAGCGGATAATTTTTACATTCCCCAAGAAACAATTCGGGAAACAAGCTTCAGCCCTGAAAGGCCTCTAAATGTCGTTGTTTACGAATTTATCCACATTGGGCCGAATCACCTGCTTTCAAATGCCCTCACACTGCTGGCTTTTGGAATTGCCTTTGAACTTGCACTGTCCTCCCTTGACCTTTTAATTGTCTTTTTTTCTTCCGCAATTATTACCGCACTTTTTTTTGTCCTCACAAACCCGGGTTCCAGCATTGTCGGGGCAAGCGCAGGAATCCTTTCCCTAATAACAGGGGCTTTTTTTGCCTCTCCCAAAAAATTTTTTATTGCGCTTGGCTTTTCAATTTTTTTTGCACTGGCAATTTTTGCAGTTCTTAATGCGGCGCTTTTTTCAACACAGCAGAATTTTGAGGCAAAACAGCAGGAGCTCCAGGCAGGAATCCAGCAGGCAATCATTGAAAAAAACCCTGAAAAACAAAAACAATTGGAGCAAAGCCTTGAAAAAACAGTTGTGCAAAAACAATCCTTTGAACAAAGCAAGGCAGTGGAAAAAAACGCGGTTTCTGATTACGGCAGCCATATTTTTGCAGCGCTTTTCGGAATAGGCTATGTTTTCTTTTTCAGGAGAAAAAAATTTGTTGAAAGCATTGCCCAGATAGACAATTTTTTGCAGTCCCTTCCCCGAATAATCAAAAAGCACTAAACAATTGCTTTAATAATTTTCCATACAAAAAATAGTTAGTTCTTCAGGCGAAAAGAAACCCGAGAACGGGAGTTCGAATCTCCTCAGGGCTAAATCCATTTCTTTTCTTTTGAAAAAGAAAAGAAAGGTCTTTAGAAGTCCTAAAGAAAAGAAACCTGGATTTTTGATTAACAACAAAATATTTGGAAGGTTGCGTTTTTTTCTTTCTTTTAGGCAACTTACACTTTTCTTTCTTTTTCTAAAAAGAAAGAAAAGGGCAGTAGCCCTGTAGTCTAGTGGCCAAGGACATCGGGCTTTGGTTCCCTGAGGAATTTTAATTTTTTAGGGACTTACAATGGGAATTTTGGATTCTTTCAAGAAAAAAATTGAAGAAGAAAAAAAGGAAGATGCGCCCGCGGCAAAAGGGAAGTATGAGGACGCGTGCGCATTGTGCGGCCAGGGCGGAACAGACAAAAAATGGATGGGGCAATACTGGCACAAAAAATGCATGCGCGTTGCCAAGAAGGGCGCCCGCAAAATGGTTTAATTCTTTTTAGGGCCTTTCCGCTTCTTCCAGGATTATTTTGATAGTGCTTTTTTTTTCGGCAATGCAGGGTATTTTTGGCACAACCAGTTTTTTCCTGAATGCAAATGTTACAAGGAAAACTATTATTGCAATTATTGTTGTTGCAAGGAAAACCGTTTTTAAGCCGTATAAATCCGCAATTATTCCAAATGCAATCGGCCCTATTATTCCGCCAAGGCAGGCTATTCCATAGTATGTTCCGGTAATTTCCCCTATTTCAAGGTTTGGGATTATGTCGGAAATTATGCTGTTTGTTGCAGGGATTATCAGTGCCATTACAAAGGCAAGCGCAAAGCACAGCAATACAAACAGTGTTATGCTCCCGATTGTGAAAAAAATTATTGCAGAGACAATTGCCGCCATTATTAATCCGAGCAGTATTATCTGTGTTTTTCCTTCCTTGTCGGCAAGGCCTGCGAGCGCAAAGCAGAACATGAACGGCACATGCAGAAACCCGTATAACAGCGCAAGCCCTGGAAGGCCTAAATTTATTTCTTCACTCAGCAGCGGCACAATGAAATAGATTGTCTGCATTATAAGGGAGTTGAAAAACACTATTATTGCGAGAATTATTCCAATTGCGCCCAATCCAATAAAATCTTTTATTTCTTTTTTGTATACCCCGTCTTTTTCTATTATTTCTTCAATTGCCTGCCCAAATCCCTCTTCCGGAGAGTCGCCTTGTTTTGGATTGGCTTTTACTTTTAAAAAAAGCACAAGGCTTGCCATTGAAAAGGGAGTCAGAAGCAGGAATAACTGGTTAAAGGTTAATCCGAAATAAACAAGTATTATTGCCCCTATTACAGAGCCGATTGCCACTCCAAAATTCACTATTGTGGAATACCAGCCGAATGCCTTCAAATTGTTTTCTTTTGTAGTGTTTTCCCTTATGAATGATTCTGTTGAAACCCATAACAATGGGTTTGATATTCCGTGCACGCTTCTTGCAAAAATCAGGTCAGCAATTTTTCCCGCAAATCCGTATAATGCGCCCACAATTGCATAAAAAACAAGTGCTATTTTTATCAGCCTTGAAGGCTTTACCTTGTCAACAAGGTCCCCGACAGGAATTGAAGCCAGAAAAATGAAAATGTTCAGGACAGCAAAAACAGTCCCCACAAAAGTATAGTTCGGAGAAATTGATTTTATGTACAGCGGGATAAAGGGCTCGATTATTCCCCAGACAATTACAAAAACAAGTATTGCAACCAGCATCTGCTTGATGTTTTTTGGCAAGTCTGCCCCAAAAATGCTGAAAGTGTTTAATTTGAAATGCCTTGTCATTTTGCTCCCTTTACTCTGCCCTTAGTTCTTCCTGTAAAATCCTGCTTATCAAGGAGCCGCTTGCTTTTCCTTTGAGTTCTTTCATTATGTCGCCCATTAATGCGCTTGCAGCTCCTGATTTTTTTTCACTGACAATTGCAGAATTTTTTTCAATTATTTTTTTCACAACTGCCCTTACCTGGCTTTCCGAAATTTTTTCAATGCTGAATTTTTGTATTATCAAGAAGAGGCTTTTTTCAGGTGTTTTTGCCCATTCAGCAGCAACTGCAAGCAAAACCTCTTTTGTCAAATCGCCTTTTTTCATTGCAGACAAGATTTCAACAATCATTTCCCTTGAAATGTTTTCAATTGGAATTCCCGCTCTTTTCATTTCAGTGAAATTTTCAAGCAGCAAGGAAGCAGCAATGGTTGCATTAAAACCTTTTTTCAATAATTCCTCAAAAAAACACGCATAATTGCTCAATTTCATTTCATTTGCAAGTTTTTCACTCAGGCCGTGCTTTTTGTACAATTCAAGCCTTTGTTCAATTGCAAGGGGAAGCTCTTTTTCAATTTTTTTCAGTTTTTCAACGCCGATTTTGATTGGCTCCAAATCAGTCTCCGGATACATGCGCGCAGCTCCCGGAAGAGGCCTGCTGTACTCGCTGTTTCCTCCCTCCAGAGGATTTCTTGTTTCTTCTGGAATTCCAATAAGGGCTTGAGTGCAGCGTTCCCTGATTGTTTTAATTGCATTGAAACATTTTTTTTCTTCCCCTGAAACAAATGCAAATCCGTCTTCTTCTCCGCAGCCAAGCTTTTGTTTTATCTGTAAAATTTCTTCTTCGCTTATGCCGTAATTTGGCAGCTCGTCGGAATGGATTATTCCTTGCAGGCCTGCTTTTGCCTTTACATAAGAAGCGACTTCTGTCCCGAACCTTCTGCCTGGCTGGACTTCTTTTCCAAAAAAGCCTTTGCATTTTTCAAGCCTTAAGCCAAAAACTTTTTTTCCCTTCAGGAATTTGCATTGTGAGTTTTCAAAAATTCCGCTTAATTCAATTGCTTCGTTTCCAAAGTTTTTTTGCGAAATTCCCTTTGCAAGCATTTCTTTTTTCAATTCAAGGAGGCTGTGCTGCCTCTGGGCTTCTCTTTTCACATACTCGTCAATTATTTCAAGTTCCTGCACTCCTTTTACCTCAATGCGCGCTCCTCCCTGGATTGAAACATTCAAGTCCTGCCTGATTGTGCCAAGCCCGCGCTTTACTCTGCAGGTCCGCCTTAAAAGCTCGCCGATTTTCAAAGCGCATTCTTTCACTTCTTCCGGGCTCTTCAAATCAGGCATTGTTGCAAATTCTATCAGCGGAATTCCAAGCCTGTCAAGCCTGTAAACAATTTTTCCTTCGCTTTTTTCCATTGGACGCGCCGCATCCTCTTCCAAAGCAATGCTTTGGATTCCCACTGTTTTTCCAGAATTTAGTTTCAATTTGCCACCGATCGCAACAAGAGCAGTGCGCTGAAAGCCACTTATCGCGCTTCCGTCTCCGACCGCTTTCCTCATTGTAATTAGCTCATCAACGATTTTTGAGTTTGTCATTAATGCAATTTTCAATACTGTTTCTAATGCCTGTTCGTCGGTAGGTTTTACAGGTTCTTCATCCATTTCTATGAGGCAATTTGTATCCGAGTATGCTTCATAAATATAAACAATGCCTTTTTTGGCTGCTTCTAAAGCTGCGGCGTCAAACTCCCCAAGTTCTGATGCAACTGCCCGAATATACCTGTTGAATATTATGTCTGCTTTGTCGTCTCGCAATACAGAGGGACAACGACAGAATAATTTGCCAGTGTCTAATTGTTGATGAATTTCCAATCCTGATTTGAGGCCCAGTTCTTTATAATCCATAGATTTCACGTTTCATTAATAATTTCATGTATTTTTCATTTGAAATATATTTGTTTTGCAACAATATTAAGGATAAGCATTCGGGCATATACTCAAAGAAATCTTGTTTTGTGATTCTGCACATTTCTATGATTGCTTGCAATGGAACTGCCTTTCCTCGAAGCCAGCCATTTACGTTGTGTCTTTTGTATTTGAACATTGTTTTTTTGTTTTCTTCTATTTTTTGGACTAATGCTTTATTGCATTGGTACATATTGTTAGAGCATTTTGCTCTTGCGGATTTTATTAAACTTTTGATTTTTGTGTTGTTTTGCAGTTTGATACAATGCAAAAATTCCTTGTTTTCTATAATTTTAAGAAAAGCGCTTTTTTTAATTGGATGACTTATGTAAGGAAGAACGTCATAAAAGCATTTTATGGTGTCTGTTAAATAGTTAATTCTAAAATCATAAAAATCAGTATTTTTTCCTTTATCGCAGTTAACTTTTTGTATTCTGTAACCAAGCTCCGTGCCTAGTTTGCTAGCTTGATCTCTGAATTTTTTGCTTAAGCTTGATGCCGCAATTCTTGGAAACTGTTTGTCCCGGTTTTCTGGAAAAAACGAACCCTCTGTTTCGAGAATTGTCGCAAATATTTGTTTTTTGTCCTCGTCATTTTTACAAGCATTTATCTCATCAGATATCTCCACATCTTTGCATTTATAGCCGGGCTGCATGTTATACTGTAATACAAGCGTTTGCCTTAATGGTGCCGAGGAAATTGATAATTTATATCCGTCCCAATCTTTGTCTGTTCCTTTGTGAATACTGTTGTCATAAATAAGTGCTACCTTCGGATTCATTTTGTATAACCTAACAAATTTTTCTTTTATTTTTTCCAGTGTACATTCCGCACCTTTCCTTTGGCATGTTTCTACTCTTGGCTGTGATAATGCAATATGGCCTTCAAGCTTAATCCAAATAAGCAAATCAAGTAATTCTCTTCTTGGATAATTATGGAATGTTATTGCTTCTTCTTCTGGCGCACAGTGCCCATATAATTTGCAATCGTCAATTTCTTGCCAAATGTCTTTATCCAACAGTTGGCAGATTTTTATTAATGCAAGTAATTGTATTTTCCCTTGTTTTTTAGTCCAGAAATAAATCAATTGCCTATGCTTTACATTGCACAATTTTGCTAATTCTGTTTTCGTGCCAACAAGCTTAAGTGCATCATTGACCAAGCCAACCAAATTATCTTTTGGTTCAAGACAAACAGAGTGGAAAGCTACAAGCGGTTTCACTATTCTCTTATTTGCAACGTTTCTCTGTATTCTTGTTTTATTCAAGCAAACCCAAAGTTGCTGGTACTGAATTGGAATGAATTTGTCTTGGGCATTTATTCTACAAGCTCTTTCCAGCAAGCGGATTGACAATAAGCACTTTGAATCCAAGTAGTCTTTCATTGTTTTTTCTTCGTTTTCAGTTCTCTCAAAAGTCGGATTTTGTAATGCTATTTCAATTGCTTTTTGCGGATTTTTGCTCAGCTCAACAAAGTAAGAACTTTCTTCAAACATTTGCTCACCACTGTAGATTTCGCTCGTTTTATTATAAAGTGCTTGCGGAGGTGAATTTCCGTTATTCATATGAATTGCTTCCGCAGAATTCATTGAGAATCCAGATATCTCTGTCATCCAAGTCTTCTGGATTATTGGCAGCAAGTCTTTTTGCAATTCGTATTTCTTCCAAAGTGGGAAGAGGAAACTGAAACCTTTCATCAAAATTCATTCGAACCACCTCCAAAATAAAAAAGAATTTTTTCTTGGACGTCTTGCGAATTTTGGAGCTATTAAATCCTTTTTACCAAAATTCCTAATTGAAGCGTAAAAAGGTTTAAAGCGAGAAAATTCGAGTCCAAAAGAAAAAATTCGATTAATTGGAGGTGGCGAGAATTTTTGGGCTCATTAAAAGAAAAAGATATTGAAGAAATCTACGAAAAATTTAAAGAATAAAGGTTACTTGCCCTGCACAATTTTCTTTCCAAGTTCAAGGCATTTCCGCATCAATTTTTTGTTATTAATTGCCTCGCCTTGTTCATGCGCTTTTGCCCTTACCCTGCCAACAATTTTTATTCCACAAATTTTGCAAAAATTTTCCAGTGCCTTTTCAGTTGTTTTCAGGGATTTTCCGCCTTCTATGCCAGCAACAACAAGCACTGCTTTTTTTCCTTTAAGGGTTTCTTCCCAGAAAGGGCAGAACCTGTCAAAAAAAATTTTCATCAAGCCGGAAACATTGTTGAAATAATTCGGGCTTCCAAGAACAATAACATCGGCATTGAACATTTTTGGATAAATAAGCCTCATATCATCATCCAGCCTGCATGTTCTTGTTTTTTCACAGCACAGGCAGCCATCGCAAAGCAAAATATTTTTGTCCCTAAGCAGAACCAGTTCAATCTGCGCTCCCGCTTCTTCAGCTCCGTCAAGAATCCGCTTCAGCATTGCCTCAATATTTCCCTTCCTTGGAGAGCCGCAAACTGCAAGAACCTTCATAAAAACCGATTAATTATTGCAATGAAAAGTTTAAATTGCTCTGCCCACTAAAATACAATATGCAAAGGCAATCTAATTTGGACAGGAGAAAAGGCAGGCCTTCTTTTGGAAGGCGCCAATTAGGCAGGTCAATAAGCCCGCAGCAGGTAATTTCCGGCTTTGACATGGCAGACAGGCAAATGCGCGCGCAAATGCGCGCAGTCAATGCATTCAAATCAAGGCTTGGCATAAAAAACATTACTGATGCGAATCTTGCAAGGCTAAAAAACCGCAGGGGAATCAGTGCAGGCAGGATGCGTTCCCTGAATGAAATTTTGCGCATCAAGCCGGAATATGTTTCTTCTCTCAGGGAAAGCGCCCGGGCTCGGCGCTTGATTAAGCTTGGCCTGGTCAGAGACCCAAAATTTGTGCAGATTGAAAACCTTGCCGCTTTTACCCATAATGTTTTCCAGATTATGCGCTCCTGTGAAGCCAGTGGCAGGCAATATTCAATGGCAATTCTTGACATTGACAAATTCAAGCGCATAAATGATTCTTTTGGGCATGGAGTCGGGGATGTGGTAATAAGTGAAATGGCTTCAATGCTCAGCGCTTTTGCAAAAAAACACGGCGGAGCAGCTGCAAGGGTTGGCGGTGAAGAATTCAGGGTGTTTGTTGCAATGTCTCCCAAAGAGCTGCGAACCAGGATTGTTGAGCTTCAAAAAACTTTTTCAGATGCCCTTGAAAAGCCTGAAAGGCGCGGAGCCCAGCCAATAAATAGCTGGCAAAACTGGACAGCGCCAACTTTCAGTGCCGGAATAAGCGCAAAAAAAGGAAACAAAAAAACCTTATTGAACAATGTTTTAAACCGGCTTTCAACAGAATCAGATTCCGCCTTGTACAAGGCGAAAGAAACAAGGAACACTGTTGCGGTTTTTGTTAAACCCTAATTTTTCTTTCTTGGATTATTTGCTGGACAGTCCTCCTCATTAAGCTCTTGTAAAACAAAAGTAGGGCAGCAGGTGCAGTGTCGCTTACTTTTTGATTTTCTGCAATTTTTTTCCACGTAAGCCCCATGGACCTTTGCCTAATGGCTTCCTTAATTGCCAAGGGGCGCTTTTGTAAAAGCGGCATTCTCCTGATGAGCTCATTAATAATTTCTTCTTGCAAGCCAAAAGGCAGTTTTGCAAATTCGTGCAGGCCAATCAGTGCCATTGGAGGATTTTTTACAAGAGGTTCAGTTGCCCTGCCAGAAGAAGGCCTGGCAGCGCTTCTTCTGAATTTTTTTTTCATTGTTTTTTTTCTGGTTGCCTTTCTTGCCAATTCTGCTGCTATCTTGGGTATTTTGAAATTAACAAAATGCTCTATTTTTTGTTCTTCTGTCAGCCCTTTCAGTTTTTCCCGTTCAGGGTCAAAATAGTCAAGTTGTTCCAAAAGTTTTAACCGGATTTCTTGGGCTAATTCCAATGCAGAGTCAACCCCAGTTGCAAGGAAAAATTTTTTGTACATCCGAAACCTAGCGCTGGCACAACTATTAATTACTCCGGAAAAATGCCCAAGAATTTCTCTTTTCCTTGCCGGGCTAAAAAAATTTGTTCTTTTATTTTTTTTAGGTGTTCTGGCAGTACTTGGCGTTTCCAGTTTTCTGACAGTATCACGGGCAACTGTAACAGCTTTTGCAATCTTACTTCTGGGCAAGTTTGTGTGTTTTAACAATTCAAGAATTCTTTGTTGTTTTTCCGGGGGTATTTTTGAAGAGTAGACTGGCCTTAATCCCCATATTCGTTTGAGGGTTGTTGTAGCTACGCCAAGCTCTCTTGCCTTTTGCTCGTAACTCCATGCTGTGCCAGGCCTTGGTTTTGCTCTTAAAATAGAGTTTCTCTGGTCAAGGGTTAACCGCCTTCCTGCATTAGGGCTTACAAATCCTCTTCTTCCAGCAGCCAAAAAAACACTTTTTTTTAATTGAAATTATTCCAAATTAAATTTTTTCCTCACGATTCTGGTGCCTTTGAATCCAGTGGGGTTCTCTCGTTTATTTCCCCGCAAAGATTTTTCTGCATTAATTCCTTTATTTTTTCCTTATCTTTGTAATTTCCCAAGAGCCAGGCGAGCTTTACAAAAGCCGTTTCAGGGAGCATGTCTTCGCAGTAGATTACTCCAATGCCGCTTACTTTTCTGAGATTGGCGTAAATAGTCGGGTGAACCCTGCCAAAAAGGCACTGTGAAGCCATGCAAACAACACAGCCGCTTTTAACAAGGCTTTTTATTATTTCAAGGTTTTTTGCATGCTCTTTTGTTGCAATTGGAATATGACCAAGCCCTGTTCCCGCAATCACAAGCCCTTTTGACTTGTTTTCCTTGAAGAAAGAAAATTCTTTCACAGACATGTTCGGATGCGAGTATAAAAAACCGGTTTTTTCCTCAAAATCAGGCCTTGCCTTAAAATTTTCAGCTGTTTTTCTCGGATAATCCTTTTTCAAAAAATTTATTTCCCCTGTTTTATAATCCACCAAGGCAATTGGCGAGTCATTTATTGCCTTGAAAGCGTCTCTCCTGCTCGTATGCATTTTTCTTGTTTTGCACGCAGGCAGAATCGCACAGGCATCATCACTGTTGCTGTGGTGCATGCAGATTGCAACTCCGGCAAAATCTGTTTTTGCAATGAAACTAGCTGCGCAAATCAGGTTCATGGCTGCATCACTGCTTCCCCTGTCACTGCTTCTCTGCGCGCCAACAAGCAGTATTGGAACAGGGCAGTTTTCAAGCGCAAAAGCAAGCGCCGCAGAAGTATAACCCAATGTGTCAGTGCCATGCCCGAGAATTATTCCTTTCACACCTTTTTTTATTTCCTTTTCAATTGCCTTGGCAATTGTTTTGTAATCGCTGAAACGCATGTCCTCTGACATAATGTTGCTTACAAGAGTGCTTTCAAAATTTGCAATTTTTCCAAGTTCGGGAAACATTGAAAGCAAATCCTCTGGGCTGAAAGAGGCAAAAACACCGCCTGTTTCATAATTGACCCTGCTTGCAATTGTGCCGCCAGTATGCAGAATTGAAATTTTTGGCAGTGAAGTGTTCTGCTTTATTTCAGTTGTCTGGGGCTTTGCAGTTTTCATGCCCTGGGAAATTTTTTTAATTGAACTAATTTTGCCAGGGCTCAATCCAATGTTATAACCGCTTTTCAGCTTCAAAAAAACAATTCCAGTTTCATTTCCGGGGATTATTGTGCCCAAAACAGTTTCTTCCCCGAAAACAGCTTCTACAAAATCGCCTTCTTTCAGCTTTTTCTTTTTCAAAAAAATTTTTGCATCCATTAAAACCATCTTTTGAGAATTATTAATTGCAATTTTCATTTTTTAAAACAAACTCTATCTTGTTTGAACCGCATCCCTGGCAATTAATTATTGCCTCAAGCCCGTTTAAGGAAACCCCTGCCGGTAATCCAAGTTCTTCGGGAGTTTTTGCTTTTATTGCTTTATCGCAGGAATCTACAAGCATGCATTTCTGGCAATAACAGGTTGTTCTGCATTCCCCGCCTGAATCCAGCTCTGGATAGTCACAATTTTCAGCAATGCAGTTTTCAGTGCCGCTTACTTCTACAGCAATCTTGTTCTGGTCTGAGCCAGAATTTTCTCCAAAAGCAACCAGGCTTATTTCAAAGCTTCCTTCAAAAAGTTCCAGTGGAACCTGCATTTTTGTTTTTTCCCCGCCTAAAAGCCTGTTAAGGGGAATGACTTTTGAAGCTCCCGTAAAAAATTTTTTTTGCCAGACCCCTCCTTCAAAAAATTTCTGGAAAACATCAATTTTAAGGCTGCCAAAAAGCATTTCCTGTTTCCCGGAATTTTCTATTTCAATGCTTATTTCAGCGGGCTCGCTGCTTAAATCAATTGTTTTTTTTATTTCTGTTTTTTTAAAAGCCAGTTGTGCAGGCGCTTCCCCAAAATAAATCCTGCAGGCATACATGTTTCCCGAAAAAGAGCATCTTGAAGCAGTAAGAATTGTTTTTGCTGAATTAAAAAGAATTCTTCTCTCATCCCATTCTATGAGGCCGCAGTTCTCATTGATATTGCAGCAAATTTTCGGATTATTGCATTCAAATGCAATGCTTCTATTAGCAGCGTCAAAATTCTGGGCTGCAAGGCCTTCTTTTTCCTTAAATGTAATGTCAAGAAAAATCGATTTGCCTTCATTCAGCTGTGCCCCATTGAGATTGTTTGAAAGCAATGCAAAAGCGTCTTTCCCGGGAAAAAAATACGGCAGCAAAGAATAAAAAACATAAATCAGTGCAATTGCGGCTATTGCAAAAACAAGCATTTTGAAAACATTCATTTTCTCTGCCTCCGAAACCTTCCCTGTTTCTGGCCAGGGCTTGTTTCAAGATGAAACTGCCATTGCAGCAGTTTTGTCAGTATTGTTGAAACAATATACCCAATCAGGAATATTAAAACAAGCATTCCCCAGTTTTCTGTCCTGATAAAATAAGTTGTAAAGTCACCGCTCCAGAAACGCATTTTCAGCGAAACATACAGCACTATTGCGAATGCAACCAGGAAAATAATTATTTTCCATGTTTTTGCAATTATTTTCCAGAAAAAACTCATGTTTCATCGCCTATCTGCACATGCTTTTGCTGTTCAAACATTCTTATTATTTCCATTACTGTTGTTGCCTCTTCTGGCTTTTTGTCGCGCCTTATTGAAATCATTCTGGGAAACCTCAAAGCAAGCCCGTCCCCGAGCTCTTTTTTTGCCGCAGTATGCACAGGGCTTTTTGTTATTTCGTCCGCAACAACCTCTATCACAAGTTTTGGCTCTGCCCAGACATCTGCCTCAAGTTCGGAATCAACCCTTGCAGGGCGGTTTTTTGTTTTTATTTTGCTGAGAATTTTTTCCAGTTCAACTATTTTTTCCTCGCTCATTCCAGTGCCGATTTTTGCAATGCTCCTGAAAACATCTGCCTTGCTGTCATAAACAGCGGTCAGCAATGCGCCGAGGCCGAATTCTGTCCTCATTCCTTTTCCCCTGAAAAACCCTATTATTGCAACATCGATTGTATCAGTCAGCTCTCCCCTGTAAGACCGTTTTAGTTTTATCCAGGCAAATTTTCTTGCTCCCGCAATGTATCTTGCATTAAGGTCTTTTGCAATTATTCCCTCAAGGCCTTTTTCCACGTTTTCATTGAAAAACCTTTCAAGCTCTTTTGAAGAATCAGTTACAATGCTTTTTGTCAGTTCAATTGTCTGCCCGGGCTTTACCATTGCTTCAAGGATTTTTCTGCGCTTCTGGAAAGGCAAGGGCATCAAATTTTTTCCATTTTCAAAAAGCACGTCAAAAACAAACAGTTTCAATGGAAACTCCTTTGCCTTTTCCTTTATATCATATTTTCTTTTTCTCTGCATAGTTGCCTGAAAAGGCAGGTATTCCCCTGTCTGCTCGTTCACTGCAAGTGCTTCTCCCTCAAAAATTGCCTCTTTTGCCTTAACCTGCTTTCTCACTGCTTCTACAATTTCCGGGAACATTTCAGTCATGTTTTCAGAGCGCCTGCTGAAAATAGTCACTGCTTCTCCTTTTTTGTGGATTGCAAGCCTGAAACCATCGTATTTTGCCTCAACAGCGCATTTGCCGAGCTTTTCAATTATTTCTTCAGCACTTGGCAGCCTTTCAGCAAGAGTGGGCCTTATCGGGATTCCGACTGTTATCTCAATTGTGTCCAGCCCCTTTAAGCCTGACTTTTTCAGTTTTTTTGCAATGCTTCCCAGATCAGAATGCACATTGTATTTTTCCTCAATTTTTTCCCTCACAAACACTTTTAATTTTCTTTCAAATTCCTCTTTTCTTTTTTCAGGCTTTTTTTCCTTCAAGGCAGAATCAATTTTTTCAGAAACCTTTTTGTCATTTTTTGCTTCTTCAACAAGGCTTATTGCGAAAGCATCCATTATTGTAGGGTCTCCTATTCCCAGCCTCAAATTTCCCAGGGGAATCCTGATAATAAATTTTGCTTCAACAGGCCTTGCGGAATTCAATAATTCAGCCAAGAGCCTTATTTTCAAATCCTGGCTTCCTGTTCCTTCCGACTTTGCAATTTTCAGCAAATTCTGGAAAACCTTTTCAACAGTCAGTTCAGCTGAAAACAATGCGCTTTGCTTTTTTTTTCCGCAAAGCTCTTCTGCAACAAGCCCGAGGTCGCCTTTCTGCTTGTACAAATTCTCAATTTCCCTGTTTGAATAACCTGAAACCTTTGCAATTGCATCTTCAACAAATTTTTCCCCCATCCCGATATCAAGGCCCTTATCGGAAGACGCAATCCTGCCCTGGCACAAAAAAACCACCTGTTCAATATCCTCAACAGGTGTTTTTTTGAACAATTCAGCCAAAAAACCAGTCATGTCAAGCCGGGCACTTGCTTTTTCAATCCTTTCAAATGCCTCTGCAACAATGGAAAACTTCATGCTAAATAATAAGAAGCCTCTGGAATAAAAGCTTTATTTTGCAAAAAATACTTGTTGCAAAGTGGTTCCATGATTCAGGATGATTTCATTTTCAGGCTTTTTTTTGGCAGCCTTTTAGCCATGGCTCTCAGCATTGTTTTTTTTGCAGTATGCATTTTTTTAGCGGGAAAAATAACCAGTGAAAAAGAAAACACTCCGCAGAACGCAATCCAGGTAGCATTAATCGCCTTCTTAATCGGAATTGCAATAAAAATGCTTTCCTTTGTTGACACAATTTTTCTTGTTGCGCTGCAATTTTTTGCAGCCCTGTTTGCAATAAAATATTTTTACAAAAACAATTATTCAAACGCAGCAATCCTGTTGGTAATCGCATTAATAATTTTCATTATCCTCGAATGGCTCACAGCGCCATGGATAATTGGTTTCTGAAAACAAACCAAACAATATTTATTCCAAATCAAGCCAATTGTTACAGTGAGAAAATGCCGAGAAAAGCAGCAGAAAGAAAGCAAGTAAAACGGGGGGCTAATAAAGGCTGGAGCGCAAGAAAAAAAGATCCCTCCAAATTGTTTGACACACGGCAGCCTTTTGCCGGCTTAATCCCGGGCAGAGAAGGAATCAGAAAAAGCACTGCAACAAGAATTGATGAATCGAAACACTCGCCATATGCCAATAATGCGGCAATTTTAAATGACATTTTTTCTCTTCAGCCAGGTGAAAAACCATTGCAGATAAAAATTTGGCGCCCCATTAAGCAAAAGCAGTTTTTTGAATCAGTTATTTCGTTTGAAGCCAAAGAAATTCCAACTGAAAGAAAGATTCAACTGGCAAGGCGAATCCGCATCAGGTCTTCTGACATTGGGCGCGTTTTTATCAGGCGAACCATTGGAAATGATGCCGCCGCCAAACCAGTGTATTATTTGGAATTAAAAAACGACAAAGGCACAACAGCTCTTTATAGGGTTCCGGTGCCTGACCAGATTGTGTGGAAAAGGCAAGACAGGCAGGTTCCAACAGTCCAGTCTTTCTTGGAATAGTTGGTGCAGTGGCTTCCTTTGTTTTCTGTTTTTTGGATGAATCCACAGAGCTTAAACAAAAGTCGCGCTTATCCAGTTTCCCACGAAACTGCTGATTATTATTACAACAATTGCAATTGCCAGGTGTTCTGCAATTACTCTCCAACAGGCGATTTTTTCCTGTTTTGCAATGAAAAAGCTCATTAATGCCAATACCCCCAGGCCATAAGCAATGCTCACTAGAACAGCAATTGAAAGAGGCAGCAAGAAAATTGGAACAAGGAAAGTCAGTGCAAAAACCAGTTTTGCAAAAAAAGTTGTAATTGTTGCTTCCCAAACCTGCCTTGCATTTTTCTGGTTTGAGGATTCGGCAGACATGTGCATTCCAAGCGCATCTGAAAATGCATCTGCAATTGCAATAGTCAAAACTCCCCCTACAACCACTAGCTCTGAATGGGTTCCGGAGTTTAATCCAACCATTAAGCCAAGAGTAGTGATTGCCCCGGAAGTCAGGCCAAAACTCAATCCCTCTTTAACAGAAGAATCCATGCTTAATATGAAAATTCTTCCAGTTAAATAAGCTTTTGGTTAAGGACTTGCGAAATAGCCTTTTTTGTGTATAACGCGTATTTTTAAGTAAAAAATTAATATTAAAGGTACTGCGTTCTTCATGCCATTTTAAGTTTTTTTTACTTGCGACCTTTTTCTAGGGGCGTAATTTTGAGGGGTGATACGTAAAAAATTATTCATCAGGTCTCTGGCAAAATTTTCCCACTCTCTTTCTATATCTTCTCCAGTTCGTTCTCCCACTAGCGGGTTTTTTATTTTTGCATATCTCATGGTTGTTTTAAGACGCCCAATTATTTTATCCTGAATTTGCCGATAAGTAAGTCCTTGCTTTACGTATCTTCTTATTGGAATTGTTGCCATTGCATGTCTTATTGCAGGGTACTCAAGTAACCAATCTTGCGGGGAGGTAATAGAAGTATTCGGTCTTCTCTGCTTATTTTCTAAATGTGTTAATTTTGGTCTTATTCCAGTGTATGCTGTCCAACCCACGCGCGGTGACTTTTGAACGAAGTTTCTGGTGTGTCTAAGTGGCTTTCTCATAAAATTATTTTGTTTGTCTTTGTTTATATACTTTGCCATGAACAACGCGTGCATAAATAACTATTTTCAAGATTTTCACACAAAAAAGGTTAAGCGTCACAGAATGATTGCGTTTTCGCCTTCAAAATGCTTGTCACCAGTGACTATTTTCAGGCAATGTTGTTTTGCAGTGGCAAGAATTATTGCATCAACCATCCCAAAATTTTTTGAAATTTTTCTTTTTTTTAGTTTTAATATGCCAGCCAATTCCAAAGTGGAATAATCTAAGCCAATTATTGTAGAGAAAGATTTTACAAAAAGCATTATTTTTTCTATTTCTAGGCTTTCTTTTTCAATCCACTCGCTTATTTCAGCCAGGCAAATCGCACTGGTAAAACAAGGATTGCTGTGAAGAATTTCGTTTACCCTTGCGCCTTTTTCAGTGGCATTGAAAAATTCAATCCACGCAAAAGTATCCAGAAGCAATTAAATCACTCTGTCTTTGTGGTCCCTTCTGAATGGTTTGGTTTTTACACAGCCAAAAGCTTCTTCCAAAAGAGACAAATCTTTTTTTATTATTGCAACCTGCACAATCTCGTTCTCCTTTATTTTGCCTTCATTTGCAATTTCCTTTGGGATGAGCACTCCAAGCGAAGTGCCAACCTGGCGGACCTTGCTTTCAAAAACACGCATTAAATCACCTTATTATAATACATTATAATAAGATTATTTAAACGTGCTGGCACTTTTTAAACAAGTTTTATTCCGCTTCTGTTGAATCCTTGAATGCAAGGTATTCATATGCCCTTTGCAGTGCGACAATTGCTTTTGGCAAATCATTCATGTGCAAAGAACTTGAACTTTGCCATTTTTCCTCTTTGTCCTTGTAACGCTTGTCAAGCGACACAGTATTGTATCTGCCGCCCTCTTTTTTCTCGTTTTCCCATATTGCGACCTGAATTGCGCCTGCCTTGAATTTTTTCACAGGAACCATAAACCCACCTCCAAAAAGCCTTTCTTAAAAAGAAAGCCTTGGGAAAGAAACAATTTTTCCTTTGGAAAAATTGCTGACTTATGAAAAAAATTAAAAATAAAAAAAATTTGCTTAGCAACAGTAGCCAATCAGCCTTGCAATCGGATGAAACCTTTGCATGACCACAAACGGGCTTGCCTGGCCAGTTGATTCAACAAACCTCAAAATTTTCATTGAATTCATAACAAATCACCTCTGAAAAAACTACGCTTCCCCTGCTTTAAAAAGCTTTGAAGCCCCGGATTTCCCCTAATCCGCTATTGATTTTCCTTTTAAAATATTTCCACGCATAATTCCTTTGGAATTAACATGGCTGAACTAGCAAGCAAAAAATGTGTTCCCTGCCAGATTGGCGCGCCCGTCTTGAGCAAGGAAAAAGCGGAAGAATTATTGAAGCGGGTTTCAGGCTGGGCCTTTATTGAAAATGCAAAAAAAATCCAGAAAACCTTTGAATTCAGGGATTTTGCAGCCGCAATGAAATTTCTCAACAAAGCCGCGGAAATTGCGGAAAAAGAAGGCCATCACCCGGATTTTTTTGTTTCCTACAACAAAATCACTTTCACGCTTTTCACGCACAAAATAAATGGCCTGCACGAAAACGACTTCATTCTCGCGGCAAAAATGGACAAAATAAAAAAGGACAATGATTGATTTTAAAATATAACCAATTCTAATTATTCTTAATTACCAGGGGCTTTAGTCTAGCCTGGTCCAGGATCCGCGCTTTGGGCCGAATTTTCTTCGTTAAAAGAAAACTCGCAAGTTAGCGTGTGACGGGGGTTCAAATCCTCCAAGCCCCAATTCCAAGAATAAAAGCTTTTTTTATGAAGCAGCGAAGAATAACTGGAAGGCGCAATCGCAGGACTGCTCCAATAAAATTAATTGGAGGGTCCGCAAATTTTTTGATTCGCCACAAGGTTTCCAGTGGCTTAGCAAGAACAGCCAGAGCAAGAAAGCTTGTTTCGGGCAGGAATTGTTCTTTTGAAGACCTGATGAAAATTGCCCCGAAAACAGTGGTTTTGAAAAATCCAGTGGCGGTTTTGGATTACGAATCTTTTGTTGAAGATTTGCAATCAAGAGCCAGCAAGCCAGAGCATTATGAGCAAGTGTCCAAGCAGTGGCTTTTGATTGCCAGTTCTTTGAATTACCTAAGAGAACAAATGAGAGAAAGCGAATTTATTGATGACAAAGTGGTTTATTATTTTGAAAGAACCCTGGATGCTGCAAAAACATCCAGAAGTAACCACCAGCAACGAATAGTAAGGCAAACAGCCACTTATGCCGGAATCCGCTTAAAACCCTGAAACCAAGATTAAGCCAAAAAATTCTGCCAATCCAAATTCTTTTTCTCATCCAGTCCTAATTTTAAATTTTGCCTGAAACAATCTTATTGTTAGGGGGCTTTAGTCTAGCTTGGTTAGGACTCATGCTTGGGGTGCATGCAACCGGAGTTCAAATCTTCGAAGCCCCAATTAACCTTTCCAATTTTTTTGCAGGGATTTTTGTAAAATTGAAAAAATTGTTGAGCTTGCTGAAAGAGTACCCTTCTTTTATTTTCTTTTTATATTCTTCTTCTGTGAACCATTTTTCGGAGATTGCTTTTTTGTAATAGCTGCAGCCCGGGAAAACCATTAAAAAACCCGTAGAAATTTCATCCACAATTTTTTTCAAAGAATTAGCCTTCCCAATGTCATTTTCCAATTCCTCAATTGTTTCGCCTGGAAAGCCATGCATCATGTAAATGTCAATCTTCAAGCCCTGTTTTTTTATAAATTTGCACAAATTTTTTATCATTCGAAAAGAAATTTTTTTGAAATCCATTTTGCTGTTGAATCTCTGGTTGAATGTGTCAATCGCCAGGGTTATTACATTAAATCCGGCTTTCTTCAAAAGCAAGACAAATTTTTTGTTTATTTTTCCATTGTTAAAAAAAATCCGCAGGAAGAAAGCATTGGGATTATACAAAACTATTTTGGGTTTTTTCTTCCTGTATTTTCCCATTAATTCCAGAAAAATTTTGTCTTCCTTATGCAGGCCGAATGCATCTGCCTGATTGTAAAAAACGTCTACTCCGTACTTTTCGTGCAATAGTTTTATTTGCCCAAAAAGCTTTTTCCCGCCCATGTGCCTGATTTTTTTACCCTCCCTTTGGAAAGAACTGCAATACTCGCAGCCCATAGGGCACCCCCTCGAACCATAAAAAACGCAGCTCCTGGTTTTTGCTGGCAAATTTGATTTGTATAGCCTGTCTTTCCTTGTAATCTTTTCGGGGTAGCGGTATTCTCCGTTTTCTTTGAATAAGACAGCCTCATAATCAAAATAAGGATTAAATTTTTTTGAACTGCCGGGTTTTTCATTTAGTATTATCTTCCCCCTTTCTTTGAATGCAATCCCGTTTATTTTGCCAAAATTTTGTTTTTTATTTTCAATCTCCCTAATTAATCTGGAAATTATTCCTTCTCCCTCTCCCAGAACCACAAAATCAATATTCTTGTTTTCAAGATGCCACAAAGGGGTTTGGCTTGCAAAGCCACCCCCCGCAATAACTTTTATTTTTGGGGAAACCTTTTTTGTGATATCTGCTGCTTCAAAAACCATTTCCATATTCATGACAAATAGGGAAGTAACCAAAACAACATCGGGCCTTGTTTTTTTTATTTTTTTTGTTAATTCCTTGTTTTCCAATCCAAATCGGAAAATATTTTTTCTTACCCTTTTGGAGTGCATCTGCCCTTCTGCAGCCATGTCAATAAAAAAGATTTTGTGTCCTTTTTCCTTTAATTTGCCAAGAATAAGCAATGCAGGAACAGAAACATTAGGTCTTATTGCCCCGGTTCCTTTTTTCCTCCCGGCTTCAGAATTGAAAAGCATTGGAGGGTTTACAAACAAAATTCTTGCCATGAATAATCTAAAATAAGAAAGTTATTATTAACCAAATTTTGCACAATTTTTGTAAAGTTAGTTTGCTGTGTTGGAACTTAAAAAACTTTTTCTGAAAAAATAGCGGAAACCTGCTCTCAAAGCCTTTTTATCTGAATTTGGGTTTTGTTTTGTAAAAAGGTTTTTATATATGATGCCATAATATATATTCTGGTGTCATATATGCTGGTTGTGTTTGGATGGCAAAATTTTTGTTCTGGGAAAAAATCGTGCTTGACAGCGAAGCTGACTTTTTTGTTGAAATGCGCGCTTTTGAAGTGCCAAAATCTGCCGGATTCCCTGACTGCGTCAAATACTCGCTTGTGCTTGTTTGTGGGGAAGGCTGCATTTTGCGCTATGACAACGAGCAGGGAAAGGGCCATCACAGGCATTGCAATGGCAAAGAGTCAAAGATTGAGTTCGGGTCAATTGAAGATTTATTAAAATATTTTTTTGCAGAGGCTGATGAGATTAGAAGGAAACTGAAAAAAGGTGTCTTGAAGTGAAAGCAAGGGAAGTTTTGATTAGGATTGAAAGCCTGGAAGAGGCTGGCAAGAGGTTTGCCGAGGCTTACAAGCAGATAAAACAGGGAAAAAAGCTTGCAAAAGAAGAAGTCCTTGCCTTTGAGAGCATTGAAATCTTAAGAAAAGTTTTAACCAGGCAAAGAATAGAATTGCTCCGCCTTATAAGGGAAAAACAGCCCGCTACGATTTATCAGCTCGCAAAATTTGCAAACAGGGCCTATCCAAATGTGTTTCAGGATGTAAAAATCTTGGATGGGCTTGGCTTGATAAAGCTTGAGGAATCAAACCGCAATATTGAACCGATTGCAAAGTACAGCCTGCTAAAAATAGCAATTTCCGTCTGAATAAAAAAATCTTTGAAAATATTGTTTTAAATTAAACTTGCATCTATTTTTTGGATATCATGCCACATGTTTCATTTCACAGACAACCTTTGGAAGCAGCAAGAATTCGCAAAGCAGTTTTAAGTGGCAGATACACTACTGCTGCCAAAATACAACAAGTTCTTGCTGGACAGGGAATTGGCATTACTATTGGCGCAATAAAGCAGGCTCGCAGAAGGCTCACTGGGAAAGGGATTCCTGCTGGCAAAATAGCAAAAACAGCAATGGCAAGGGACCTTTTGCATTATGACCCGGCTTTAACAAATAAAGAAGCTGTTGAAATGCTCGAAGCGCTTGGTGTTTCAAGGCAGAATGTAAAAGATGCAAGGCACCAATTGCATCAACGTGCCCCAAGGGAAGGCCGCAGATTAAAGCCATTGCCAAAGTTGACTTCCAGACAGCAAATGCTTGTTAGGCAGAGCCTTCCAATATTGAGAAAGCTTATCTGGCTTAAGACTGTTTCAAGGGGGCTGAGGGAAGATTACGCTGAAGAGGCTTTTTTGGAATTAAGTTCCAAGTCGCCCCTGTGGATTGTAAGGTTAAGGCCTGGTGCTGATCTTGAAGCATTTCTTGATTTCAAAACAAGAAACGCGCTAATAGATTTCAGGATAAAAACCCTGATGCAGGGAACAGGCTTAAAACAAATTGAAGTCAGAAATGGCTTGAAATGGCTCAGTGAAAGAAGTGCGGGCAAATCCTGGGCTGAAATTGCAAGAAGCCATAATACAAATCCTGAAACTGCAATGGAAATAGCTACTGCATTATGCGATTATTTCAGGACAGTTCAGGGCTGAACCCAAAAAATGTATCCGGCATTACCCGATGTAACTCGGCGTTTCGTCTTCTTCGGGGTGAAGGTTTAATTCGAGTTCTTCGATTGTTTCGTTTTCAATTTTGTTTTCCAGAAGCCTCATGAATTTGAATCCTGTTTCTGCATACAATTTTTTTGCCTCTGAATTTGACTGTTTTACCAGAATAATTATTCTCCGGATGTTTTTTTTCTCAAGGTAATTAACTGCGAATTTTGCAAGTTGTTTCCCGAATCCTTTTTTCCTGTGTTCCGGGCTGACGCTTAAGCCGTTTATTCTTGCAAGGTTGTAATCCAGTTTTTCTAATTCCAAAAAACCGATTATTTTTCCTGCTTCAACTGCCTTGAAAATCCGAAAATTTTTTCTGCGCAGCCTGCGCAGTGTTTTTTCAGGAGTCATTTTTGCATAGGCGAATTCCTTCTGGATCATTGGCAGGATTTCCTTTACGTCCTTTTTTTCTGCGCGAAGTATTTCCATAAAAACTACTTTTCCCACGTTAAAAAACTTTGTTTTTTGACGCGTCGCAAACCTTTTGGTTTGCAACGAGGCTTTTGAAAGCAGCCTTTCAAGGCGAGCGCTTCAAAAGGCTTATTTCCATAAAAATCACTTCAGAGCTTTGTGTTTTTTAAATAATCCTGTATTTCCTCAATGCTGACAGAGCAGCCTGAAAATTTTGCCGCATACAGCGCTGCTTCAAGCGCAAGCCTGCTTTTTTCAAGCTCGCCTTCAACTGCTCCTGTTTCAAATGCCAGTGCAATCAGTTCAGAGCTTCTCAGGATATTGCATCCTGAAAAAAGCCCCTGGAATTCCCTTAGGTTTGCCTTGTTTTCCTCGACATTTGCAAGCTGCCTTTCTTCCATTGAAGAATGCAAAGCAGCCGGATTTTCAATCAGGATTCTTGTTGTCCTTTCGTCAATTGCAAGCGCTTCAGCATCCAGCTGTTTCATAAGCGCAAGCGCTTCAAGCTCTCCCGAATGCATTATTTTCACTGGTTTTCCCTTGACAAAAAAAGAATTGTTTGCCAAAAAGCTTATTTTTGCAAGGAATTCCCGCGCATTGGCATCAAGCTCTGTTACAACAAGGCTTTTTTGTTCAACAAGCCCTTTCAGCCTCACTGCATTCAATTCAAATCTTTTTATTCCTAAAGGAGTGGAAACAATTTCCCTGTAAACAGCAGGGCTTACAATGAATTCAGAATCCAGCTTTTCCCTGAGCCTGCCCAAACATTTTGCAAGGCAGGTCTGGGAAATAGAAATCAGGCAAGAAGCATCAAAAACAATTTTCATAAACTCACTTTTCCCAGGTTTTTGAAAGCGAGCCTTTCAAGGCGAGCGCTTCAAAAAGCTGTTTTTTATTTTCTCTATTCTTTCCGCGATGCCTATTTTCGGGATTTTTTCCTCGTTAATGGTTGTGTTTCCAAGATACTGCAGCAATTGTTTTTTGTCCGCGCCTGTCAGTTCAGCTGCCTGCCCAAGGCTTAGCCCAGTGACATATGCAGTGGAAGCGAGCTTTATTTTTGCCTTGTCAAAAAGGCTTGTGAGGAAAAACCCGAGGTCCTTGTCAATTTCATCAACTCCTTTGAGCGCAAGGTCGAGTTTTTTTTCCAATTCCAAATAATCTTTTTGCCTTGCCGCCCTCAGTGCGGAATCAATGTTTTTTGAAATGCTTTTTTTTACATTTTTCCAGTTCCTGTTTTTTATTATGTGCTCTTTTGTCAAAAGCTTGTAAAGGCAATAGGCAATTATTGCTATTTTTGCGGCTGCCTTGTTGTTTTCAAAGCCTGCTTCCCTTATTATGGAATTTGACAGCCATTTCAATTCAAAAATATCAGGCTTTTCAAAAGCCCTTTCCAGTTTTTCAAGGTTTTTTTGAAAATCAAATTCTTTCATGCAATCTGCCCCATCTGCCTTGCCTGTTCAAGCTTCTGCATTAATTGCGCATGAGTTTTTTCAATTCCGTGCTGCCTCAGCAATTGTTCCACCTGTGCATAATCAAGCCCAAGCCTTGGCGTGACATTTGCTATATCTTTAAGTTGTGCATAAACCTGTTCAAGGCCCCTGTCCCCTTTTTCCATGGCTCTTTTTATTGCCTCTTCAAATTTTTCTTTCGGCACTCTTAGCCTTGCTGCAAGCACAGAGGCATTCCATACAAGGCGCCTGTCTCCAATGTATTTCTGCATGCTTCTCCCTGCTGCCAATGCTTTTGCAGCGTATCCCCTGATTGTCTCGGCTTGTTCCCTTGTGAATAGCGCAGGCCTTTCTGCAAATAAACCTGCCTTTGGCCTTGGCCTGTGGTGAGTTGCCCTTGCGCGCGCCATTATCTGCCTTGCCCTTGCCTGCCCTGCTCTTGCTCGCAAGCCGCGCTGCATGAATTGCCCTGCCATGCCAATTGAGCCCGGCATTGCAATCCTTTTTGCTGGAATTCTTCCAGTCATGTTCGTTGGCCTTCTTCTTGGAGTCATCAATAAATAGGATGTAATTTCAAATTATAATTGTTTTGTTTTTCCCTTCCATTAGGAATAAATACTGTTTGAGGCTTTTTAATTTCTGTATGGTTTTCGGTTTTTTTGAGGGAAAAATTAATTTGGACCTGCAGGGAAAAACAAATTTTTTTTTCGGGGAAACAATTTCTGGGCAGCTTGTTCTCTCCTTAAGAAAGCCAAAGCAGGCAAGGCAATTGCGCATTGTTTTGCAGGGCACGGAAATTTTTACCCATCCCTCAACTGTTTTCAGGAATGGCAGGCAGGTTACTGAAATGCGCACTGAAAGCATTGTTGTTTTTTCCACTGAAGAAATCCTGGACAATGAAAAAACCTATTCTTCAGGAGAAACACGCTATGATTTTTCAATACAGGCGCCAGCACAGGCTTTTGCAAGGCCAAAGCTTGAAAGCACACTTGGAAATGTTTTGAATGTAATGCAGACTTTTTCGGGAAACAGGAGCAGGATAAAATGGGAATTAAAGGCTTCGCTTGATGTGCCTGGCTCTGTTGATGTCAGCAAAAACCTTCAGATAAGCCTTGCCTGATTTTTCCAGACAAATTAATTTTTAAACTAGTATTGCATTAATTCTTTCATTGTTTTATTTTTTGTTTTAATTTTTTTTGGTGGGTTTTTTGTCTGGGCAGAGCATTCTGGAAAAAATAATTTCTACTTCCGGCGATGAATTTTACACGCCAGTCCCTAAAGGCTATGTTCCGGGCAAAACAAAATTTGTTGCAATAACAGGCAGCGTAATTTCTGGCATCGGAAAAGGGACAATAAGCAGCAGCCTCTGCAAAATGCTCCAGGACAGGGGCATGAATGTTGAACCCATAAAACTTGAAGCCTATTTGAATGTTGATGCCGGCACATTAAATCCTTTCAGGCACGGCGAAGTTTTTGTTTTGGATGATGGCACTGAAACAGACCTTGACCTTGGCACTTATGAAAGAATGCTTGACAAAAACCTTGGCAGGGAAAATTTTGTAACTTCCGGAAAAATTTACCAGACAATAATTGAAAACGAGCGCGCCGGAAAATACCTTGGAAGGGATGTCCAGTTTATTCCGCATGTCACAGGCGAAATCAAAAAGGTTTTGAGGGAGCTTGCAGTAAAGACAAAAGCCGATGTAATTGTCATTGAAATCGGCGGAACAGTTGGTGACTATGAAAACATGTTTGCAATTGAGGCAATGCGCGAAATGCTTTATGAGGAAGGCAGGGAAAATGTCTGCGTAGTGAACATTACCTATGTTTTGCAGTTGAAGTGCCTTGGTGAGCAAAAAACAAAAGCAGCTCAGCTCGGCATTAGAAAACTTCTTGAACTTGGCCTGCCGCCAAACGTGATTGTCTGCAGGAGCGAAAATCCCATTAGCCTAAAAACAAGGGAAAAAATTTCCCTGAATTCAAATTTGCCAGTTGAAAAAGTAATCGGGGTGCATGATGTCAGCAATATTTACAGCCTTCCGCTTGCGCTGAGAAAATTGGGGCTTGATGAAACAATTCTTGAAGTTCTGGACTTGAACAAAAAATTCAAGGCAAATGGCAATTCAAAATTAGAGGAAT
>JAQTNI010000018.1 GCA_028713935.1 Candidatus Iainarchaeum sp.
CATCACAACATCAAAGTAGTGCAAGACGCCCCCGCAATCTGATACTCCGTGGCGCGAAGCGCCCGGAGAGATTCACAGGGCCATAGGGGCGGAGCCCCTATTGTCATACAATTATCTTGCAAAAATATTGATTTTGTTTCTGTCAAATTAAGCAGGGAGGGAATAATTGCAGTAAGGAATTTGGCAATCAAAAGGTTTGGTTCGATTAATGAAACTGCAAGCTTTGCGTGTATTTCTAAAACTACTCTCTGGAACTGGCTGTCAGAAAAATCAAATATCCCTCTTTGTGATTTGAAAAGAATAGTGAGAATTTTAGGCTTGAAAAGAGTAAAAAATAGTTGGATTGAACATTTTTCAACAATGAGAAAAATTTATTTTTTCAATGATTCTTCCAAATTGATTTCCTCGATTTTTCCGTTAGGTTGCTTTTCCGTAAATATTTGTGAACAAAATTTGAAGACATGTACTTCTGCAGAACGCCAAGTCGCTTTAGGTAACCCTGCTTTAATGCAAGTTTGTTCTAACAATGTTTCAGAATTCCACGCATAATTTACCGGCACAATTGGTAGCAATAATCCGCTCCTGTATCCGCGCTGCACTATCAATCCGTCCTGGCCAATTTTGATTTTTTTTAGGCAATCCTTTTTTTCTCCAAAAATTTCTTCAGGCGCTGTAAGGACAGAAACTTCAATCAGAATTTTTTCCAGTTCTTCTGCTTTTAATGGCAGGAATCTTGGATCGTGAAAACCGGCTTCAATAGCCACTTCAATTGTCGCTTCCCAGAGAGGCTTCACACCATAAGGAAAGCCAATGCAGCCCCTTAATTCCTTGCTTGGAAACTCGTTAATTGTAACAAAAACCCCTCTTTCCTTCAAAAATTTGTCATTGCCTGCTTTTTCTCGCCAAAAAGCCCCTGTTGCACTGTAATATTCAATGCTTTTTCTTGCAAGCTTGACTAATTCTTTTCCATCTTCAAGAGACAAAAGTTCAGGCATTAAAACACTTGAAGATAATGGGTGCCAAACTGTTTTTAATTTGCTTCTGAAAAAAAGAGCATTTATAAAAGCGGTTTTTGCAGCAATCAATTTCAGGGATTTCTATGCGCTGCCCACATGGCATCAACAAAAACGCTGTTGTGATATCTGCTGTCTGCTCCGGTGCCGTGCAATTGCGGCAGCCTTCCAATTCCATCCGAAGCATCAGTATCCAGAATGCAGGTTCCTGGATTTGCCGGATTATCCCCGAATTTTACGCCATAATCCTGTGCCCACAAGGCAGAATAATCGCACGTGCCGCCAGTGCAAACTGTTGCGGCATTAGCCGAAGTGCAGGCTGCATTCGGATTGTTTCCACCGGAACACAACCCTGTCATTGGAGCGCATGTGTCTGGTTGTGTCCAGGTTCCAAAAGAAACCCACCGGTCGGCATAAGTCAATTGTGCAGTGTCATTCCAAACGCTTGCCATTCCGGGAATAAGGTATTCGACAAGCGCGCTTCCCTTGAGCGCCTTGGAAGTGCAACAACCCTGATATAATCCGCCCGGAACAGAACCACCATCAATAAACAAATAAGGGTCTTTGCAGTCTTTTGAACTTTCATGGCCTTGCATGCGCAAGTCATTCCAATAACTCAGTGCTTCATTGCCATAATTGCATCGGTCTTGTCCCCAGATAACAGTTCCTATTGGGCTTGTCCAGGTGTTCCCGGTTTCCGCAAAAGCGTTTTTTGGCGCAGTGCTTACTGCATCTTTCATTGCCTGATTGTTCAATAGAACCGCGGCAAAAGCCAGTGGAAGTTTCATTCCCAAATCATGCCCGCCATCAGCAGTCCAGCTTTGTCCCGCCGCACGCATTGCAAAAACATCGATTCCGTACTGCACCAATGCAATTACCGCCGCGCTTCTTTCCGCTTCAGAATCGCCTGTTTTTGCAAGCATTATGCGCAATGCAGCATCCGTGTTATTATTGGAAACATCCGGCCCATAGGGGTCGGTAAGCTGGAAATTATCCACCGGATGAATCTGGTCACCACTGTATCCAAGTTTGTGAACCAGTTGCACCCTGTCAATTTTTCTTTTTGCTGCAGCCAGTGTCGGCGCAACAGCATCAATTGCCGGGCTCGTGGAAAGCCTTGGAAGAATATTCATCTGCAGACCAGTAGTGGAATACAGTGTTTTTTGGTTTCCGAAGTAGGCTGGCCTGAAAACGCTTGCTCCGTCATCTGAAGGAACAGTTCCCAAAACAGTTAGCACTGCTGCGGTTTGGAGGTAGGTCTTGAGGCCTGTTTGAGCATAAGGAATAACAGAAATTGATTTTACAATAGAGGAATTTGAATTGACAGTACGTGGAAGTGCAGGAACAAGCGCTGCGTTAAAAGTTTCAGCCCGGGTATCGAATCCCTGCTGATTTAACGCTCCGGAAGGATTTATTTCCCAGCCATTATGCTGTCCGTCAAAAACGGGAGTCATGCTGGTAATTGTAACCGGCCCCAATACCCAGTAGTCTCCGTTGGCAAATTGTCCTGTTCTGTATCCTTTGTCAAAAGTCCAGGTAATTCCATATTGTGAAAGCGAATTCTGGCAAACAGGGCAGGAACCCCCGCAATCAACACCTGTTTCCCCATTATTTTGAACTCCGTCCGAACAAGTACCGCCACTGCTACCAACATACTCATAGGCGCCGATATCGTAACCGCTTCCTTGCGGGCGAGTAATACCGTCAATGTCAACGAACGGACTTGGCAAACTTACAGTCGAAGCCAGATTTGGGTCGCCTGTGTCTTTGACCGAGCTGGTGGGTTGTAGATGAAAGTCCCAGGCTGAACCAGGAACATAATTAACGAATTGCGGGTCTGCAACAATGTGATTGGAGCCTTCGTTGCTCCAGACACATCGCCCAATCCCGGTTCCCCAATAACAGGTTGAACCGCAAGCAGGCGATGTTAGCAATGGGTTGTAATAATAATCGTTGTAGTTTGAGTTTACGTTTGTTCCTTTCAGGTCAATGTTGGTAGAATACAAAATGTTATCTCTGGCAATTATGTTTGAAACATACGCTGCCGGTCCAGCAGTAATGCCAAATACCGGGCAAGTGCTGGCAATTGTGTTGGAATGAATGTTCACATTCGAAATGGTTGGGATTGGGTCAAGCCCCATAATGCCGCCTAAACTCATGTCAATAAAGATTCCTTTGGCATTTCCATACAGCAAGTCACTGTAAATCACATTCCCATAAATATCAATTTGGTCCTGGTTTCCGGGTGCTTCGTTTGAAAAATAAATATCCTCAGATGAATCTGAAAGAGTATTATAACGAATAATCAACCCATGCACAAAAGCAGATACACTAATGTTATCCTGATGGCCTGCGCCACCATCATGATAATGAATCCAGTTATTTTCAACGACAAGATTAGTGCCGTCTATAAGAAGCCCATCATTCCAGTTCTCGTGAACATTATTCCCACGAATGGTTAAATTGGTGTCGCGAACAGCAGAAATTCCATCCGCGCCAGTAGCATAAACCTCATTGTTTTCTAAGAGAGAATCCGACGACCACCAGGCAATATCAAGCCCGGTTCCCTGAACGTGGTGAACATAATTTCCAATAATTTTCAGTCCGATTCCGCCTTGTCCTATTACGCCATCGCTTGTGTAATTTTTTATTTCAAACCCATCAACAGCAGTGTAATCGCTATTACCCAAATTGATTCCATAGTTGAGGCTGTTTTGCCCATCCAAAATTACCAAACAACCCGTTTTGCCCTGCTTTCCCCTGGCACTCGAATCCCCCTGACAACCTTCCCCCGAATACGCTTTGAATGTAATCAAATTCCCTGCAGTACCGGAGTGTTGCGGTTCCAGTGTTTCGTTGTATATTCCCGCTCGTACACAAACCACGTTTCCTGCAACTGCGCTTTGTCCTGCTTTTGTTAGTGTGCACCATGGTTGGGTTATTGTTCCGGGGTTGTTGTCGTTGCAGTTTCCTCCTAGGTTTGCTTTGTCGACGTAATGAGTGCAATCAAGACTTGCAGAATTAACTGTTAGTGAAATGTTTCTGGTTGTGTTTCCCTGTCCGTTGGTTGTGTTGGTGAAAGTTACGGTGTCAGAATAATTTCCTGTTGTCAAACTGTTTGCGTTCGAATTAATCGAAACAGTTACGGTATCAGTTGCTCCGCCAGTTAATGTTCCACTTGTTTTGTTCAAATCTAACCAGTTTTGGTCTTTAGTTGCTGTCCAGTTGATGCTGGTTGTTCCTGAATTAGTTAAAGTGTATTCTTGTGAATTTGGTGTGAATGGTCCTCCTGGTGAACCTGAACTGTTTAATCCAGTTGTTGGGTTAACTGTTAGTGCGTTGTTTGTTGGTGTTTCTAAATTGCAGATTGTAATGGTTTGTACTGATGTTTGTCCGTTGTCTGCAATGTAACCTAAGTTGTTTATTTGCGTTATTGTGTTTTGGTCTGTTCTGAAGTTGTAATCAGTTGCCAGGTTTTGTTCTGCTTGCCCTTCAGGAGTTATTGTTACGCTGTACAAGTGGTTCGGAATGTTAATAGTGAGCTTGAAATGGTAAATTGTGCCTGCAGTGTATGCAATTGTGTTTTCTGCTGAATAGGTGTTTCCGTTTCTAACATCAATTGTTCCATTCGTGTTGAATCTTACAATGGTTGCTAAACTAGAGTATGCTGTTGCGTTTCCATTTGAAAAGCCTATTACTCCGTCAGAACTGTTTCCATCGGAACTTGCATCAAACTCTGCAACAAATGTGCTTGTTTGATTTTCAATTGAATGGTTCTGCCAGCTTGTTGTGCTTGTTTCACAGTATGTTCCTGTAAAGTTTTGGTTTGTTTGGCTTGTTGTTAGGTTTGTATAAGAATGGTTTTCTGGTTCAAAAGCCCAGTTTGTTAGGGTTGGTGTTGTTGTTCCTGTCCAGTGACAAGTTTCTGATAAAGAGTAATAACCGCTGCTGTTTGTTGTTGTGTTGTTTATTGTTACGTTTGGTATGGGTGTGTTGTTGTTTGTTTTTATGTAGCCTGAAATTGAAAGGTTTTGGTTGTTGCAGTTGCAATCCATGTTGTTTCCGCATTGGCTTGTTCCTGGAGCATAAATGATTGTGCATTTTTGGTTTTTGCATTCGTTGTGGCAATTGTTTTCTGTACAAGTGCGTGGTATGCAGTTGATTGTGGTTTCTGGTGTGCATTGGCTTGGATTTGAACCTGGAACTTGGATGCACTGATTGTTTTTACACTCATAATGAAATTGTTGTGGGTTTGTTCCTATTGTTCCCCGGTTTATTGGGTTTCCGAAAATATCAGTGATTTGTTCTGGTAAAAAGCTTGGGTTTGTGTTTACAATGCCCAAGATGCTTGTGATTACTATTGCAGAAACTATAATTGCACCGCCAATAATCAGCAAGTATTCCAAAGAACCCTGTGCGTTCATCCACAAAAACAATGGCTTTTCAGAATAAATACTTTTCTATTGGGCCGGCTTTAGTTTAGGGCGTTATTGGAAGGATGCTCAAAAATTGCCTTTCTGTTTTTTGTCGAACTGCAGGCTGTTTTCTTAGGCCTTCTTTTTTGCCTTTTTGTTATAATTTTGTTTTCTTTTCATGCGCGCCAGAGAATATTGTTAAGAGGCATTGAAGAATCAACAGTAATTTATATTCTTAAAAATCCTGATTTTGTTGAAGAATCTTTTGATGGAGAAAAATTGCAGTTAAAAAATTGGAAAAAACCTGGCACGTTGTTTTCGCAGAGGAAGCAGGCAGGATTATTGTAATCAGCGTTTTTTTCTTTTAAGCGATTGCTTCCAGAACTTTTAAGCGGCTTTCCGGCAAATTTTTTGATGCATTGAGAATTTCAATGCCAATTATTTTTTTATCTGCGTCAAAATCAATAAGAATATCTTCTTTCAACGGCAAAGTTTGTTTCACAATGCCTGGCTGCATTTTTCCTATTGCAATGCAGATTGCGTCTGCTTGTTTGTCAAAAGGCAATTTTGCATTTTTCATAAAATAAGCTTTCTTCAAGCCCTTTAAAAAAATATGCAAAAAACAAGCCTGTTCGTTTTTTGCCGAACCCGTCGCATGATTTTTAAACCTGTCCAGAGCGGTTTTTTTCATGAAAAAAATTCCAAAGTACTTTTTCATGGCATTGCTTCTTGCCGTAATTTTTTTTCTCTCCGGGTGTGTTTCCAATGAGCTTTCCGATTCTGAAAGATTTTTGTGCAGTGATTTGAGCAGCAAGTCTTTTGCTTTTGTGCCTGAATGTGATTCCCAGGAAAAATGTTTTGAAAAGGCCGAATCAGAGCTTTTTAATTTTGATTCCAGTGCCCTGCCTCAAAATTCAAAATCAATGCTTTTTTCTCTTGAAAACAACCTTGCTTCAAGCTGGCTTTTTTTTGGCAAGGCAGGGAAAAACATAAAGGCAATCAATTCAATATGCTCTTCAGGAGAAAATCTGCAGGGCCTTGCTTCAGAGATAAATGAATTGAACCACAATCTCGCAAATTCTTTCAAATTTTCAGACAAGGCAAGCAAATTTGCTTTTGCAATTCTGTCTGAAGAAGGGCAAAACCTTGATTCCGAAAAAATTTTTCTTGCAAAAGAAGAGCCATTGTTCAGCGATTTTATTCTTTTGAACAACAACCTTAATGATTTGCAGGCGCAAAGCCTCAATTCAGAATCTTTTTCAGGATATTACCTTGTCCAGATGAAAAGCCTTGAAGGCCTGATGCAGAAAACAGGCTTTGAAAGGGATTTTGTTGAAGAAGAAACCCCGATTGATTTTTTCAGGCAGCATGAATCGGAAATAATGGGCTCGGAACAGTCAAAAAGAATCCTGAAAATTCCCTTTATTTCCAAAACAATTGATTATTTTGTTTCTTTTCTGGATGGCTTTTTGAGAATCAATTCCGCTTCTGAAGCGCTTGCAAAAATGCCTGCTTTTGAATATTTGCAGGCATACAATAACCTTGCAGGCACGGAAAATTCCGCAATTAAAAAATTTTCCGAACTCCTCAAATTTGATTCTTTGCACAGGCTTGAATTGCTTGAAAGGAATTCAATGCTTGAAATGCAAATCCTTGAAAAAATCAATTCGGCTTCACAAAAAATTGATTCGCTTTCAGCAAGGGAATTTGTTTCTTTTGACACAAATTTTTTTGCGGAGCTTTACTCTCTTTTAGAAGGGGATTCGCAGCTTGAAACACAGAAGTTTGCACTTCAGGATTTTTCAGGCTTTCGGGAAAAGGCGCTTGCAGAGCTTCTCCCAATGCAGGTTAGCATAAACGAACTGAAGCAAAAAAGCGTTTTGGGAACAATCACAATCGGCGAAAGAACAGAAGCCCTGAAAAACCTGGATCTTGATGTTTCCTCTTTGATTGAAAACCTTTCTTTTTTGGAATCAGAGGCAATTTCAGGCCTTGAAGTGCTCTGTGAAGAAAGAACAGGCAAAATTTCTGATTTTCTTGATGAACAGGAAAAGGGGCTGTTTCTGCAAAGCGAATCAGACCTTGCAGCAAGGCTAAGGTTCAGGATTTCAGAATTCAAGGAAGCAGAGGATTTTGACAAAAAGCTTTTTTTGTGCAAAAGCGCAATAGAGGAATTCAATGATTTGAAGCTTTCAGTCCAGGATTCAAAAGAATATTTGCTTAAGCAGGCCCTATCGCTGGACAATTGCTTTGAAAGCCTGGAAAAAATTTTTTCTTCAAGGCAGCCCCTTATAGACCTTTCAGATTTCCAGTTAAGGCTTGAAAAAATAAAGCGGATTGAAAAGCCCTATTCCGACCTTGAAAGCGTGAAAAGGTTCTGCGATTTGCTCCAAAAAGACACAATTAATTTCCTGAATTACAATTCCGAAATAATTGCACTGAAAAAAAGCTTTTCCCATTCAAAAGAATTGCTTGAAAAACTTGTTCTTGTAAATGAGCGCTCAGGCAATTTTTCTTCAGGCATTTCCCTTAGTGCTTTCCAGTCAAGGCTTTCAGGGAACGCAAAATATTTTTCAGAAAACTCAGTTATCTTTGAAAAAGCGCTTCCTGTCCTGCCCGACCTTAAAGAAAGCCTTTTTTCTCTGGAAGAAAGCCTTGAAAAAGAGCTTGACAAGGCAATAGCGGATTTTGCATCAAAAAATTCTTCAATTGAATATTTCTTTGATTCAGTGCCTGAACTGAACAATGATTTCAATGCGCGCATAAGAATAACTGCAACCAACCCTTTCCAGGCAACAAAAAAAGTTTCCCTGAAAATCCCTTTCTCCGGCTTTGCTTCCCGGCCTGCACTGCCGGAAAACATGGTTTTCAGTGATGGCTTCCTTTTCATTGGCCTTGATTCTCTCCCTTTAGGAATTTCTTTTTTTGAATTCCAGGCAATGCAAAGCATTCCCTTTGAAGAGGAAACAATTGTGCTGAGCGCAACAGAAGCAACAGTTGCGCTTGAAAAAAAGCTTGTGCTCAAAACAACTGCTTCTTTGCCACGCATCAAAATAGAAACAAAGCTCATTGATTCAAAAGCCTCTCCCCTGGACATTTTCATTGCTTGCAAAAACCCGGTTTCGGCTTTTTCCCTGCAGGAAAACAAAATTTCTTTTTTCATTGACAAGCCAATCCCAAACCAGCAAATTGAAATATATTTTTCAATTCCCAAAGGAATTGATTCTTCAATTGCACTGGATTCCTCAAAACAGGCAGACATGAACAATTTTGAAAGCACTTTCTCAATTTTAATAAAAAACACTCTGCCAATTGCAATTGAAAACGCATCCTTTTCACTTTCCATTCCACTTTCCCAAGAAAAAATAACAAATTTTTTTGTCCTTGATTCAGCAGGAGAAAAAGCCCCATCAAAAATAAATTCTGGCAAATTGCTGTTTGAGCTGAAAAAAATCTTCCCATTTGAAACAAAAAAATTTTTGCTGGCACTTTCCTACAAAGACAGCACTGGCTTCTGGCTTGGATTCCTTGAAAAAACAAGGCAAACAGCAGAACTTCTTTCTTCCCCTGAAGGAAAAGGACTGCTTGCAGAACTCTCTTCTTTTTCCGAAACAGACCTGAAAAACGATTCAAAAATTTCAAGGCTTGTTTCAATTGCAGGCGAAATTTCAAAATTAGCCTCTTATGAAAGCAGCAGGCAAAGCACAATGGAACAATTTTTTCCCCTTAAAAGCAAAATAGAGGAACAAATTTCTTTGCTTGAATCAAACTCCCTGTTAATGCAAAAAGCAGGGGTTTCAGAAAAACAGCTCGCAGGAGCAATTGCAAGCGCAAAAAGCCTTGCACTGCAGGCAGAGTCGCTTTTTAATTCCGGCTCTTTTGAAGAAGCCCTGAAAACTCTTTTCAAGGCAAACTCATCCTTGCAGGAAGCTGATTTGCAGGCTTTTTCAAAAAAACTTCTCTCTCAGAAAGCAAAGCTTCTTGAAAAGCCAAACAATTTCTGGGCACAGCTTGTTTCATTAAAAGAAACGGAAAAATTTGCCAGTGACCACGATTCATTGCTTTCAAGCGATTCAGAAATTGAAAACAGCATTGCAACAGGAGATTTCAACAAGGCTGTTTTTTTGCTTGACTCACTTGAAAAAAAATCAGGCGCATTTGCCTCAAAAACAGAGTCTTTTCTTTCTGAAAAAGCCAAGGCAGTTTCAGAAAGGCTGGATTTTTTTACAAAAGCCATTTCAAAAACAATTCCCGAAAAAATCTCTTCTTTGCGTTCTCTCCTTGAAAGCGTTCCGGAAGAAACAGCCTCAAAGCTTGGTTATGTTGCCCCAATTTCAAAAGAAAGGCTCCAGAAGCTTGAACTCCAATTGAATTCATTGCAGGGAACAAAGCTTTCAGAACAAGCCCTTTCTTTCAAAGAACTTGTTTCAGCCAAGCAATTTTCAGAAGCATTAAAAAAATTCTCGGAATTTGAAGCGGAATTTGAAAAAAAAGAAACAGAATTAAAATCCATGGAATCAGAGCTTGATTCCGCAATTTCCTCAATGAAAGAAGATGCTGCTTCTGCAATAAACAAGGCTTCCGCATACTTAAGCTCTGGCCAATTCAATGCGGAAGCAATGGACTTGATTTCAAAATCAAAAACAAATTTTGAAAAAAAAGATTTTTTGAAGTCAATTGCATTTGCAAATGCGGCAACAGCAATGCTCGCAATGCCAAAAGCACAATTTGACATTCCGGTTTTTCTTTATCCAATCATAATCGGAATCTGCCTTGTTTTTATAGCAAGATACAAAAAGCGCCTTGCAAAAGAAAAAAAAGTTGAATTCAGGAAAATCCTGAGAAAACAGGAATAAAAAAATAAAATGGCAACCCAAAATCAGAATTCGCAAAACAACAGAAATTATTATAATCTGATTCAAAGTCTTATTATTTATGCAGCCAGGTCGAAAATTTTTTAGAAGAAAGACGCCTGAACAAAAACATGCTGAAGCCAGGTTAAAAGCCTGGCAAACCCCGGCAGATAAAAGTGTTCAAAAAATAGCCAAAGTGCTCAACAAACCTGCCTTTTTGCGCTCAAAAAGAGCTGAACTTGAAGCAAAACTAATCGGAAAAGCGGCAGTGGGTGAAAAAGTTGCAGAACAGGTAAAAAATCCAGCGATTCAAAAGGAAATATTGTTTTTGGCCCAACAATTGTTTTTGCCAAGAGAAGAACTTAAAAAAATTCGGAGTGCAATTGCATCGGGAAAAATAAGAGGGCCTATGTGCTTGGCATTAGTGCAGGGGCACAGATTGTTTCAATTGGCCCAGCAAGAGCCTGAAATGGTAAGGCCTTTGGCACAGGCATTTTTCCGAAGAAAAGGGAACTCCAGTCAAACCCGTTCTATGCTGATTCACTTTATTGAGTATATCCTGAGAAACCCGGGAAATCCCCATGTTTTTGAAATAGAAGACCCTTTATATCCCGAACAATGGGTTGTTGCACTAACTGCTCAAGGCCATTGGACAGCCAAGAGAAGAAGAAAAATAGGGGAAAATTAACAAAATCACTTGCTCTTCATTATGTAGACATAGACTGCTATTCCGATTATTACGAGAATAATCACTGCAATTATTTCCAGGCCTATTCCGGGCTGTTCAAAAACAAGTTTTGAATTTTCGCATTTTGATTCTGCAAAATTAAAATCGGAATAAACAAGCTTGCAGCCAATGTCAAATGTCCCTGCCTGGCTAGCAGTTGCATCAAAACTCAATTGGATTGTTTCTCCAGGCGCAATTGTTTCAATTGTTTTTGTCTGGGTTCCCGTGATGCTTATTCCGGGAGGCGCAATTATTGATGCCTCAATGTTGTAAAGCCTGTCTTTTCCCCTGCTTGTCACATTAAGCACCAAAGGCACTGTCTGTCCAAGCTGGTTAATTTCTTTTTCTTTTTCAATAAAGGCATCAACTTTTTTTTCAGGCTCCCTTATTTTTATTGTTGCCTGGCCTGAAAAAATAACTTCTTGTTCTCCAAATTCGTTTGTATAATAAACAGCCGCAGGCGGCAGAGTAATGCTGCCAATCACTCTTGGCTTTATTACATAATCAATTTTTATGTCACTGCCTGGCTCAATTGTTCCCTGTGCATAGGCTTTTCCTTCAATAAAAACAAAGGCTTTTTTTTCCTCTGCAATTGGCCTTGCATACTTTAATTCTATTTCTGCAGGGCCAGACCCTGCATTATGTAGATTTACTGTTACTTTTGTTGTGTCCCCTATTACCATTTCGCTTTTGTCTGCAGTTGTTGTAAAATAATCTGCTGTTTTAAACGGGTATTGCTTGCCAAATTGCGCTGTTTTATAGAGGCCGATTTTTGATGAATTTTTCAGGTTTATTGAAGCAGTGCTGTTTGAGGCGTGCAGGCAAATATCAAGCCTGTTTGTCCCTTCCAAGAGATTTTCTTTTGGCAGCCATATCCTGCTCCAGCATTCAGTGCCATTGCACTTGAATTCAGTGGTTTTTTTTTCTGCAAGAGGCGCATTGTTTATGTTAACATCGATTTTTGCTGCTTCTGACGCAACAGGGGAAAAATCGGAATTCAGGGATAAAATCGGGTAATTCCCATTTGAAAATGCATTTTGGTCAGAAGGAAAACCGAAATCGACAAAAGTGCAGGCAGTGCTGCCAGGGCTGTCAACTGAAAAATTTTGATAGCCGAGTTCCTGAAAATTTTTTTCAAAAACAGTTTCTGCGCTGGCAAAGCCAGCAAAGAGCAATATCAGTAAGCATGCCAATAGCAATTTAACCTTCATTTGCACCCCTTTCCTTGTACTTTATTAATTGCATAAATTATTTAAGGATTCTGTTTAAGGCGGGGTTAATGATTTTCATTATTCCTGAAATTGTTTCTTTTAATTGCCCGCTATTTTGTATTTCAAAAATTTTTTGTTTTGGATAATTACGCTGGGCATGCTTTTTGCAGTAATCGATTCCTTCGCACAAAACATTGTCCTGAATCTTGAATTCCGGATAGTGCCTTGCCCTCAGCCGTTCTTCCAGGATGGCAGGAGAAACCCGCAGTAAAATCACAATGTCTGAATTCAGTTTTGCTTCGCAAAGCAGGTGGCCTTCCAGAATAATGTTTTTTTCTTTTTTAAGGAATTTGTTCATTTCTTTTGCCATTTTTCCAAGCGGCACAATGAGCTCCTTAAGCCTTTTGTCAAATTTTCCTATTTTCCTTTTTTCGCAAAAAGCCCTTTCATTGATTGCCTTGCATTTCAATTCTTTTGCAAGCAACTGCGCAACAAGGCTTTTTCCTGTTCCAGGAGTTCCTGTAATTATTATCCTCATTAAAAAAAATTAATTAGAACGAATTTTAAAGTGCATTGGCTTGTTTCAAAAGTTAGGGGCTTTTCCTATTTTGGAACTTGGCGTGAAGGGAATAGTGTAGGCTTGCATAGCAAGCCTTTTTTTGATTAAACTTTTTTTCTAAAAAAGGTTAAAGGGGTGAAGGGGCCTTACTTCCCAAATTTCTTGCTAAAAGCAGGTGCGTTGTCGGAAAGTACAGTGCCCCCTTTGCTCAAAGTCTTGCCTAGCTCAGATGCCTTCTCCAAATTAAATCTGGAGCAGTCGTTGAAAACTGTAGGCATATCTGATCTCAGGCAATAGTATGATTAAACTCCTTTAAATACTTTTCGCTGAAAATAAGGCTTATTTTAACTCCTTTTAGTTATAATGGAAAAAATAATCCTTGATTTCAAAAAAAAAGCCAAAATTAGCCTTTTTTCTTATGTATATGTGTGTTTTTTTTTGAAAATTTTTTTTTTAAAAAAAATCAAAAAAAACCCGTTATGTATTAAATGGTTTTTAGAAAACAATTTGTTAGAAAAAGAGAGAATTTGTTTCCTAAACTTGCAACCTTTTCTTTTATGGAATTGCCTCTGTAAATTCTGCAAGCGAATTATCCAGTTCTTGTTTTGAAATAATGCCCTCTTTGATTAATTCTTTTATCTCGGGAATTTTTTCTTTTAGCTTATTTGCGAGCATTTTGGTTGTGGAACAGTAGAATTGCATTTTTTTAGGGAACTCTTGCCATGCCCTAAGGCATCGGCCTCCGCATATTTTCCTTATTTTGCATCCATTGCAAAAAATATTTTTGCCGCAGGCGCGCAGTTTTTCATGGTTTATTCCCTGCTGGACACTTCCAATGTGAAATTTTTCCCTGCCAATCAGGTCATCGCAGATAAAGCATTCTCCGCCTGTATCTATAGCAACTGTTTTTGAGCCGGCACCGCAACGGAAAGAGTGGTTTTCTTTTTCAAATAGCAGGGAGGAAACAATTGCCTGAAAAGGAATGATTTTTTTTACGATTCCCTCGTGCAGGTGATTAGTCCAGTAGCCAATCAGCAAATCAAGGTCATCTGAATAACTGGACAAGCAATCCTTTGGATTTGTTATTGTGCTTGGGCTGTTTTCAATTTGCCAGTGAACATTATCAAACCAATTAACAACTCCGAGAACTGAAGAATAAATAGAATTGCCAGGGATATGGCAGAGCCTTGCAATTGTTTTTCCTTCAAACCTATTTTTAACCGCAAACATATTCTGGATTATTTTTTCAAAAGTTCCCGGTCCTCTAAATTTGTCATGTACCCTGTGCTCGCCATCAATGGAAATAAAAAGCGCGTCCAATTTTTTCAGCAAAAACGGATCGATATTATCCAGCATTGTGCCGTTTGTAAACGACAGGTATTCCAATTTGCCAAATTTTGTTTTTCTGATAACATCTTTTATAAATTCTTGGTTTAGCAGGGGTTCTCCTCCGTAAAAAACAACGCCATTCTTTGGATGTTTTTCTTTTTTCATATCCTGCAAAACAAAGCCTGCAATTTCCTCTGCGCTGCATTGTTGCGTTTTGCCTGTCCTTATGGTTGAGTTTGAGCAAAAAGAGCAGTTTAGGTTGCAGGCATCTGTTGTGTATATCCAGTATTCCACTTGCTTTCACATATAAATTGCTGCATCTGCACTATATGAGTCCTTTTAATAAATTTTTAGCATAAAACGCATTCTTTTTTATTATTTTGCGCATTTTAATAAATTATGAGTAAAAAAAGTTCTTTGCCTGAAAATGCAGGGGTTCCCAGAAACCTGGAGCTCAAATATGGCGAGAAAACCAAGCTGGATGATAAAGACAAGCAAATTTTGACAATTCTTGCGCAAAATGGAAGGGCTTCAACAGTGGAAATTGCCAAAGAGGTCGGATTATCAAGGGATGCTGTAAAATACAGAATTGATAAAATGTTAAGAGAGGAAGTAATTCAGGGCTTTGTTGCTGTGATGAACCCCCCAAAAATGGGCTTGCCGTTTTATTCTTTCGTGCAAATTTCTTTGCTGAATCTTGGTCCTGAACGTGAAAAAAAACTAATTGGCTATATCAAGGCAGCCCCTTACATTGTTTATTCCACAAAAATCATTGGCAGGTTTGACATTTATCTGGAAGTTTTTGCAAAAGACCCTGGCCATTTGGATGAAATTGTGCGTGACATAAGAGAAAAATTTTCGGATATAATCAAAGACATTGAAGTTACCCTGATTATAAAAGAATACAAGTGGACAGAATTTCCGGGAAAATTCGGCTAACTGCAGAATTAGTATTTTTTATAATCACCCCAAAGTATTCGACTGTTTTCCCAAGGCTTTTGAAAGCGAGCATCAGCGAGCACTTCAAAAGGCTTTTTTATTTCAGCCTTACTGCATCAAGGTTTCTCAGTGCGCTTGCATTGATTCTGAATTTGTTTACTATATATTTTGCGAATTCGCTTGCAGTGTTTTTTTCGCCGTGGTTAACAAGTATTCTTTTTGGCTTTGGTTTCAGGCTTCTTAAATAGCCCACTAACTGGTTCCTGTCTGAATGCCCTGAAAAGGCTTCTATTGTTTCAATGCGCATGTTTATGTTTAATGCCCTTGTTTTTCCAGTGCTTTCTGTTATTGGCAGGGATTTTATTCCGCTTTGTATTTTTCTTCCAAGGCTGCCTTCTCCCTGGTATCCCACAAAAATCATTGTGTTGTTTGAATTTTCAGCCATTCTGTAAAAATAATCAAGGCTCGCACCGCCAGTGAGCATTCCGCTTGAAGCAATTATTATTGCGCCTTTTTCCTCAAGTATTTCCGCCCTGTTTTTTCCTTCCACTGGGACAAAAATTTCAGATGTGAACGGGCTGTCATTTTGCAATATTCTCCTTTGCACTCCTTCGCGCAGGTATTCAGGATAGGCAGTGTGGATTGCGCTTGCTTCCCTTGTCATTCCGTCAACATAGCATTTTGCATCCAGCAACCCTTTCCTGTAAAAATTTTCAATTACAAGCATTATTTCCTGTGCCCTTCCAACTGCAAAAACAGGGATTAAGACATTTCCGTCTTTTTGCATTGTTTCTTTTATTACTTTCAAAAGAATGTCTTCCGATTCCTGCCTGTCAGGCTGGATATCGTCTCTCCCTCCATACGTGCTTTCAATTATCAGTGTTTCAAGCCTTGGATATTTTATGTCAACATTGTTGAAGAGCCTTGTGAAACCGTTTTTTATGTCGCCGCTGTAAACAAGGTTATGGCCCCCTTCTCCCATGTGCAGATGCACTGAGGCGCTTCCAAGGATGTGTGCCGCATTGTGCAGTGTAAGCCTCATGTCAGGCGCTATGTCTGTTACTTCCCTGTATTCCCTTGTTATGCAGTATTTCACCATTTCCTTGACATCTTTTTCAGAATAAGGCGCTTCTTTCCTTTCTTTTGCAAGCACATCAAGATAGTCAAATTGCAGCAATGCCATCAAATCCCTTGTTGGGGGGGTGCAATAAACAGGCCCCCTGTATCCAAGCTTGAATAAGTATGGCACAAATCCAGAATGGTCCATATGGGCATGGCTTATTATCAAAGCGTCCAATTGTTCCATTGGAAAGTGTAAAATGTTAAGGTAAGGATATGCTTCTTCCGGAGAATCGTTTGCAATGTTTATGCCACAGTCAAGCATCACTTTTGTGTGCGGAGTTTCAAGAAGCATGCAGCTTCTTCCCACTTGCCTGAATCCGCCCAATGCAATTAACCTTACCCAATCGTTTGGGCTTGAATTTATTTTTGAATAAATTTTTTCCGCTGTTTCTTTCAGGATTTTTTTTCTTTCATCGCTGTATTTGTGCATGTGATGCCTTATTCCCCTTAATATTTCAGATTCCTGTGTCGGGGCGCGGATAATGTTTGGAACCCAGCCTGTTTCAGTTATTATTTTTTTGCTTGTCTCCCCGCCTTTTCCTATCACAAGACCCGGCTTTATTGATTCTATCACAACTTCTGAAAAAGCAGAGTCAAAAGAAATGTCCTTTATTTGAGCGTCTTCAGGAACTATCTGCATTATTTTGTTTTTTGCCTCTTCCGGAGCCATTAACTGGCTTTTATCATTCCTGATGTTTACTCTTTTTTTTAATTCAAAAGCTATTTTTGGAACAAGGTTTTCGTCCTGCAAAAAAGCGGAATAATTTTTTGTATAAATGGCTATTTCCGGGCCTTCCATTTCTATTTTTGTTATCTGGCATTTTTCAGGAAGCGTGTTGTGCACTATTTCCTTGATTTGTTCCATTATTTCCATTTGAACCAATTTCCTTTGAGCCTGCCGAGTTGCTTGGTGGGCTCAAATCAACTCTCTTTTGTGCGCACAACATCAAGCTTGAATTAATGTTTCTTTGCCTGAAATTGTGCTTTAACTGCGCATTAAAATTTGTAAAAAATTTGCAATAAAATAAACCAAAGGCAATTAAAAAATTAAAGCCGAAAACTTATTTTTCAAGTATTTTTTTTATTTCTTTTTCAGTTACTTCCCTTACGCCTTTTCTTGAGGCAACCATTGCGGTTATGCTTTTTCCGCCGCTGTAAATGTCCCTTTTTTTTGCAGCTACAACTGCCTTTACTGCAAGTTCTATTGCTTCCTGTTCCTCTATTCCTTCCTTGTAATACTGGTCAAGCACTGCCATTGCAAATTCTGTTCCTGAGCCGCTGACTGCAAAATTGTCCCTTTTCAGTATTCCACCATCAGGAGTCAGTTCATACAATTCTGCCTGCTTGTTTATTCCGCCTATGAGAAACTGCACTCCATAAGGATAGAACCTGTTTGCATTGAGAATGTTTGAAAGAAAGGTCACCAGCGCATTTGGGGTCATTTTTGTTTCCCTTTCAATTTCGTATAATTTTGCCTGGCTTTTTGCAAACCTTACCAAGGTAAGCAAATCCCCGACCATGCCAGCCGTTGTAAGAATAATATTGTCAGTAATCTTGTATACTTTCTGGCTTTCCTCGTCATATGCAATGTGCCCGAGGCTTGCCCTCATGTCTGCTGCAAGAACCACTGCGTCTTTTGCAATCAAGCCTACAGTTGTTGTGCCTGTTTTTAATCTGTTTTGAGTTTCCATTATTTCACCGATTGAAAACCAAAATTAGTTTCTGAGCCTATTCATATTGCCAAGGCAAATGTTTAAAAAGTTAAGTCTGGCTCAAAACCAACAACTATTTTTTGGCTTTTCTTTTCCATTCAATTATTTTTTGTATATCTTGTCGTGATGGTCGTAGTCTTCTATTGTTACTTTTTTTTCTTTTTCGTTGATTGAATAGGTAAGCACAAAAGGCCCGTAAGTATGGACTCTTCTTTTTCCCTGCATTGGCTTTTTTAGCGGCTTGAATCTGTATGGGTCTTCAAGAATTTCCTTTATTTTTCTTTTTACTGCTTCTTCCTGTGCAGGGTCTTTCTTCGCTATTTTTTCAAATACCCTGTCTACGTGTTTTCTGGTTTCCAGAAAAAAGGCCAAGAAAATCATCTCTTGCGCAGCTGTTCAAAGTAACTGTCAATGTCCCTGATTTTAATGGTTTTTTCTTTCTCAATCTTCCTGAGCTTTTCAATGTATTCGGGCCTAAGTTCCGGCTCAAGCAGTTCTTCTTCATAGTCTGAGGCCATTTTGTTTATGGCTTCGCTCTTGTCGTTCAAGCCGTATTTGGCTTTAATTATGTTAATTACCCTGTTGGCATTTTCATCAAGCTTTACAATCGCAGTAGGCATATTATCACCATATTAATATGGTATTAATAAGGAATTAAAAAGCCGTGCTTTAAGCCGGTTGTTTCAATTATTTCTTTGCCTTTCTTTTTGCGGTTTTTTCTTCCGCTTTTTCCTTTTGTTGCTTTTTTTCCGCGGGCTTTTGCGCTTCTGTTTCCTTGTCCTTGTTTTCCCCTGCTTTTGTGAATTCTTCAGTGAATTTCACGCTTTCAATTCCCTTTACATTTTTTGTTATTGTGTCTGAAAAAATTTTTTTAATCTGCCCTATTGCGGCCGAATATTTTTGGTCTGTTGCTATTTCAATCTTGTTTTCCTTTATAGAGAGCCTTTTTTCGTTGTCAGGTATGGCCCCGAAAAATTTTTCAAAAAAAGCATCTATCTGTTCTTTCTGGTTTTTCAATTCTTTTTCAATTTTTATGTCGTATTCTATTTCTTTTCCCGCAAGGGGATGGTTAAAATCAACTCTTACTCTTCCGCCTGAAACAGACTGTATCCTGCAAACCCTGTCATTAAGGTCAAGCATCATTCCTGGCACTGGATTTACTTTTCTGTTCTGGAACTCTTTCAATGGCACAACGCCTATTAATTTCGGGTTTCTTTCACCGAAAGCCTGTTCCGGCTTTAGCAAAATTTTTTTTTCTTCGCCTTCCTTCATTTCAAGCAATGCCTGGTCTATGCCTTTCAGCATTTCCCCGTCTCCAACAACAATCGGCAATGCCGAATATTTTTTTTTCTCTTCAAACAAGCCTGCTTCAATTGCCTTTTTTTCCTCTGTTGTTTCAAAAACAGTGTTGCTTGCAGTTATTTTTCCAGTGTAATTCACTAATACGATTTTTCCATTTTCCACAAAAAACCCCTTTTCAAAGTTCACAATCAATTGGATTTGGCAAACAAGCCAAGAGCAATAGCATGATAATTAGTTTTTAACCTTTGCTTTGCTAAATAATTAAAATTAAGAATGTTTTTAAAGGTTTTTTATTGCAGTTAAAGAACCGCTTTGGTGTTTTTTTATGAACAGGAACCAGATTATTGCGCTTGCAATTGGAATTCTAATGATTTCCTCGACAATTGGCTTTGCTTTTCTCAGCGTTACAAACCAGCAGCCAGGCAATCCTGACACTTCAGGCAATACTGACAACACTCCTGTTCCGCCTGCCAGTGAAATAAAATTCAAGGCAGATTCGCAGAAAGCAAAAGTTGTTGACATTTTGCCTTTAATAAAAATTTTTGGCGCCACTTCGGAATATGACATCCAAAAAATTGACGCCTCAATTTATGGAATAACCGGAGTAAAAAAAATTTCCTCTGTTTTTGACACCACTTCTGCTTCTTCCCTTACTTATGTTGCGGAAATTTCACTTGAACCAGGCCTCTCTCCGCAAATGCTTGTAAAAGAAATAACTGGCAGAAAAATCCTTTCTTCCCCTGATGGAGTTTCGTATGCCGTTGTTGAACTTCCAAAAAAAATTGTTTTCCAGAGCGAAAACTCTGATTTGAACCTTTCAAAAGAATACGAGTTTGCAGATTCCCAGGGCCAGGCATTGATTGGCTTTGGAAGCATCAAGGGCGATGAGATCTTGGTAAGCGTTTCAGCCACTTTTGCAGGTTCAAAGCTTGTTAATTTGATTTCTGTTGAAGAAGAAAATCTCACTGCAAAACAATTGTCTGGCACTGCAAGCCTTGAATTGCCAATCAAGTCCCTTGAACCAAACCTTGTTTTTTCAGCAAAAGCATTTTTTTCAAACAATCCTGCTTCGGAAGAATTGAAATCAAAAATAAGCCAGATACAGGATTTTAATTCAGTTGAAATTGAAGCCGCAAGCATTGCGCCAAAAATAACCCTTTCAGGCGAAACTGCCTTGCCGGAAGAGCAAGTGCATGACCTCAATGTTTTTGTCCAATCGCTTAATCCGCAGAGCGCCTCTTTTTTCAATCAAGGCGGATTTTCCGCTTCAATTCCTTTTGATTCTGACGCAAACCTTGCAGATGCAAAAGCAAGGCTTGAAGCCCAATTAAAAACAATGGGCCTGGAAAACGTGCTTGCAGAGGAAAATTCAGGCACTCTTTATGGAAATGTTTCCCTGCAGCAAACAGGCACAGGAACTCCTGCGCTTCAATTAAGGCAGGTTCTTGATTCCTATTCCCTCCTGGAAATCCAAATCCTTCAGCCGGCAGGGCTTGAATTAAGCGGCATTTTTGATGCCAATGCAAACGCAACTTATGCAATTGACTCTAATTCAATTCCTGCACAAATAAAGCCAGGCCATTCAATTGGCGAAAAATTAAAGGCAAGCATTCTTTATTACACAAGCAGGGGCAAAATCATTTACATTGCGGCAGAAGAAGAATAAAGCCTTTTCTTAGAAAGAAAAGCCTTGGGAAAAGAACAATTTTTTTCTTACGAAAAAAATTGGGAAAAAACAATTTGCTAATGCCAAGTGTTTTTTTATGAAATTCAAACTGAAAAATGCCGAGAAGTTTGGCTGGAAAGGCATTAAGGGCAAGGCTTATAATTCAAAAGAAATCTTTGCAAATGCGAGCGCTGCTTATATTGAAGTGGCTGGAGCGCATGGAAAAATAAAAATAACTGGAATGGATGGAATTTACCTGGTTTTGGAAGGTAGGGGAGAATTTGTTATTGGCAATGAAACAATTCAAGCCGAAAAAATGGATGTTGTGATTGTTCCAAAAAACACGCCTTACAATTATAAGGGAAAAATGAAACTGTTCCTTGTTCACTGCCCTGCTTTTGACCCAAATTCTGAAATAAAATTAGAGTAATCCAAGCGGTTAAAATTAATTTTTATTTTTTCAGTTCTGTTATTGCTTCCGCAATATCCCCATTATGCTTTTTCAGGGCTTCTTCTGCCTGTTTTTTTGTTGCTTTTGCCTGTTCCATGACAAGTTTTACATCGTCTTCGCTTGCAGAATTTGCCTCTTCTTCGGGTTCGCCCATTATTGTGAAGACTTTCTGGCCCTGCACATGCATTACAGTGATTTTTGGGTTTTTAATGACAATTTTTTTGCCCTTGCTTTCAATTGTCACTTTTTCAGCTTCAAGCTCTTCTGTTTTAATGCCGAATTGCTTTAGCATTCCCGCCATTTGCTTTGGATTTCCCATTCCCGGAAACATATTTTCACCACTCTAAAAATTAGTTTAATTATAATTTTTGCTTAAATTGGTTTTTTTAATTGCTCGGATTAGGGCTTTTCCTTTGCACAACAAAAACAATTGTGAAAACACAGGCCGCAACAATTATTGCGCCAAGCCAGTTTGTTTCTGGCACGCTTGCAGTGCTTGGCGGGTTTGCAAGTGCAAAATTGACTATCTGGCTTGCCACTGCTGTACCGTCACTGTCAAACACTTCAATCAAAAGAGTATAAATGCCCGGGTTTAAGCTGTCAAGGTCTGCTGCATCATATGTTGCGCGCGTAGGCGGGTCTGTTCTTCCTACTGCATCATCAATCATAATATCCGCTGTCTTTGTTGGCATAGGAGCGGGAGGATTTACAAATTGCACGCTTATTGTGCCTTCTTTGTTTATTGCAAGATACGCTGTTTTGCCTTCAATATCGCTAAGCTCAGCAGTTTTTGATTTTGCCAAAGCCTCTGTGCCCGCAGCTGCTTTTGCAATTGTTACATCAACATTCATTGGCTGACCTTTATAAGCTGGGTTTGGAACAACAATTTTTTCAATTATCAGGCTGCCTGTTGCCTGGCTTGCACAAATTGTTTGTGGATAAAGCGGGTCAAGCGGAACAGAACATTGTGCAAGATGCGCATTTGTAACATCGCTTAATGCAACAATGCAGGTTTCCCCTGTATTGCAGCCCCAGTTTCTTAATGTAATGCCTGTTAACTGTTGCGCTGAACCATCTGAATCAATGCAAACGTCAGTATATCCCGCAGTTGCTTCCGCAGGACCTTCTGCATGCGCATTTGTGTTTCCGCTTAATCTCAGCATTATTTTTGCAGAACCAGCGCCGCATGCTGCGCTTTTTATTCCACTGCAGCAAATTTTTCCATAACCTGCAGGGATAGCGCTTGGAACTGCTGCATGTGAATTTGTAAAAGTAGTGCCGTCTGAAATTCCCAATACTGCTGTTTCTGCCCCCGAACAATCCGCTTTTGCTGTGCAGGTTATTGCTGCTTGCGCAGTCAGTGGCAAAGCAAGCAGAATCAAAATTAAAATAAAGATTTTTTTTTCCATAGCCAAGCCTTTTTGTGTTTATTATATATCGGTTTCCTTGTTTTTAAATATTGCTTTGGTTTTTTTGTGTGTTGTCCTGAATTAACTTCCTCTCTATATTTTTGTTTGTGATATTCCCTTATTAGCTTTTCTTCCCAGCTCATGCGTTTCCCCTCATTTTCTCAACAAACGCTTGAGCTGGAGTTCTCAAGTGTCCATTAGTCAAGCTCATGTGATGGATGTCGTTGTTGTAAGCTGATACTGCTTTTTGAACTGAACCGTAGTGTTTTTTGAGTTTTTTTAGTGTGCCGAACCAGCGTTCCATTTTGCCGTTTGTTTGTGGGTGTTTTACTCTTGCTTTGATGTGTTGGATGCCATATTTTTTGAGTGTTTGTTGAAACAAGTTGTCTTGTGGTTCTGGACAGGCTTCTTTTCCTATTGAAGTGAACTGCACTCCATGGTCTGAAACCAGTTGCCTGGGAGCGCCATATGAATAGATTGCTTTTGTTAGAATGTCTGCTGCGTTCTCTGCAGTTGCATTATCATACTCGTTGCAAGCGGGAACAAAGCGGGAAGCATCATCAAGAACACCAACAACTTGTTTCTCATCTATCTCGCAATAATCAATATGCCACAGACTGTTGCTGTGTTTTCTCTCATAGCGAATCCATTTGCGCTTATTGCTCTTTGTGGGTTGTTCTTGAGCCAGCTTCTTTTCTCGCAGAACACAGTGAATAGTATTGTGTGGAATGTGCACTCCCTGATAGTCCAAAAACTGTTCCATTTTCACAGCCCCAATAGGCGTTTTCTTGAATGTTTGTTCAATCAACTGTTGCGTTTCAAACGGTATTGGCACAGGTTTCTTGCCAGGCCTTTTGGGAAAAGGAAACTGGTCTGTTTCCAGATAGCGCTCAAACAGTTTTCTCACCCAACGAGCTGTTACTCCCTGTTGTTTGGCAATCTGCCAAACACTCAGTTCGCCCAACCGCATTTGTTTTATAATCCACCGAACCTTGTTTTTGTTCAGCTTCCTCATAAAGACCTCCCAGTCTAATGAGGAAGCTACTTCACTTTTAGAGAGGAACTTAAATCGGGATAAGACA
>JAQTNI010000019.1 GCA_028713935.1 Candidatus Iainarchaeum sp.
ATATTTGCTTTTGGACAGGACAACAAATTTCAGCAGCCCATACCCAAATTTTGACATAGGCCTTTTGGGAACAAATATTACAGAAAACGGGGCAGTTGCAATCAGCCCTTTTGACAACCAGACACAGGTTGCTGCAAAAGGCAAAAACAGAACCCATTATTTGCCAGATACAGACGCATTAGGGCAGGTATCAGGGAATAATGACTATGTCATTGCCGCTTTCAAAATAAAGGCTGATGGCGGCAGCTCAGATGTAAATTTTAATGTTCAGACAGACACTGGAAAGCCAATTTTTTTCCCAAATATTAATTTGTCAAATTGGAACACTGATGTTTCAATTTCAGGAAACAATGGGAATATTTGGAGCCTGACTACCAACACTAGTTCGCAAACTTATTTGCAAAAAGCCTATCTGGATTATGGAACAAGGTTTGATTTGGATTCAAACAAGCTTTCCATTGCAGGCCCTGAAAACCAGGCGTATCTAAAATTAACTGTTTTTGCAACAGGCTCTTGAATAAGAATCGCGCTATTTTTTTTCCTGCCATCTGGAAAGATACATTATTGCAAAAACGCAGATTATTGTGACTATTGCTGCAGTAATTATTTTGTAGATGTATGTTTCTCCGCTTAATCCCAAAAAAGCAGTTATGTCCTCAATGCCTGTTTTTATTGCGTCCTGCCAGAACAATGCGATTACAAGTGCAAAGGCAGTTGTTACTGCAGTGACAATTGTTTTTTTCACTTCCCTGTGAAATTCAATTCCTTTTTCCAGAATTTTTTCATGCGCAACCTTTTGTTTTGCTGTTTCCAAAAAAATCACTTTAATTATTGTGCTTTTTTAAATTAAAAAGCTATTCCCGGCTTGCCCAAAGATTTTTTCAAAAGATTTCTGGTTTTTTTCAAACAATTCCAGTTCTTTCAAATAAAACTTGCTCATTTTTTGCCTTGCTGTTTTTATGCCTGCCCATTCAAACTCAGTGTGCTCGCTGCTCAATTTTACTGTTTTGCTTTTTGGCTTGCACAAAAAAATTATCATTGTAATTATTTGCCCGTCTTCCCTAGTAAAATGCCTCACGCTCATTGGGAAAACAATTTCAATTTCAATGCCAGTTTCTTCTTTTATTTCCCTTTGCAATCCTGCAAGCGGGTCTTCTCCAGCTTCAAGCCTGCCGCCTGGCAATTCCCAGATTCCAGGCATTTGTTTTGTATAACCCGACCTTTTCAGAATCAGGACTTTTTTGTTTTCAGTGATAAATCCTTTCACTGCCAGGCGAAAATCAGGCATTAAAATTCTCCCAGTTTTTTTTGTTTTTTTTCCTGCAAAGAAAAATTCAGGTTTTTTTCAATTTCTTTTCCAATTCTTTCAAATTCTTCTTTTGTTTTGCAGATAATCGGCTTTCCATAATTGCCTCCACCGCCCGGAACATATTGCACAAGCCCTTTCCTGAAAGCAATAATGTTTTCCGCAATTTTTTCGTCAACTTTGCGCAGTTCTTCTTCCCCTGCATCGACAAGCGCATTGATTTCATTGCCAAATTTTTCAACAAACTGTTTCCAGGCAGCCTGCACAGAATCTGTTTCAGGATTTTTTGCGCCAAAAGAAAACTGGATTATTTCTGCGAGCGGCAGCAGGTGCAAATACTTCGGCCTGAAATCCGGATGGGTTTCTTCCTTCAATTCCGCAAGCTCCAGAATCCTGTCGCGCACGCCTTTCTTAATTATGCTTCCGCATTTTTGGCATTTCCATTTTAATTGCACTGCCTGTTCAAAAGAATATCTTGTAAAACACGCATTGCAGGCAGTCCTGTGGTATTTTCCTTCACGCGGGTCAAGGCCCGCATTAAGCGTAATCAGTTTTTCCTCTTTTTCGCGCAATGCTTTTTCCAGTTCCTTGAAACAGGGCTTTTTCATTTTTATGCGCGTGAATTCCCTTCCAATCCTGTGGGGCCAGGGAGAATGCGCATCGCTGCAGGTCAAGAAACTGTAATTGTGGTTGTCTTTTATCAAATCAGCAAAATAAGAATCAGCGCTTAATCCCAGTTCAATGAAAAAAATTTTTTTTGACAATTCAGAGTAACATTTTTCCATTGAATCAAAATGTGCATAAACACTGAAATAAGGAGTGAAAGCATGGGCAGGCCCTATTGTTCCTCCGCAATCAAAAACCATTTCCGCAAGCTGTTTTGAAGAAATTCTTATTCTGGGCCTTCCGCAGCCCCAAGAATCCAAAATTCCAAACGGCTTTATTTTTTCGCGCAGGTTTTCTGCGGAAGCAAGGTCTGGCAGGAAAACAAGGTTGTGCACCAAATCTTTGCACTGTATTTCTGTCTGCACAATGAAAAAAGTTTCAAATTGCCTTGACTTGAAAACCCCGTTTTCCTCTTCAACAATATTTTCTTTCACATGCTCAAGCCATTTTGCATGGGTAATGTCAGCTGTTCCGCAGACATCAAGCCCTTTCAGCTTTGCCTGTTCCGCAATTACAGGCAAAAGCATGTTTTTGCTAACCCCTCCTGAATGCAGGCCGTGAAAATGCAAATCACAGTTATACTCTTTCATTCATTTTTCCTCTGCATTGAATTTTGCTAGGAAATGTTTTTCGCAAGCCTTTTGGAAGCGAGCCATTGGCGAGCGCTCCGAAAAGGCTTTTTGAATATACTAAAAAGAATTTGCAATTCAATTAATATCTTATGGTTGAATTGTTCAAAGCAGGTTTTTTTGAAAAACTGCCTGAATTTGTATTTTTAATAATTCACTGGAAACCTGCTTCCGAAAATGTATAAAACCGGTATTTGCTATTTTTATATTGACTATATTTGAAAGTGGGGTTCAAATGGAGTTTAACACTTATGATGGCGGGATTGTAAGCATAACTGAAAAAGAGCTTGAATGCTTGCATTGGAATGAACATTTGTCGATTAGGCAAATAGCAAAAAAGCTGAATATTTGTGCAAGTACTCTTAGAAAAGCAATGGCAAAAAACAATATTTCCAGAAGGGAAACTGCAAAGAAGATTTTGAACAAACCAACAAAAGAGGTTCTTGAAAAACTCTATTTTGACAGTTCTTTACCTTTAAAAGATATAATCAAAAAATTTGGCGTTTCTTATTTTACATTTTTTAAATGGCTTAAAGAGTATAATATTCCAAAAAATAGAAGGGCGAAATTAGAGATGCATGCATTTTCTAACAATTCAAAGGAAAAGGCTTATCTTCAAGGTTTGGTTTTTGGCGATATTCATGCAAGAAAGCATTGTAGGCAGGTAGTTGCTGAATTATCTACAACGCACTCTTCAATGATAAACCTTTTTTGTAAAGTGTTTTCAAATTATGGAGTTGTTCGAAAGAGCGCCAAGTATAACAAAAAAACTGGACGGTTTGGCTGGGCGGTTCGTGTTTCGCTTGATTCTTCATTTGACTTTTTGTTATCAAAGAAAATCGAAGATATTGCTGATGAATACTTTTATTACTTTTTGGCTGGCTTTTTTGATTGTGAAGGTTGTTTATTCACTTACAATAATCATAATTATATTGGTCTTAGCCTTCTTTTGTACAACTGCAATAAAAATCTTCTTGAGCACATTTTTAAAAAATTAGAAAAGGACGGTTTTAATCCAAGGTTAAATAAGGCCTCTAGCAAGGGAACAAAAACAAGTGATGGTTATTGTCAAAGAAAAGATTGTTGGTCTGTTAGTTTATACGCGAGTGAGGAAGTAAAGCGTCTCTTGGAGTATATGCCTTTTCGGCATGATGAAAGATTAAGAAAGGCGGAATTTGTTTTATCAATTGGCAGCCCAAAAAAGTGGAAAGATATTGCCAATGATGTAATATCCCTGCGCAACCAAATAAAAGAAGAAGTTAAGATTTCTGTATCCCAAGCGGTCGAACAGTGGAAAATAAAACAGGGTGGTTTTGATGAAAGAGGCATTATTCTACAAAAAATTGAATAACAATGCAGTGCAGTGTCAGTTGTGCCCTCATTTTTGCTTTATTGAGGAAGATAAAAGGGGAAAGTGTGGAGTCAGAGAGAATGTGAGCGGCAAACTCATTTCTTTAGTTTACGAAAAGCTTTGTTCAATTGCAGTTGACCCCATAGAAAAGAAGCCTTTGTTCCATTTTAAGCCAGGCTCAAAGTGCCTTTCAATTGCAACTGTTGGCTGTAATCTTTCTTGCAGTTTTTGCCAAAATTGGGGAATTTCGCAGCCGCAAAACAAAGAAATATTTGGGGAGCAGATAAGCGCAGAAAAAGTTGTAGAACTTGCTCTTGAAAAAAATCTTCCAGGCATTGCATATACTTACACAGAACCATTAATCGCGATAGAGTTTTACCTCGAAATTATGAAATTCGCTAAAAAGGAAGGGCTTTACAATGTGTGGGTTTCTAATGGATTTTCAAACCCCGAGCCAGTAAAGAAAGTAAGCTCTTATTTGGATGCTGTTAACATTGACTTAAAAGGCAACACAAAATTTTACAGTGAACTTTGTGGGGTTCCAACTGAAAAACCAATTCAAGAAGCATTAAAAATTTACAAAGAACAAGGGGTTTGGATTGAGATTACCAACCTACTAATTCCTGGATTCAATGACAAGCCAGAGCAGATAAAACAATTAGTTTCCTGGATTAAAGAAAATCTTGGCTATGAAATCCCGCTGCATTTTTCAAGGTTTTTTCCAACCTACAAAATGGCGCAGCTTCCGGAAACAGATATTTCAAAGCTTGAACGCGCAAAAAAAATTTCTGAATCAGCCGGCTTGGAATTTGTTTTTTTGGGAAATGTGCATGGAAAAGAAAATTCGTTTTGCCCAGAATGCAAAAGCCTTCTGATTGAAAGGGCGGGTTATTCCGCTGAAACAAAAGGTTTGGACAAAAAAGGCAATTGTGCAAAATGCGGTTACGAAACAGGAATTGTAATTTGAAAAAGAGCAGCAAGATTTTTATTTTTCGATCGAGATGTTATAATATGGTCTATCGTTTTAGGGCAAGGGAGCAAAAGCCAAAGCCGAGCGAACCTGTAATACAGTGGATGAGAAAACAGCCGCCTGCATGGCATAAGACAGCCAGACAAAGGATAGAGGGATTCTCCCGCATTAGCCGCGAAGAAATGGCAGTTTTTAAAAGGCGAGGAATTCCATATAGGATGTTTCCAGCGGCTTTGAAAAAAAGGGCAGAAGGAGTAGAAATCAAAGAGCCAGACGCAGGTATTCGGTCGATTACACATTCGCATTATAAGGGTCTTGCGGTTCCTTCTCCAGACGATTTAATGAAAGTATTGAAACATTTGCGTGAAAAAAGAATCAATAAGTTTCATATTGTAAGAAACAGGGGAAGGACTGTTACGGGTTATTACAGTTTTTCATTTACTAAAAAATTTTTAAACCAGAGTCCGGAACAAATTGAGCAAATGCTGTCCAAGATTAAGTTGGAAGGCTCATCAGCAATATTCCAAGGTAAAGTTAGGATTTGGTTAAGAACGCTTTTCTCATTAGTTGAAGAAGGGTATATGAGGAAACACTGTACGCCAATGCCAGAATATAAATTTGATTCAAAAAAACAGGACTTTGTCAAAAAAGGAATAATCGGCAACAAACTTATTTAAATTGCGGCACTCAGAACAGCCCGAAAAATTTCAGCAGTAGCATTGCCCCGATTCCAGCAAGGCCGAAAATTGCGCTTACAACAATTGCGGGGAGAAGCGGCAGTTCAATGTGAAAAACAAAATAAATTATTCCCAATGCAATTACTCCCAGAATGGAATTGATTATTACCTGTTTTATAAACAAGACAAGTACAATTGCAATTACAATAAGCGCAATTCCTCCAATCAGAATTGTTGGGTTGTTCACTATCTGCATTGCTGCTCCGGCAGTTCCATCAAGGGGCGCTTCAAGCAGAAAAACAGGCAGATTCATGAATAATTATGCCCCCCAACTGTTTTAATTAATATTTTTTGCCCAAGGCAGGTTTTTAAAGTTTTTTAACAAATCTTTTGTCATGCCCAAATTCACTGAAGAGCAGAAAAAAATTGCAATGCTGTTATTGCATGATGCAAAAACAATTGAAGACCTAAACAAGCAGTTAAATCTGCCCTATAACAAGCTCTCTGAAGAAGTAAAAGAAATGCTCAAATTGGGGGTTATTACAAAAGAAGGCTTTCCCACAAAATACAGGTTAAAAGAAAAAATTGCCTCGGAAGTCCTTAGAAGAAAAAAAATTGCAGAAGAAGACAATAATGCCCTGAGAATAAGGGCTTACATTGAAATGCAGGCAATAGAAGAAGACCTTTTAAAAAAAAGCCTTGAAAAGCTTGCAGAGGCAATGCAAAAAGACCAGAATTTCACTGTTTACAGCCTTGAAAAAGCCAAAGTAATCCAGGAATCAGAATACTATTTTTCTTATATAGAGGTAAACCTTTCAATAAAAGACTTCGATTCACTTGTAAGATTCATGTATTTTTATGGGCCAAGCTCAATAGAAGTAATAAGCCCGGACAAAATAACCTTTGCATCCCATGACCTGCAGGATGGCCTGGTAAACATGTCAGACATGATAAACAAATACTCTGCATACATAGCAAAAAGACTAAACAAAGAAGAACTCGAAAAATTCCAGGAAAAATTATACCATTAAACAAAAAACCCAAAATTGTTCAAACAACAATTGAACATTATTTTCTTTTTATTGCAAATTGACTGGAATTTTATAAGGCAAAAAATTACCTTTAAATAGCCCTTTATGCCTTATTTTAATATGCCTGCAAAAAGACTCAGAGATAGGAGAAAAGGCACTCCAATTCCAGTTGGCTGGTTTAAAAAGAAGCAAATGTTTGAACGGCAAGCTGAACCAACTCCACAATTTACCAGCAATATGCGGACGGGAGATGCAGAGTGCCGGAAGAATCTAGTTGGCCCTCGTTCTGGAACAGTCAGGCGCCTGAATCATGTTGGAGTTCTTGTTCATCATTCGTTTTATGGTAAACCTGGGCAGTTTGTTCGGTTTACTCCTGCACAATTTAGGAATTTGTCTTTTGAGAAAAGGGCAGTTGGCAGCACAAAGGTAATGCTTTTTTGGAGAGGGAAGCGATCCATTCAAGAGGAATCCTTTTTTACTAAAGCTCAGTTTAATAAAATAAAACAGCTAGTCAAAAAAGACCCAGCCATTCTATTTATTGAAATGGAAGAAAGAAGGAAATATGCTGAATCAGAAGATGACCAGGAGGCATACGAGGCAAGGGAAAGCTCTACTGGAAACAGTTTTAAATTATACCCCTCAGAAAGAAGGGTTTCTTTTCCAGAAAGACGCAAATCTGATGGAAGGCGTTCCACAGACAAATAAATTTCCAGGCAGGAAACAACAAGCCTGATTTTAAAAAACCGTTAAAGTTCGTTGGAAAGCGATTATTTGAATTTCGAGGAACGCACTAATAGTTCGGCAATTGCCTTACTATTGTTCAACAAATGCAGGAAAAAACACCTTATTAACAATTTTAAAAAATTAAACAAATGTTATTTTACGAAACGTATTTAAACCCCCCCAGTAGTAATTAGTAGTGAGTCTAGCTAGACACAATGCCTTCGAGTTTTAACCATCTATGAGTTAACACTTTGCAGGCAAAAATCTAGACTTATTCTTTGTAAAAAAAAAAACAAAAATTTGAGGTGAAACAAAAATGAAAGGACTGAACATAAAAAAACTAGCTGCAGTAGCAGTTGGTTCAGCATTAGTTGGTTCAGCTCTGGCCCCAATAGTGGCAGCCGCTGTATTGAACACAGCAGACCAGCTTACAAAAGCTGATTTGGTGAACACTACAACAGGCGCTCCAACAGTACAGGTTGCTGTAGGTTCGAACGCAGCAATATCTGACTTCATATGGGCTGGAAACATAGCTGCAAAAGTCGCACAGTTGGCTACAACAGAACAGCCTGTCGTAGTTACAGCCGGAGGCGAAGGCGGCAGCACTCCAACAATATCCGACAAAACAGTTGACGTCACAGTAGGAGGAACACAAACATACTCTTCAACAGCCTCTTACCTAATGACAGACTCAAACTATCCCCTGAATTCAGGAACAGGCGAATCAGCACACGAATTCATTAAGGAATTAGGAAACGGCCAATTGCAATTCCTGACAAACTCAACAAAAACATACACCTACAATGGTTCAACAAGCTCTGTGCTAATGAAAGAAGAAATTCATATAGATGCAGATGCAAAGTTTGACAAAACAACTCCAGTCAAGGACCTAGGCTTGTCAGTATCACAATCCGGGTTTAAATATGTTTTGTCTTTGGGCTCAGCTACAAACAACGGAATTCCAGCAGAAAATTCAGCAGGATCTGCAACAGCATTCAATGATGGGGATAACGACAATATGGTAATACCTTTCTTAGGAGAAAGTTACACCATAAACCAGATTGACACTACAGCATCTCCCATTACAATGAGGCTGATCAAGGAGTCTGCGAAAACAACTTACTACACAGGCAACGAAATTTCAGGTCTTAAAGGAAAAGGAGCATACGCGGGACAAGAACTCAAGGTAAAAGTTGCTGCAGTAACCGCATCAGGGCCAGCAGCATCAAGCTACAGCGCAAGAATGGACCTCTATGACTCAGAAGGCAACCTTATTGACACACAAACAATAAGCACTGCTTCATTCCTGGACGAAATGTTCCTGAGCAACGGAGCCTATGTGTTGGACAGCACAGTCTATATCTCAACAATAGCAATTGAAACAGAAACAAACAAAGGCTATGTAACTGCCACAGTCGGAACAGGAGTCTTAAGGTTGGCTGACACAAAACAGTTCCCCTATGATTCCACAGACACAAACACAAGCAACGACTATTGGATTGCAGGCTTTGACTTCAATTCAACACAAACAACAACTCCATCAAATGTGAAAACACTGCAAAAAGTAACAATCAAAAACTCTGTACAAAGATGGGACAATACAGTCGGCTACAATCCACTGTTTGCCGGAGACCAATCACTAATAGAAGCCCACAAAACAGGATCCCAAGAAGCAACATTCATGGAAGGAGTAGGATTAAACTCAGACACTCTGGGATACGGCTTTGTAAAACTGAAATTCGATGGCTTCAAGCAGGATAAAACAACAGTTACCCAGCAAATCGGAAGAACAGCAGATTGTACAGGAACAGGCAATGGAAGCAACACAGGATGCGTAGTATACAAGGACTCAGGCAACCTGCAAAGGGCAATTCCATTCTATTTGGAATTAAGCTCTAACACAGGAACAACCTGGAATTCCTTTTACATAAGCAACGCAACCTTCTGGTACAGATGCGACTCAACAGATGTGAATATACAATGGGGCGCAGGAGACAGCAACTCATTGAACGGAGCCATTATTGCAACTACTGGATTGGATATAAACAAAATATCCGACTATGGTAATGAAGCAGGTCCGGGATATGACAGCAAGCCAAGAGACCTAAATGGAGTAACCTATGTTAACACAGGGTTCCTACAAGACGGACAGGTAGCAGTAGGCCTTTTAGCAGACGGTAACTGCCAGTTCTCAAGCACAGACCCAACAACAACAGCAACATACATCGGAATGGGCGTTGCAACTCCAATGAACAACACAATCTATTATTCAGACACAAACGGAGCAAGACAGGGAAAAGCATCATTTCCATTGTCATTCACAGCAGCAAATATCACGGACACATACAAGTATGCATTCACAGCAAATGAAGCATACAACAAAGCGTTCCTATTGCTGGACAGGCAGACAAACTTCAGCACGCCATACTCTAACTTTGACATAACCTTTTTGGGTTCAGACAAAGGAGAGACAGGCAATTTGGTTTTGCCACAAACACAATGGTATGGTGGAGGGGTTATTGCAAACCCGGCAACAATCAGCAACTACAGAACACACTATCTGCCAGACACAGAAGCAATGGGACAGGTATCAGGGAACAATGACTACATCATTGCCCAATTTGGCATAGATGCAAACAGCACAGCAGGACAGGACCTGAACATAAACATAGACACAGGCACAGGAAGACCAATTGCTTTCCCAAATACAAATTTAAGCAGTTGGACTGTTGATGTCAATGCAGCTCCTTGGGGAAACCTCTGGACACTGACAACAAACACAAGTTCCGATACCTATCTGCAGGCAGCATACCTGGATTATGGCACAAAAGTGACATTAGTAAATGACTATGTCACAATTGTAGGTCCAGAAACCCAGACTTACCTGAAGTTGACTGCAATTGGAAAAGCAGCTACAACAACAGTAAGCGGCGGAGAAGCGCTGACAGGGCTTGCAGAAGGCCAGAAAGGAAAGACAACAGGCGGAACAGAAGTCACAGTTGACAAAATCAATGTGACCGCAACTTGCCCAGCAGCAGGCGGCGCTGTAGCAGCACCAGCAACCTACAAGCAAATCTATCCAGTAGGGGAAATGGTTGTAGCTGACACAGTGGCACCAGCCAAAGCCATCATAGTTGGCGGCTATTTGGTCAACAACCTGGCAAGAGACGTTGTCTTGTCTGACGGCACAAGGCTGACAGAAGCACTGACTGCTTCAGGCGATAGAGTCGTTGATGTGTTGAATGACGGCAGCGTAATAGTAGCCGGATACACAGCATCGGACACTAAGCAGGCAGCACAGGACTTAATATCAGCTTTGGACACATTGCTGCAATAAAATAAGTTTTTTTTCGAAAAAAAAATCAGGCTTTAACGCCTGATTTTTCTTTTTCTTTTTTTTAACCTCTTGTTTTGTAAAAACAATTAGAGGTTATGTAGAACACTTGCGTTTTTTTTACTTGCTTTAAGCGTTAATTAAAAAACTGTTTGCTCTAATTTTTTCTTAACCGGTTTTTATGAATAAAAAAAATCTTTTTTACATTGTTGGCTTTTTTATTGTAATCGCGGTTATTGCTTGGGGCGCAGCTTTTGCACTTGCAAAGCCGAATTTTATTTATAATTACAATGCAAATGGCCTTATTGTAAGGTCAAATGATTTTGACCCAAAGATGTATTTTGCAGAATTGGGCAATTCAACTAATTTTATTGTTTCGCCTGAAATGCATGAAACTGTTTCGGCTGATGACCATTCTGTTTTTGGGGCCGCAAACATTTTTTCTGTTGTCCTGACCGGCAATAAAAAGGCTGTTGTAATGCTTGTAAGGGTTTTGGATTCAGGCAATTCCCTTGCCTATTGCATGACAAACAAGGGCAGCTTGCAGGTTTCCGAAAAAGTTTCAAAAGAACAGTGCCTTGCTTACCTTGATTCAAATTCAGCAGTAAAAATAATGGTGGATTATCCAAGCGAGTCTTTTCAAATTGCTTCCGCCTTTCTTGAAAAAGACAGGATTACAATTAGGACAAACAGTGCCTCTAACATTGGAAATTCCGCTTTTGTGGTTTCCGCAATAATGTATGAAAATACAGAAGAAATAATCAGCAAGTCAAATGACATTGTTGGAAGCGTGCTTTCAGGCGGAGTTCCAAAAGTCAATTAAAACCTTTTTATTGGAATGCCATTTTAGAGGAACTTTGATGGTTGGAAAATTCACACAATTTTTCCTGATTTTGCTGGGAATTTTTGCAGTTCTCCTTATTTTCTCCAGAATAACCAATTCATTTGAAGCAATAGCGGGCGCAAGCCTGTTTTTTTTGGCAATCGCATGCTTTTTTTTTGTTCTTTCCATAACAATATGGGTTTTTTCCTGGGCTTTCCTGTTGAAAACTCGCTCCAAATTGCCTTTTTGGGATGCTGTTTTGGCTGGCTTTTCTTCTGTTTACGGTTCAATTGACCCCTTCCAATTTGGCGCAGATGCATTGCGTGCGCTTTTTGTCAAGAACTGGCTTAATTCTTCTTATTCTGACTCTTTGGCTGCTTCAATGATAACAAAAGGCCTGAAATTTTTGCTGATGGCATTGCTTGCAGGCATTGCAATGGTTTTTTTTGTTTTCACGCAGAATAATGCCCTGTTTGCAGTGTCTTTTTTTTCAGGGTTTGTGGTTATCGCACTTGCGGCATTGCTTTTCCTGCTTCCAATGGACAAAAAAATCGGCTTTAAAATTGCGGATTTTTTCAGGCATCTTTCAAAATTCTGGAAAAAATTTTTTTTGGCTGAAAATTTTTTTCGCGCATATTCCGGCTATCTCCAGGGCACAAGCAAAAGGGCAATTGCAATTGTTTTTGCAGCCGTTACTTTATCACTTTTTTTTGAATTCGTTTCGCTTTTTTTTTCATTTGAAGCAGTCGGCATTCCAATTCCATTTTTGCTGATGGCAGTGCTCTTTGTAATAATCATAGTGCTTTCAAGAGTCCCTGTTCTCCCCTATGGAATAGGCCTTGTTGAAGCAGTCGGCTTTTCCTTTGTTTCCCTGAATGCGCCAGCACTTCCAGAAGAAAAAATTGCAGCAGCGCTTGCATTGTATGCAATTGCGCGCATCTTTGTCCCGACAATCCTGAGCTTTGCAGTTTATCTTGCCTGTGCAAAAAAATTTTCAACTGCAAAGAATTTCAAAAACAGTTCACCAGAAAATGTTTCTCGCGAAAATAAAGGCAAGAAACCAGAACAGGCAGTTCAAAAAAACAATTAGCCAGATTACGCTGACAACCTGCCATTCTTTCATTGGCCCGAAAATTTTTATTACTAATTTTGCAAAATCCAGCCTTTCCTTTTTGTCAGGATAATCGGGAATTCCAAGTTTTCCGTTTTCCAAAATTGCATAGGGCTGAATTGCCTTCTGGCTCAGGTCTTTTTTGTTTGTCCTAAGTTTTAACACAAAAAAATCAATTAAGTGCGGCAAATAAAACAGGAAAACAATTGCCATTAGCATTATGTTCCCAGTAAGCACAAGCACGCATCCAATCATTCCCCCGATTAACAGTGTCCCGGAATCTCCCGGAAAAACCTTTGCTGGAAAAAAATTCCAGAATAGCAATCCGAGAATTGCTGCTGAAAAAACAATTGCAAGCAGAAAAAACTGTGTAGTTACAAGCAATGCAGCCACAAAACAGGAAATTATGAATCCGCTTCCAATTTCCCAGCCATTCAGGCCTGCAAAAGTGTTCTGCAATGCAGCCAATCCGACAATAAACAATGCAAGCAAGGGAACAAGAGCCCAGTGCTGAGAAAACAGGAATGCAAATGCAAGGCAGAACAATGAAATAGGCACAGCCCTTGCTTTCCAGGAAAGGCTTCCCCGAAATTTTTTTTTCAAATCATCAAACAAGCCAATTATTGAACAGCCTGTTACAGCCAGGCCCAGAATAAAAAAGCCAGCATTAAAATTTTCAAATGCAATTATCAAAAAAATTCCAATCCATACTGGAACAAGCAGGGCAATTCCGCAGGCCTCAGGCAGAAAAACCTTTTTCTGCTTATTGATGTCCCTGCCCAAAACGCCAATTTTTTTCATTTTTTTTGCAGCAAAAAAAACGCTTGCAGCGCCTGCAAAAAAAATCACTGCAAAAAGCAGCAAAACATCCACAAAAACACCTTTGGTTCAGTATTTACTTTTCTCAAAAACAATAAAAACAGATTTTTTTAGGGAATCAGGCAACATTGTTTTTCATGAGCTCTGCGAGCACAGTAGTCGCATAATTTCCCTTTTCGAGCTCAAAAAAAATTTTTGCAAACAATTTTCCCTCATTAAATTCATCCCTGCCGATTTCAATTAAAGCCATTTTTTCTGCTTTCAGGACAATTGCCTTTCTGCTGCCTTTTGAAGAAACCTCCGGCATTTCCTTGACTTTAAACTTTGCCAGATTAATGCCTTCTTCTTCAAGCACTTTTTTTTCAATTTTTCCAGGCAGGCCGGAAGCCAGTTCAGATTCAAAGCCAGGCAAAACAGCACTTGGCATTCCATCAATAAGAATGTCACCTTCAACAGGCTTCAATCCAATTCCCGACTTTAGCCTTTCTTCAATTATTTTGTTGAACAAATACGATTGATAGGCATGGGTAAACAAAAATCGCAGTTGCTTTGGCAGTTTCCTGAAAGCGCCCGCAAAATCGTTAGGGTATCTGCACAAATGGTGAATCAATGCCCTTTCAGGCCTGTATTCAATTGGAAACTCTTTGCTTGCCTTGCTGAAATCCATTGTTTCCGCAAGATTTTTTCTCGCAATTTTTATTTCAGGCTTTTCTTTTTCCCCCTGCTTTGTCAAAAAAAGCATTACTCCCTCTTTCAGGTTTCCGTTTATGAATTCTTTTCCTACAAGATGAGTAACGCTTCTCACTCCGCCAAACCTCTGCTCTCCGAAAAAATTTGCAATCCCGTTTTTTGCCTCTGCAAAAAAATCCTCAATTCTTTTTTTCAATTCTTTCTCTTCCAAATCAATTGCCCTTATTGTAATTGTAAACCTGTTTCCTTTTAACGAGCCAATTTCAATTCTTTCAGGCTGCCACTTCAATGGCCGCAAATCAATTGTCCTGCTCTGGAACAATTTAAGTTTTTCAGGGTCAGGAGAAAAAATTGTAATGAATTGCGAGGTTATTGCGCGCTTGTCTTTCATTCCCGCATAGCCAAACCTTTTCCTTGACAACTGCAGAAACCTTGAAAGCCTGCGAAGAACAAAATTTTCATCCGCATTGCATTTTTCAAGCTCGCAGAGCAACTGGCTGTTTTCCCTCTGGTTTTCATTTGCAGGCACAACAATCGGAGTTGCCCTGTTCATTGCATCTTCAAGCAAAAACCTTTTTACTTCTGCAAGCCCCTGCAGGCCCATCTCTTCAACAACAAAATCAGAATAACGCAGCTTAATATGCCCGCCAATGCCCTTGCTTTTTGTCGAATAAGACTGCATAAAAAATCCCTGTATGCTTTCTATACAATGAATTTAAACAAAACTTATTTAAAAAGAAAAAAATAGTATTAACTGTTATGCCTGGAAGAATCAGCATTCGTGGAGACCATGCAAGAGTAAAAACCCTGAGCAGGCGAAGGCACAGCAGGCTTGGTTTTGATCCAGAGCCAAGGATTGTGCAGCGCAAATCCAAGAAAATCCTTGTGCGCAGTTATTCTGTTGCAATGGCTTTGGCGCATATTTTGTACCCGGAAAATTTTCCGAAACTTGTTGCAAGCAGCCTTGACAGGAAAACCACTTTTTCTGAACAAGTTCAAACCAACAAGAACAGCCACAAAGCAGTAAAATCTTTTTACAGAAGGCTTCCTTACAGAAAGGCTCTTGATAGTGTGTTTCCGCGCCTAAGAGTTTTGAAAGATTTAAAATACAATCCAAGAAAATACCGTGCACATGAGGAAAAAGTAAAACAAAATGCTATCCCGCTTGCTGATGAGGTCCTAAGTGAAAGTGGCATTGAAATCAACCCGAAGGCAATGAATATAGGTTTTGCAAAAAATGGTTCGCCGGTTTTTTTTGAAATTACTGGCATTTATCCAAAAGTACTGCGTAAAAAAATAGAATCAATGCAGGAAAGCCTGGAAAAAAAACAGGCTATGCAATTGCTTGAAGCAATTGAAGCAGAGGCAAAAGGCAATGTCTTAATTTTTGTGCATTAGTAACATACTTACCTGTATCTAAGAAGTGCGCCCACTCCTCCAAATCCCTTGAAAAATTGCTCTCCTTCTGGAGTGTCAGTGCTTACAATGTATGTTGTTGCTCCTGTTGAATGGGCTTTTTCCATTAGCCAGTCAGCATAATCAATTTCTTCAAGGACTTCTGTTTGCGTAGTGCTTCCGCATTTTCCGCATTTGTAGGAAGAAGAATTGAATTTTGAAGGCTCTTTTACAATTACTTCCTCGCTGTTGCCGCATTTTTCGCAGTGAAACTTGAAAACCATCCATTCAATTGCATCGCTTACAAGCAAATTTGAAACCTTTCCGATTGCAAGTGCCTCTTCAACTTCTTTCTGGCCATAAGCAGCAAGCCCGCTTTTTACAACTGCTTCCAGAAACCTGTTAACAAGGTTTTTTTCTGTTATTATTTCCGCACCTTTCAGCAATTCATCGGCTTTTTGCACAACTTCCCGTATTCCGGATTCGTCAGTGTAAGAAGTGTCAATCATTCCAAGAATTTTCTTTTTTATTCTGTGGTCAATAAGGTCTTTGTTCAAAAAATAGTTTTTTGTCATCCCAGGGCCAGCAACAATCAGCCCTTTTAATTTTTCTCCATAAGGAAGGAAAATTTCGTTTATTTTTTCGCTGATTCTTTTGTAAAATTCCTGTGCTGCTTCTTCGTGCAGGCGTTCAAAACGAACCGAAGAATTATGGACAATTAACCCGTTTGCAATGAAATTCTTGTTTTCAACGCTAATGTCAATCATTTGTGTTGGCTTGTGCATTTTTTCTATTCTGTTGATTTTTACTGGCAAGAGCTTTTTTGACAGCGCATTTTCCAATTCTAAAATTAAGTCCTTGTTTTTTGCATATTTAATTATTGAATTCCTGAAAACGTTTTTTCCCATCATTCTTTCATTTCTGAAAAAATTTGTGACTTTTGGAAAATCAGTTATCCTAAAGCCATGTTTTTCAATTATTCTTCTTATTTCTGCACCAGAAACAGCAATCTGCCTTACGCTGCTTTTGCCTTTTGTTCCAGCTATTAATTTTTCCAGTTTTTCCGCTTTGTCTTTTGCACTGAAGCCGATTTCTTTTTGGAACAATTCAAAGGATTCTTTTTCATTCAACTGCACTGTAAAACGCGTTTTTTTGGAATAAGGGTTTCTCCTGTTGTCATAGCGATTCAAACCTGCAATTATTCCAAAGCGCAATAATGCCAATTGCAATTGTTTTACAAGCTTTTCATTGTTCATTCCAAGCGCAACATGCCCCTTGCTTACATATCCTTCCGCATCAAACAATCCGCGCAAAAAGCCAGCTAAAACACTGTTTTCCGATTTCAGAATTTTTTTTGGAATCCTGCCCTGTTCACAAAGTTCCGGAAAGTTTTCTTTCAAGAACCTTACAATCGGCTTTCCGTATATTCCGACTTCGAAATAGTTTTTTTTACCCCTGAACCTGAAATGGGTGTTTGCATTGAAAATATTTTTTGCAAGTTCTTCATATTTCTCCGCAACCTGTTTTCTTTGCTCGGAAAGGCGGATTCTTTCTTTTTCAAAATGGCCATCCCCCAAAAAATATCCAACAAACTGCGCAAGGTCTGTATTGAGCTCTTTTGGCAAAATTAATCCGCTGTTGGGCTTGCAATGCTCTTGCACAAATTCATTAAAATCAATGCCAAGGCAATCGCAAATTTTTTTTAGTGTTGCAAATCTCGGATTAAATTTGCCCAATTCCAAAGCAGAAATGTTTGCCTGGAACAAGCCAATTTTTTTTGCCAATTTTTTTTGTGATAATCTGATTTGTTCCCTTGTTTCCTTGATTTTTCTTCTGCCTGATTCCAAAACAACAAACGAATTGGAGAAATTGCTTTCCAGTTTTTGCTTTGCTCCGTTTACGCTGATTTTTTCAGGGAGCAGCAAAAATTCGCCTTCCTTCAATTCTTCAGCGGCTTTTTCTTTTATTTTGCCATTTTCCCAGCAAAAAAAAACATGGTCTTTGGAAGAGGTTATTTCCATTCTTGGTGCAGCAGTAATTATCTCAAATGCCTCCGGCTTTACAGTTTCCCACTTATTATTGATAAAAGAATCTTTTACAAAACCTCCTTCAAAATCCGCTGTTTTTATTCCTGAAGGGTTGTGGCAATCCGCTATTTCAACAATGTTTCCATCGCTCAGCATTATCAAACTGTCAGCTGCGAGGCATTGGCCCCCCGCACGATGTTTCCCTGAAATGCCTGAAGTGAACCTGCCTAAAATTTCATATTTTTTTCCAATCAATACTGCAATTGTTGAATCGCTTTTGTCAATCACAACTATTCCAAAAACGTCTTTTGGCGAAACCATTTCTTCAAGAGGGGCAAGATGGAATTCCGAATCGCACCAGTACAATTTTGTTTTCAATGGTCGTATAGGGCGGATAGTCATTAACTGGATGTCGCTTTTTCCTTCCTGCTGTGAGACATTGCCTGAAAAAACAACAAGCCCGTTTTTTGGAAGCTTGAAATCAATTTGCTTCAAAAAATTGTCAATTCTCCTTAATGCACCCTGCACATTTTTCCTTGTCTGCGGGCTTTTTATGTTGGAGCTCTGGCTCATTTCCTCTGTTATCTGCCCGGTTATGCCGCTCCTGTCAACATCTTCCGGCATGTAAACGGAAATTAGCTCTGTTCCCCTTCCCTTGAATTCCTTGAGCTTTTTGAGCTTTTTCTTGAACAAAGCAAGTTCCGCTTCATCCACCTGTTCCAAACTTTCATGCGCCATAACCATCACAAAAAACAAAATATTTTCAGCTAAGCAAAAGCTAGAAAAAGCAAGAATTCTTTTTGGCTTTGCAAAGCATTTTCCTACCAAACAAATTTAAGGATAAAAAGCTTTAAAACAGCATTCTTGGCATCAGCGAAAAAACAAGGAATTGAAAAAGTTCATCTTGAATGCGCCATTATCGGGCTTTTGTAGGCAATATTTTGTATTGCTATTGTTGCCGGCACTTGTTCTTTTTCAATTGGCAGGATTATTTTTACAAAAACAGTGCCCTTTTTTTCGATACAGGAAAAAGAAGCGTTTTCAATTTTGGAAAGCATTTGCCTGGTTATTTTTCTGTCAGTCAAATCCGTAAAATATTTTGATGCATCAAAAATTTCCAAGGCAACAATTTTGCCGTTCTTTTCCAAATCAACAACCAATTCCCCAAATTCAATGCTGCCCTTGGATTTTTTGTTTTCATCGTACAAAAAAAGCAGGTCTTCTTCAAAATCATAATCAAGCTTAAATTTAGACATTTCTTTCCACCTTTCTTTGCCAGTCAAGCCTTTGCTTTATAACAGTAATTACAACAATTTTTTGTTCCAAATGATTTATAACTATAACATAAACATAAGCGATTTTTTTGAAAGGCACAGACCACAACTTGTATTTTTCAAAAGCCTTTTCTCCAAAGAGAAAAGCCTTGGGAAAATGCTTCGCAGAAGCCTTTTCCGCAAAAATTTTTTCTGCAAGCTCCAATGCAGCTGGATTTCTGAGATGATTAACCACAATTTCCTTTTCTATTTGCCTTTTTGCCAATCTGAACTCTGCATGGTTTGTAAAAACAACCGCATAATGGGCAATCTCGCTTAATTTTTCGCGCAAATTTTTGCCATTCATAAAAGAACGGCTTGTTTATCAAATAAAAAGGATTTTGCAAGTACCTTTCCGCTGTTTATGCGTTCAAAACTTTTTTAAACTCCTTGTTCTTATTCTATTTGGTTTTTATGCTTCCCGAATTTTTCAACAGCGCTCTCATGGAAAGCGAAACAAGCAGGGAACCTTCAAGACAGGCTTATTCTTATGATTCAAATTCCAGCGGAATTTTTGTTGTTTCAATCGGCGGAAGCCTTCTTTTTGAGCAGGGCTCGCCAAGGGCAGATTCCATAAAAAGAATTGCCTCCACAATAAGTTCCCTTCATTCCCAGGGATACAAATTTGCGCTTGTTGTAGGGGGAGGGGCGCTCGCAAGGGATTTCATTGAAACAGCGCGCCAGCTTGGCTCAAATAATTTTGAGCTTGACGAAATAGGAATTTTTGCAACACGCCTGAATGCAATGCTTTTCATTGAAGCCCTTGAAAATTCTTTTCATGAGGTTTTGACTGACATAAAAAAATCAAAGGCAATCATTGATTCCGGAAAAATACCTGTTTTTGGGGGCCTTATTTCAGGCGTGACAACTGATTTTGATGCCGCACTCATTGCGGAATACCTTAATGCGAGTTTTGTTAATCTCAGCAATGTAGAGGGAATTTTCAATGCAGACCCGAAAACAAATCCCGATGCGGAATTGCACAGGGAGCTTTCCCATAATGGCCTGCTTTCAATTCTTGTAAAACTGGAATCAAGGCCTGGCCAGAACCTTATAATTGACATTCCTGCTGTAACTGTTCTGAAGCGCTCAAAAATAACTGCTTTTTTCCTTAACGGAAGCAATATGCAAAACTTTGAATCAGCTATCCGCGGTGAAAGTTTTGACGGAACAATTGTTTCCGCAAATCCAGATGTTTCAGAAACAGAAATCCAGGAAGATTCCCAGGAACCAGAAAAAAAACACGGAAAACGAAAATCTTCCGGCACAGCAAAAAAAAGAAAAAAACCGAGAAACGACGATTCCGATGCAATTGCAATGGGATTAAGGCTTCATTAAAAGGGTTTTTTTATGTTTGGAAGAAAAAAGCGCATTGAAAGAAAAAAGCCTGAACCAAAACCTCAGGCAAAAAGCCCAGTTCAAATTACTGTGGACAGTATTAAACAAGTTCTTTCAGAGCCAAATCGTGTTAAGGTGCTATTGGAACACAAAATGGACTCCCAATTTTTGAAAGCACGTGACCTTTGGTTAGGACGTTTAAGGAGAGAATACAATGTTTCCATTCAAGAGGCAGTGCAACTTGGTTTTAAGCTTCCGAGCTTTATAGAAGCAGGATATGACGCGAAAGAATTCAAATCCATTGGTTATTCTGCAGAAAAAATATTGAAAGAATCCATTCAATGGGATGTGCGTCTAAGCTGCTTTGATTTGGAGCAAAGAGGCTTTTCTAAAGCAGAAATTCAACAGGCCATTAAAAGCCTTTCTTAAAAAAATTTTTCTGTTTCGTATTCTTCCAGTTTTTTTTCCCCCAAAGCAATTTTTAATTCGTCCGGGTTTAACAATGGCTTTTTGAATGAACCCGCATCATCAATTGCAATGCGGGGGCAGCCAGTGCAGACAAACGTGTCAACATCGATTCCAAGCAGGTAATCAGGCCTGATTAAATCCGCACTGAACAGGAAAGCCCCCCTGTGATGCTTTTCAATCATTGCTTTTAATTCAAGTGCTTTTTGCAGCCTGAACTGGCCTTTTTTGCAGCTCATCAAGATTCCTATTTTTTTTGCATCAATTGCTTTTTCAATAAGCGCAAACCTTTTTTTCAGGAACAAGTCTTTTTCCTGGGCAAGCTCCTTTATTTCATTGTTCAACGGGTTCATTGTGAAAACCCTGTTTTTTTGGCTGAAAGCGATTCCAAGCGCATGGAACAGGCCATCGCCAAAAAAAACAATTGCATCATTTCCTTTTGAAATTCCAGAATAATTGCAGCCCAAAACCTGCCCAGCGGAAATATTTTTTCCCTTTCCAATTTCAACTTCAAAGCCTTTTTTTTCAAATTCTTTTTTCAGGAAATCCAGGAAGCCAAGGTATTGGATTGTTGAGCATAAAGAAATTTTTTTTATTGAATTCTTTTTCAGAATTTCAGAGCAATTTGCCGCAAGCCCTTTTAATTTTTTTTCCTCAAGCTCGTAATTCAGCGGCACAAAAATTGTCGGGATTTCAGTATTGCAAAGCTGTGAATGCCCGAAATGCACAATCAAATCAGCGCCAACCTGCCTTGCCTGCTGTTCAGCCAAATCACATGCGCCAAAGCAGGGGTCAATTGAGGAAACAGCCGTAATTCCTGTTTTTTTCTGCAATTCTGATGCAATTTCAATGTTCCTTGTTTTCAGGCCTTCAGGAAACTGCAGCAAAACAATTTTTGCCTTGCGCTTTTTAATTTCTTCAAAAACAGGTTTCAAGTCAATCCGAAGCATAAAAAAATAGGGAATGAAATTGTTTTTAATACTGGGTTTTCAAATATCGCTGTTTTCCAGCATCATTTTTTTTCCTTCCATTATGACTGTTTTCCTGATTTTTTCCACTGCATCAATGTTTGCTGAAACAGATTCAATTCCAAAGTGGACAAGATGCTTAACCATTTCAGGGTTTGAGCCTGCCTGGCCGCAGATGCTTGTAGTGACTCCAGCTGCCCTGCACGCCTGTATCACATGATTCACTGATTTCAAAATTGCAGGGTGCAATTCTGAAAACCATTTCTGGATTTTCTCGTTGTTCCTGTCCAAACCCAAAGTAAGCTGTGTCAAATCGTTTGTCCCAAAGCTGATAAAATCAATTCCCTCTTCAATCAGGTCATCAATTATCCAGCAGGCAGCAGGTGTTTCAACCATTACGCCAAACTGTACATTTTTTCTTCTTCCTTGTTTTTACCAAAGAGTGCGCCCATTGCTTCGGCGTCTTCCTTTTTGATTGCTGCGCCGCCCATGATTATGGCGATTTTTCCTTTCAGGCCGGCTGCTTTGAGTGCTTCGTCGAGTTTTGGAGGTTGTTTTTTGCTGG
>JAQTNI010000020.1 GCA_028713935.1 Candidatus Iainarchaeum sp.
TTATTCAAACACTATCAACCAGAATACAACAACACGCCGCACTCAAGCTTAAAATATCTTACACCCAATCAAGCATATAGAAACAAACAAAAAAATGGAGCCATAAGCGCTGTCACGTAACACCTAACTTATTTCGCTTCTCCAACTTTCCACTTTTTTTTTCCTTCCGCAACCTTTTTACCTGTTGCCTTATATTTAAGGTTTTTATGTGGGTTGCGAGAATCAGGGTTAGGCATGATTGTGTTGTTGGGAACAGGTGCAGGCAGTTTAATGTAACCACTGCTGGAATTTCTTTTGATGTTTTCAGGGAGCAGAAAAAAATTCATGCCCCGCAGATTCAGGTTCTTTCAGGCAAGGAAGAGGATGTAAAGGCATTTATTGAAGACTTAAAAAAAGACAGGAGAATAACAAATTTTGAACAGGAAGGAAATTCTGTTTTTTTTGTTGAAACAAGACAGGATATGTTTCCTTCTGCCTTCAATAATCCAAAACTGATTTTTTCAAAACCAGTGACTGTTGATGCCCAGGGCTTTGAATACTGGGAAGTTGCCTCATGGAAAAAAGAAACAATCACGGAATTCATTAAAAAACTCCGGATTTCTCTGGAAGAGGTTTTGGTTGAAAAAATAAAGAAAACAAAGCTGACAGACGTTTATTTTCTCCATGTCAGCCCAAAATTAAGCCCAAAGCAAAAAAGGGCCTTGGAACTTGCATTGGAATCAGGCTATTATGAATGGCCAAAAAGAACTGATTTTGCAAAGCTCGCAAAGGCAATGAAAGTAACAATCCAGACTTACAGGGAGCACCTGAAAAAGGCAGAGCAAAAAATAATGCCAAACCTCGCAAAATCAATTTAAACCTTAAATTTAAGGGTAAATTCTCAATAATCCTTCAAACTCCAATGCTTATATCTCGCTGCTTTTTTTGGGGGTGGCTTTTTGAGAATTCTTCTTGTTTCAGTGCCAGCTCCGGCCGTAAGACAAACAACAATAGAAAAGGAATTCTGGAAATGGCATTACGCGTTAAAAGAAAAGCTTACCTACAAAAACATTCCAAAAAGAGCATTGAAAAATTTTGGGAACCTTGAAAACCAGAATGTCGGATTGCTTTCAATTGCAAGAGTTCTGCTTGAAAACAACCACAAAGTCTCTTACCTGGCGCCAATGCCAAATCCTGGCTTGCAGGAAAAAGACTTTTTTTTTAAAAAAATTCTTGGCTTGATAAAAAGCAAGAAAATAGAAATGGCTTGTTTTTCAGCGCATACCTGTGCAATTCCAAACGCAATAAGCTTTGCGAAGCAAATCAGGATGGCGTTTCCGGACGTTTTGGCGGTAATAGGTGGACCGCATGCCAATGGCGCAAAAGGAAAAGATTTGGAAGAATTGCAAAAAAACTTTGATTTTGTTGTGCAGGGGCCAGGAGAAAAACAATTGTTGGAAATAATTGCAAAAACAGAGGGAACAAAAATTAAGGCAAAAATTCCCGTTTTTCCGTTTCCTGCAAATACTCTTTTGAATGTGAAAGAACTGCCAGCAGCACGGGTTTTCACTTCCCTTGGCTGCAGAAAATGCTCTCAATGTGTTTTTTGTGCAGACATTCACAACAAAAATTTTGTTGCAAGGCCATTAGAAAAAGCCTTTGAAGAAATACAAGATTTTTACAACAACTTTAACACACGCTATGTTTATTTTGGAGACGAAAATTTTTTCTTTGAAGAAAAACGCGCCTTAAAAGCAATTAAAAAAGTGAAAGAGCTTGATTTAAGGCTTGATTTTGGATTCCAGGCGAGAATAACAAATGCATCGGAAAAAATTCTTTCTTCTCTTGCAGCAAGCAACAAATGCAGTGAAGTCCAGTTCGGCATTGAAAGCGCAAACCAGGAAATTCTAAATCTAAGCAATAAGGGATTAAGCTTTGAATATGCAAAACACGTGCTTGCAAAAGCCAAAAAGCACGGATTAACCACACATTGTTACTTTCTAACAGGGCTTCCGGGAGAAACCAGAGAAACAGCAATGCAAACAATCAGGGCAATGTGTTCTCTGCTTGAAAAAGGCCTGACAGACTTTGTTGAATATCGCATAGCAGTTCCTTTTCCGGGCTCGCCAATGTATGACCAGGCAGAAAAATATGGCATAAAAATCCTTTCACGCAACTGGGGCTTATACAGGGGAGAAAACAAGCCACAGCACTCCCTGACAGCTCTTTCCCAGGAACAGATTTATTCGCTTTACCTGAAAGGCCTGGAAGAAGTGACAAAAATTTACAAACAAAAACACATACAAAAATTCGGTTCAGAAAAATCAAACATTGCGGCTCAGAGCGCAATAATCGAAGGCGGATTCTAAAACGACTATCAGAGTATACATAACTATTATTTGGCTGCTGAAGTTTCTCGCTCCCTGCTTTTTACTTTCCAAATCCCGTGACAAGTGCTTTCAGGCCAGTTGAAATCCGAACCGCCCATAAAAGCGCCTTTAAGCCACTTCTATAATGAGGGGGTTTGGCGATTAAACGCATTCTATTCCACTTTAAGGCTATTTGGGGGCATTATGAAAACTTTTTTTCCATTACAAAAACGCTTATTTTGGCTAATAGAAGCATTTTAAGCGGGTTAATGGCTAAAATGGCACCATGCGTATAGTCGTATATCCATGATTATCCAGCACTTTTACCTTAGGGAATTATTTTATTTTTAAAAAAATTCGCATCAAAAAGCCCCTTAGGGGAAGAAGAGGGGTTGCCTTAGGAGCAAACTGGGGGGGGTTTTAGGCCACTTCCAAAACAAAGTTATGTATACAAAAGCAGTATTTCCCGCTTTCCAGCCTTTTTAGGGGAAACAGGAAATGCATTAATCCGGATTTTTTAATGCATTCAAAAAACTTCCAGTGCTTTGTGAACTATTTTTAACATTGCAAGGCAAAAGCAGCAATTCTTTCCAGAATACTGGCATTTTTATTAAAAAAAAGCAATTTTTTTCAGCCAGATTTTTTAGGGTTTTTTTTGCAATTGCCCTGGCTCTTTTAGGCATTATCAAGCCGCAAGAAAACAATTCTTTTTCAGTTATTTTTGCTGTTTTTCTTGTTTTTAATGTGATTCTAATGCCCATTGCTTGTTGTTTTTGGAAGGTTATTGGGGAGCATTAGCTTGCATGGCTGATTGCCCTCACACATTCCTGTCCGGCTGCCTTGTTTTTAAGCCAAAAATAGTGCAAAAAGATAAATATTATGTATCATTATACTACATAATTTGTTTATGGCCTTCTTTTAAATCCCCCGATTTTTTTGATTGAGCCTGCAAGATTTCCTTCCATTCTGATTCCTGCTTTGTCCTCTGATACTATTTTGTGCCCGCGTTTTTCCATAAACTTTGCAAATCTGCTGTTTGTCGTGCCTTCAATTTTTGTTATGCCCAGGGTTCTTAAATGGGCTTCTATGCTTTGCCAGAGATTGGCTGCAATTTTTGTTTTGGTTATGTTTGTGAGCTGTACTATTGGCCCAAATCTAAAATCTCCTACCCAATAAGATTCATTGGTTCTCTGGCCATAAACCAATGCAATAACTCTTTTTTTTCCGTCTATCAGTTCAAACCATATTTTGTTTCCCGCTTCCGGGGGATATTCCTCTATTCTTAGTTCGTACTCTCCTATTTTTTGAATTGTTTTTTTTGGTTTGATCATTTTTTACCCTATTCTATTCCTGTTATCCTTTTGTCATAAACCAATAAGTTTTGTTTCAGTTTTTTTTCAACTATTGTTGTTGCTATTGCTATTGTGATTGCTGTTATTGCAATGCTTATTATTATTTCGTGCGCTGGCACGCTTGTGATTAGTACCCTCATTGCCATTGTTATTGGCCCTGTTATGGGAATATAGCTTAGTGCGATTGGTATTTCCGATAAGGGGTTTGAGAAGAAGAAAATTGCTGCCCAGCTTGGTATAAGGGAAACTATTGTTATTATTCCGCTTATCTGGCTTGCCTGCCTTGTGTCTGCCAGCATTGCGCCTATTCCTGCTATGATTATTGCAAAAAGGGAGTATGCAAGCAGGAAAAAAATTATTACCAATATTACCATTGGGATTGTTATTTCTTCTATGTTTGCCATCCAGAGTATTTCCGGCATTATTGCTATTGCAACCAGGCTTGAGACTAGCCATGCAATTAATTGCACTATTCCAAGCAGCCCCAATCCGAGTATTTTTCCAAATAGCAATTGTTTTGTTGAAACGCTTGTCAATAATATTTCTATGAGCCTGTTTTCTTTTTCTTCTACCATTCCGTAAAGCAAAAATCCCGAGCTAATGAATATTGCAACTGAAAAAATTGCCCCGAAGATTGATGGCAATATTATTGGCAGGGGGATGGGGGTTTCCATTGCCCTTTTTATTATGACTTCTCTTGGAAGGTCTGTTCCGAAGCTTGCCTGGATTGCTGTGAGCATTATAAAAAGAATTGGCAATACCAATGCAAATAATAAATAGCCTTTTCTTTTTGCGTTGCTTTTGAATTCGTGTTTTGCTATTATGATTGTCTTGTTCATTTTTTTGCCTCAGTTTTTCATCCATTGTTCCGCTTCAACAACCGATAAGAAAATTGATTCAAGGCTTGGGCTTGTTTCTTCGAATTTTATTATTGCAAACCCGTTTTTTACCAGTTCTTTTAAAAGTTCTTCGGGCTTCAGTTCCATGTCAAAAGCCAGTTCAAATTCTTTTTTGCCTTTTTGCTTTATTTTTTTAATCCCGGAAATTTTTTTTGCCTTGTTTTCAAATTTGCTGTCTTCCTCGCTTAATTCTATTATTGCGCTGTTTTCAGAATACCTTTCCTTTATTTCTTTTACAGTGCCATAAAGCACTCTTCTGCCCTTGTTTATTACAATTACTTTATCGCAGATTTCTTCCGCAATGCCCATGTTGTGCGTGCTTAAAATAATTGTTTTTCCGTTTTCTTTTTGCTTTTTGATTGTTTCAATTACAAATTTCACGCTTAAAGGGTCCAGGCCTGAAAAGGGCTCGTCCCAGACAAGCAACAAAGGGTTATGTATAATGGAGCTTATTATTTGCATTTTTTGCTGTGTTCCCTTGCTTAATTCAAATATTTTTTTGTTTTTATATTCCAGCAGGTTTAATTCTTTCATCAGCCTTGCGGCTTCTTTTGCTGACTCTTTTTCGCTTATCCCCTTTAATGCCCCGAGATATGCCGCGGCATCAATTGCCTTTTCGTTCTTGTAAAGGCCCCTTTCTTCAGGCAGGTATCCAAACAGGTTTTTTGTTTTTTCAGAAAATTTTTTCTCAAAAATTTCCACTTTGCCATCATACTTTTCAATCAAGTTTAGCATTATCCTGATTGCAGTTGTTTTTCCAGCGCCGTTCGGCCCCAATAACCCAAATACATGACCTGTTTTCACTTCAAAGCTTATTCCATCCAGTGCCTTTGTGCTTCCAAACTGCTTTGAAATTTCTTCCAGCTTTACAGCTGTTTTTTCTTCTGGCATTGCTTAGAATTAGTTTAAACTTGTTAAAAAGCCTTTTCGGAGCGCTCGCCTGTTAGGCTCGCTTCCAAAAGCCTCGTTGCAAAACCACTGGTTTTGCGACGCGTCGTAAAAGCAAAGCTTTTGCAACGTGGGAAAAATTTGCTGCACGTAAAGGTTTTTTTTACTGCCAAATCCTGGTTTTTTTTAAAAGTCAAATTTATATACAAGAATGCCCTTTTATTTTCCAAATACCCGGGTGCGGCTTTATGAAAAACTCAAGATTTTTGTTTTTGTCTTTTATTGCGCTTTTGTTCTTCTCTTCCTATGCTTTTGCAAACACTTCCACTACCACAATGACCTGGAATGTGCCTTCCAACAAGAGCCATTCTGTTTCTTATGGCGGGAGCTGTTCTACAACTGCTTTCTTTTTTGTTGAAAGCAATGCAATTATGGATTCTGACGCTGATGGCAATGCTGCCAAGATTCTGCCTTACAACCTGAGAAGCGATGGCACTGCTTGCCAGGCAGCCGGCACTGCCGGCATGATTATTACCAATACTGGGAATGTTGCAATTAATATTGATGCAAATTTTGCTTCTGCCCTTGATACCAATACCTGGCTGAAAATCTGGATGGGCAATGGGGATGCAGGCACTGATTGCGGCACTGCAGGCTTTGGCGGATGGGCAAAGCTTTGTGCCTTGCCTGGAGCTGCTGATACTGCCACCCCTGTTACTTATACTGATTGCAGGGATTTTAACAGCAACAACAGCACTACTGCTGCAAGGCTTGTTTCAGGCCTTCCAATTGGCGATACAAACCATTTGTGTTTTTCCGGTGAATTTGTAGGGCCTGTTATAACTGTGCAAGCCAATGTCACTTCCGGCGACCATAATGGGACTTTCCAGACTTCAACCGATGTCAGTTAAACCCATATTCCTTTTTATTGTTTTTTGTTTAATTTGATTGCAGGTATTGCCAATGGATGACACGCAGGTTCAGCAAAAAAAATCGCCTCTTGTTTTTATTTCAATAATCCTTGTTGTGGCAGTTGTTTGCATTGCGGCTTTTGTTTTTTTGCAGCAATTTTTGCCCCAAAATTCTGTTGGAAATTTTTTGGTTTCAAATGATGCGCAAAGCGATGTGATTAACCCTTCGCAGTTTGTTTCAAGGGAAGATTACTTCAGGGAAGTTTTCAAGCCGCACAGGAACCAATATGGGCTTTTTGGCAAGGCAGCTGATTTTTTGAAAAAACCTGTTTCTGAAATTCCAGCTTATTTTGGGCTTAATAATGAACAGGAAATTTTTGAAGCTTTGCCTGAAATTCCAAGCGATTTCAGTGATATTGCTTATTTGTTGGCGCAGGGCAAATATTTTGACCTTGGCTTGCTTGATGAAAGGTATTACAAGCAGCCTGAGTTTTATGACAATTTTAAGACTCTTGGCGTAAGGTATTGGACAAGGCCTGACCCAAAATATTGGGTTGCAAATGGCTATGGAACTTATCCCGCTGAGCAGTGGGATTCTCTGCAGATTGGCCAGAGAGAGGATTTTAAAGGCGTTGTTTTCTTTTATTCCAGCTGGGGAGTCCAGTCTTTTCAGGGAGTTTCACTTAGCCCTGATTCTGAATCCCAAAAATATTTTGACATTCAGATAACTCCTAAAACTTTTTTGCTTGAGCCTTCTTTTCCAAAATTCGGAAAAAACTGGGCTTATAAAATTGAAATTGCTGGAAAATTGAAGCCCAATACTCCTCCGGGAGTTTATCATGTTGGAATTAATGTGGAAGTTCCTCCCAATGAATTCAGAAGCAAGTGGGCTTTGGAGCACAAGAATATTTATTTTGATGCTGCAAATGCAATTCGGCCTGCCGGAAACCAGATTCAGTTTGACATAACAGTAAAATAACCTGATTTTAATTTTGATGTTGAACTCTGTCAAGCGTAAAATAAATAAGGGCTGAATGCAATAATATACTCGTGGCTTGTTACAAAATTCCTGCAATTGCATTGTTTTTTTTCTCGTTTGCTTTTTTCTGTCAAACAGCAGTGGCCAATGAGGGTGCCTCTCTTGTCAACTGGGTTGTTGACAATCCAAACAGCCTTGCCCTTGGCATTGCCGCAACAACCTGCATGAATTATCCCGGGAATAATTCAATTGTTGTTACAGTAATAAGTTATCCCCAGAACACTCTGAATCCAAATTCAACTGTGACAGCAACTCTTTTTGAGCCAAGCGGAGATGTTAACAGCAATATTCCTTTTTCAAATAATTCCGATGGGACTTATTCAAAAGCCATGAATTTTGATGCAAATGGCACTTTCAAGCTTGCAGTGCATGCAGTGAGCGACACCAATGCGGGCATTACTGGTGATGCAAATGCCTATATCTATGTCGGTTCTTTTGACATGAACATTTCTTTTTTGAACAACAATGCTTCTTATAATCAGGGGGATTCCGGAAGCATCAGGAACATGGTGAAAAATTCCGATGGAAACTCCTTTGTTGGGCTTTCTAGCACTACAACTATTTTTTATCCGTCTTCTTCTGTTTTTGTCCTGGATGCAACAATGTCTGGCCTTGGCACTGGCGAGTATTATTACAATTTTATTGTTCCAAGCGTTTCAGGAACTTATTCTGCCACTTCTGCTTTTTCTTGCGGGCTTTCAACTGATTCAAATTCCAGCGGCAGGTTTACAGTTGCTTCTTCTTCTGTGCCACCATCTGCACCAACTATTACTCCTGGCGGCGGAGGCAGTGGCGGAGGAGAAGGGCCAGCAAGCCAGCCACTTGAGGAGGAAGCATTGAAAATAATTGAGGCTGGCTTTGACAAAAACCTTGAGCTTGACCTGCCTTCTTCTGTTTATGTATTAGTTTCAAATACTGGCAGAAAACCAATTCCGTTTAATCTTTCTATTGAAATAAAGCAGGGCGATTCAGTGAAGTATTCCTCTGAATTTCTTGTGCCAATACTGGAGCCCGGAAAAACCAGAAAAATTTTTGCCGATGCCAAATGGACTCCTGTTTTAGGAGGCTCTTACAGGATATTGGCAGAGGCTTCTTCAATTGATAAAACCAAGGTTTTTTCCAGCCTCATTGAAAAGTTTGTTGTTGGAGGGGGAATATGGCGCTATGATATTTCTGCTGAGTGCCTGAAAAAAGAAGTGAAAATCAATGAGACTGCCGATGCAAGGATTATGCTTTTGAATCTTGGAAATTATTATGAGGACACTGCGCTTGAATGGTGGGTTGAAAACAGCAAAGGCCTTGTAATTGGAAAAAGCTCTTTTACGCTTGCCCTGTATCCTGATGAGAACAGGCTGGTCCAGAGGGAAGTTTTTATTCCGGAAGGCACTCCTGAGGGGGATTACATTTTCAAGGCAAAAATAAAACTTAACGGGTTTGAACAGGTTTCCTTTTGCTCGTTCAAGGTGAAAGGAATTGGCGATTACAACAGTGTTTTGGATCAGCTTGAAAAAAACCTTGCTGGCCTTGATGATTTTATTGCAAAGGCAAAGGCAAACGGCATTGATGTTTCCGCAGAGGAAGAAGCCGAATTGAATGCCTTGAAAACCGCATTTTCAAATTTGAAAAGTCTGGCTGCAAGCGGGGAAACCGCATTGCTTTCCCAAAAAACCCAGGAAATTCTGAATGGCATAAATAATTTGATTGACATTTTTCATGCAAAGCAATTGAAATCAGGCCTGATAAAAATTTTTTGGATTTTTATTGTTGTCCAGTTAAGTTTAATAATTTCCTTGGCCGTATTATGTTATTTTGAAAGAAAGGCTTTTGCCAGGCTGCTCGGGCTTGCGGATGGCAAGGGCAAATACAGGTAAAACGGTGGTCAAATGGCTTTGCAAATTGACGATTCAACAATTTTAATTTTGCTTTCGGCCCTGTTGTTTATTCTCAACATTGTGATTGTCCTGATCGTTTTTTTCATGGCCACGCGCAACAGCAGGAAAATCCTGAGAAAGCTTCTTTTTTTTGAGGAAAATACTGTAAAAAAAATCTCTTCTTTGGAGCAAAAAGCCGCGGAAATTGAAAAAGCAGAGCTTTCCCTTGAGGAAAATGTCCTGGCGCTTGGCGAAAAAATAGATTCTTTGGCTGCATTGAAGGAAAAGGCGCAAGCAGAAAGGGAAATTATTGTGCATTCCCACAGGCATCCGCACAAGTAAGCTAATCTTTGGCTTTTACTGAATTGTCAAAGTTATGCGCGCAACTGTTTTTTCCCCCACAAAATCAGTCGCATTGTAATAATTTGAATATTGATTTTTCCATTCCAAGGCCTGTTTTTCTTCAGGCGCTTTTGTTTTCAGCAGCATGACAATTTGTTTTGGCTGTGCATTCTGCATTACTTCAATTTCAGAGTCTATTTGCCTTGCCCATTTTTCATCAAATTTTGGAAAGCTCGGCCCCAATAAAAACCCGCTGCTGGTTTCCGAATCCAGTTTTATTTTGGCAAAAGCAGAGTCTTCCGGATTTTCAAATTCCGCAAAAATTTTTAATCCCTGGAAACTTCTCACTCCAAACCCCGAATGCAAAAAAAGCCTTGTTTTTGTTTTTGAACCGGCTTTTGCAGTTATTTCCCTGTCAAAAGAAGAAGCACCGAATCCAACCGCGCCCCAGTGCGTTGCAACAGGATTTTTCCAGTATTGTATTCCGCCTTCAAGAAAAGCCGGATAAAATTCCGGCTGCAAGAAAAATTCCTTTGTGAAAAAAAAGTCATCAGAAAATTTTCCTTCCCTGTACAATTGCATGATTGAATCAAAGCATTTTGGCGGCTTTGGAAGGGATTCAAACACTGCAGGCGGGATATTATAAGAATCCCGGTTCAGGTCAATGCAGCCCGCGATTTCATTATTTTGAAAAAAGCCCTGTTCTTTTGCAGGCGCTGTTGGGCTGGAATTAAAAAAAACAAAAAAAATTGCACAGGCAAAAACGGCTGCTGCGGAAATAATTGCCATTGTTTTTAATTTTGGCAAGCTTTTTTTTTCAAAAGAAAATTTTTGCATAAAAAACACTAAAATTATTCCTGCTTCATGGGGCAATGCTTGTGCTGCTGGCATTTTTATCAGTACGCCCTGGAACAGCACTGTTAAAATCTCCCCAGATAAAAATATTCAAATCCTGGCTTTCTGTTGTAAAAACAGCTTTGCCAATGTTTGCTGCAGTTGTAGTTGCCTCTGCACAATTTGAATCGGTGTTTCCCGTGCATGCCCATGCCCAGCCTTCATAAATTTTTGAAACTTTTAAATGCAGTGTTCCTGACAATGCCTCATTCAGGTCAAGCGTAATATTCAAATCAGAGCTGCTTGTGCTTTGGTTGTCATAAACAAAAAAAGGAATCAGGGAAGTCTGCCCTTCAGGGTCAACCTTGTTCTGGTCAGCAAGCCCGCTTAAATCAGTTGTTTCAAAATATCCTTTCTGGCATGCCCCGTTTCCAGAGTCAATTCTTCCTTTTCCAGAAGTGCAGCCGCTTGAAGGCAGCATTAATACGAAAGAATAATCCGCTGCTCCGCCTAAAATGTGAAAGCTGTTTGCCTGGCTTTTTTTTCCGGTTCCATTATTGTCCTGTGCTGTTCCCTGCACATAATAATTCCCGTCCGCTGTGCCTGTTGAATCCCAAACATAAGTGCAGTTTGCGTCTTTAGTTGTTGTTGGCAATGAAGCATTGCAGGACCAGTTTGCATAATTTTGCCTCAAAAAAAATGCATTGCTGTCTTGGGCAGAATTCTTTATTATGTTTAAGTCAATTGTTGCATCTGCATTTGTTCCCGCGCTTGAAATATTGAAATCTATTTGGATATTTCCAGAATATTCGCCAACACCTGGGCTTATAATGTCAATGTAGGGGCTGTTTTGGTCGTAATGATAACCAATGCTTCTGTTGTAATCCAAGCGGTTGTCAAATCTCACAGTTCTGCCCTGAAACCAAGAATCTGTTCCAGTAGCGGAATTTCCATGCCCTTCTAATTGTGCAATTCCATAGGCATTTAACAAAAAATTTCTGTCAGAGCCCTCATCTATGAATGGGGTTTGCCCCAAATAAATGCTTTGGCTTCCTTCAGTATAGCCTGCAGTGTTTGTGTCATTTGCCCAGAACGCGTTAAAATTAGCGTCAATGCTTGAATTGGAAATATTGCGGGTGTAGACTGCTGTTCCAGTGTTGTAAGCAAAAACATTGTTGTAGAAATTGGTTATGCGTGAGGTTCTAGCCGCTTGCAGAATCCTGTTGCTGATTGCACCTCCAAAAAGATCTGCAGAGTTGTTCACAAAAGTGTTGTTGTGCATGCTTGTTATTGACGCGTTGCCTGCTGTATTAAGCCCCTGGCCTATCATGCTGATGGCGCCTCCGTTTTTGTCTGCAGAGTTGTTTTGGAAAAGATTGTTGTAAACGGTTGTAATATCTCCGCCAGCACTGTATATTGCGCCTCCGTTGCCTGTTGTTGAATTATTGGCAAAAACATTTTTGTAAATGCTTGTGGCAGTTCCCAGATTAAAGTAGGCAGTGCCGTTGGTTGTGCTGCTGTTATTGGAAAAATTGTTGTCAAAAAAATTTGTAAGGGTAACTGAAGAAAAAAATACTCCCGCAGATGTTGCTGTGGAGGAATTGTTGTAAAAAACATTTCCAAAAAAATTTGTAACAGTATTGGTGCTGAATTTTACCGCAGTGCCGCTTCCACTGTTGTTGCCAAAAAGATTGTGGTTAAAGTTTTGGATAACCCCATTTGAAACCAAGACACAAGGCCCAGTGTTGTTAACAAACGTGTTCCCATTAAAATCTATAATCGAAACACTAACACCAGCCAAATTTATTATTCCACTCGTGGGTGGGGGGCTGTTTCCTGAAAAAGTATTGTTGTAAATACCTGATATTGGGAAATTGGAATAAATCGCGTTTCCATAAAGACTTGTTGAAACATTCACAAAATTTGTATCGTGAATGGAATTAATTGCCCTTTCCAAATAAATGCCATTAGAAGCATAGGCAATGTTCAAGTCGAAAAAATCGTTGGCGTCAGCAGTAACCCCTGCATCAGTGGTAAAATAGATAGCGGTGTCATAATCCCCAGCTACCGGAGCTCCGCTGCTGCCGGGTGCATTCGTGCCGACGGAATTGTCATTCATGCTGGTAAAAACAATCTTATTGGCGCTTGTTCCCTGGGCCTTCAAAACGCCGCCATTGACGACACTCAAAAAGGCGTTTCCGCCCGCTTTGAGTTTTACAACTACACAGGGATTTATTGTCAACTGGCAGTCTGAAACATCAGCATTGCCATCCACGTTCAAAAAATAGGTGTTGCCCGCAGTCCAAACCTGATTATTGTCAGGGGTATTGCAGATGGCTTGGCTTAGTGTAACCAAATCCTGCAATTCCAAGTAATCACCCAGGCCTGTTTTGTCTGTTGAGAACCACATTGAAACAATGTTGTTTGCAATGGAAATTTTGTATGGCTTGAATCCCGCGTTCATTTCCTGCGAAAAATCCCTTGCCGCAGAATTGAACAAAAGGCTTGTTCCCAAAAAAACATTTTCGGAGTCAAAAATAATCTCTTTTGTCTCCCCGTAAGCCAATTTCTCCCAATTAAATTTTGTTTCCAAATGGCTGTAATTGCAGTCGCATTCCGGATTGTAATCTGTCAGTAAAACCTGCTGGACCAGGCCGAATTTGGCGTATTGCCCCGAGTCCTTTAATTGTGTATCCAATGAAAAATAAAATTCGCTTGGATTCCATGTGCCGTTAATTGTTTTTGGCTTGATTTTGTGTTTCAGGAGGAGACTTTTTCCTTTTTTTTCAGGCAAATAATCCAGGTCCAGCTCGTTTTTTGCGACTTCAATTTTTGTATTCTTGTAATACGCGCTGAAATCCGGCTGTATCCCGGAGTTGTTCAAAATAATCTGGCCCTTGTTTTTACTGTCATATTCTATGTCAATTGCCCCCACTTCTATAAGGCCAGGTGTTTCGTTTGCAGGCCCCTGGGTTTTTTCAGCGCCAAAAACATTCAATCCAGGGGAGATTTTAGCTTCTGAAACAATGCCCCATTCTGTGCATTCCTTAATGCCGGAATCCCAGCCATTGCAGGCATAAATTTTTCCTGAAAATTCCTGTTTGAACTGAACAGAACCGCTTTCCATTTTGAATGGGCTTGATATTCCAAAAGCATGCAAAGTTATTTTCTGTTCCGCAGGGGCTTGTGCATTTGAAGCGCTTTCAGCAATGCCGCCTTTTGCATTTCCAAAATCCTGAAATTCAAGCAGTGTGCCATTTCGGCCAATTTCAATGCCCCTGAAAAAAACACTGGAAAAATCCCTGTTTTCAAATGCCAGCAAAGCATTGTAAATTCCATTTTCAATTTCAACTGGCTCCGAAGCCTCAATTATTTTGTTTTCATTGAGGTCAAACAATGTTAGGCTTGCGGGGATATTTGCAGGCATTATTAAAAATTTTTCTTTTTCCTGTGCAACCCCATTTTGGTCGCTGGTTGCAGGCTTTAGCCAGGCAAATGCAATTGGAGATTCTAAAAATTCCATTGAAATGCTGTTTTCTGCAGAATCAATTATTTCCCAGTTTCCAATGCATTTCTGCTGTTCTTTTTCCCATGATTGGCATTTTGCCAGCTTTGCATTGTTTTTGTTCTCAATCGTTACAATGCTTTTTTGTTCCCGCATGCCAAAATCCATTTCCGCGCTTTCTGCAGCCTCAAATTCATTTTCCCCAATGATTATTTTTTCCTGCAAAATATTTTGTTTCAGCACTGCAATTGCCCTGTTCCGGTTCAATAAAAATTCCGGAAGAATTATTGCTTTTGCAGGGCCTTCAAAGGCATCAAGGTTTGCATAATATGTTCCCGCAGGAATTATTTTTGCATCCCCACTCAGCGTGTAAAGCTGGTTTAGCGTTGCAATATCCCTGATATAAACAAGGCTCAGAAAATTTGGCGGGCGTATTTCAAACAAGGCTTCTTCAGGAACTTGCACAGGAGAAGCCTCTTCAGGAAATTGCAGGGGCTTTTCAGGACTGCCGGTTTGCAGCATGTTTTCATCCGCAATAACTGCATTACTGTCACTGTTTCCTGTTTCTTCGCTGTTGTTTTCCTGAAACAATGTGTTTTCAACTGTTACTTCAAAAAATTTTTTTGAACAAGCAGTTTCATAGCACGCTTCAATTTCAAACGCATAATTTCCATCGGCAACTGTGTTGGAATCCCATTCAGCAATCCAGTTGTTTTCCGCTGACAAGTTTTTTTCAAAATGAGTTATGTTTAAGTCAGCCTGCAATAGCCTTACAACTGCGCTTGAAACAGTTTCAGGATTTTCAGGCTTTACAATTATTACCATTGAGCCCTGTATTTTGTCGCCTGAAAAAGGCGCAACAATTGCAATTTCAGGCGCCTGAATGGCATTAATTTGGGGTTCAGGGCTGTTGGAATCTATTTGTGCAAAAGAGACTACTAGCGGAAAAATAAGCAACAACAAGGCAGTCTTTTGGATAAAACCAATTTTTTTTAAATTCATGTTATTATATGGGGATTTTGTTATTTAACTTTTCCTAAACCCCTTGTCATAATTTTTTTCTAAGTTTTTTTGGCATCAATCGCACTGGCCTTGGGCGCGCCTTTGGAAAATTTCCCGTAATCCTGAACACTCCAGCCATTGAATCTTCAATGCCATAGCCTCTTTTTTGCATAAACATTGCAAGCGCATGGTTTGCAGGCCCGCCTTCAAATTTTGTGATTCCTTTTCTTGCCAGGCATCTTTCCACCTGCACCAACAGATTGTCAGTTATCCTGGCTGCAGTTATTTTTGGAATAAATTCGCTGACAGAATATTTATCCGCTGTGCAGGCATCGCCTATGATTTTGCATTTAAAATTTGCTATGCGAATCCCTTTTTGGCCAAAAACCTTAAATGAAACTGTTAGTGCCTCTTGTTCCGCGCTTTCAGAAATTTCCAATTTATACGCCCCAAAAGGAATTATGCGCGGGTTTTTTTCATCCACTGCCAAAACCCTACCTGCTTTTCGTTATTTTAACTTTTTTCAGTTCTTTCAGGCTTTTTGCCCCGCTCAAAAACATTGCAATTCTCAATTCTTCAATTATTTTTTCCAAATATTTTTTCACGCCTTCTTTTCCCGCTTCCTGCTGTGCCTTTAGCACAGGCAGCGCTATTCCGGCCATATCCGCGCCCAGTGCAATTGCCTTTGCAATGTCAAGCCCAGTCCTTATCCCGCCTGAAGCAATTATTTTTTTCTTGAAGGCTTTTCTGCATTGCACAATGCTTTCAGCTGTTGCTATTCCATAATCCCAGAATGTTTCCCCCAGCTCCTTGTTGCCTCTGAGGGAGTCTATTCCTGTCCAGCTTGTTCCGCCTGCGCCTGCAACATCAATTGCTTTTATTTTTGTTTTTGCAAGCTTTTTTGCAACAGAAAACCCAATTCCATGGCCGACTTCTTTCACATAAACAGGCTTGCTTAATTTTGCGCTTATTTTTTCAATTGCATTCAAAACTCCTTTGAAATTTGTGTCTCCTTCTTTTTGCAGTGCTTCCTGTGCTGCATTCAGGTGAATTGCGAGCGCATCTGCCTTTATCTCTTCAATTGCTTTTTCTATTTTTTCAATCGGGTACTGTAATAATTGGGCTGCGCCAATGTTTCCCGCAAGAAAAATTTTTGGCGCAATGTCCCTTACAAAATAAGTTTCTTTCAAAGCGGGATTTTCAATCATTGCCCTCATGCTTCCCAATCCCATTCCAATTCCAAGCTCTTCACACGCGCCTGCAATGTCCCTGTTTATTTGCCTTGCTTCTTCTGTTCCCCCTGTGATTGCCTCAACAATTATTGGTGCAGAGAATTTTTTTCCAAGGAATTCCGCCTGCAAGGAAATTTCTTTTTTGTTTATTTCGGGCAGGGTTTTGTACTCCAAATCAATTCCCTTGAAGCCGATTTTCTCTAAGCCAGTTGTTTTTTCCCTGAACTGGACATTCTCGCTGCACGCAATTTTCAAGTGCTCTGTTTTCCTATTCTGGGTTTGCATTTTCATCACTTGTTTTTACTATTAATTGCTTTTACCTTCTTTTAATTCTTCTTTGTTTTCTTAAAGTCGCTCGCAATTCTGCATCAGGGTTTACTGCCTTGAACCTGATTGTTGTTCTTTTTATTGTCCTGCGGGTTCTTCTGATTGGCAGGTTTCTTGTCATTGCCAAATCTGCAACAGTATCCCCAAAATACTTTGTTTTTTTTGGGTCTAATCCAAACCTGCCAATTATTGTTCCAACTGCATTTTGCTTGAAATTTTTTAAATCCCGCGAAGAGCATTCCCCAGTATATTTTCCGTTTCTTGCCCTGAACCAAAGTCCATACACATAATCAAGGCCAAGCAGTTCAATTAATGGGCTGACACATTCTATTGGCGATAGGCTTACTGCTGCAACAATTCCTCGTTTTTTTTCGTGTGCAACTAGTGCTTTTGCGTTTGAAAAAAAATTGCCACTATTTTTTCTAACCAATTCCCTTGCAAATTTTGTAACCTGTGCATTGCTTTGCCCTTTTATTCCTTGGGCATATGCTTCAACAACTTCTTTTGCTGCCTCTGCATATGGTGTTTTTCCGGCTTTGTATCTTGCCAGTGCGGAATCTATTTTTCTCAATTCTTCTTCTGAGAAAATCCCCTTGCTTGAAAGTAAATGGGCAAGTTCTACAATAAAATAGCCTTTGTACAATGTTCCGTCCACATCAAAAATCGCACCAGATTTTCCCGCCATTTTACAACCTTATTTTTGTTCCTTCCACTTCTTTTCCAACCAATGCATTGAAAACATTTTCAGGCTTTGTTGCATCAAAAACAATTGTTTCTATTCCTGAAGACATTTGCCTTATTTTCAATAGTTTTCCCTTCATTCCCTGTGTAACATCAATTGCTGTTGATTCTCCCGCCTGTTCAATTATTTCATCAAAATTCTTCTTATTAATCAATTCTATTCTCTTCGCATTCTTTTCCTTTTTTGGGTCTGCAGTGAAAACTCCCGCAACATCTGTTCCCAAAAAGATTTTTTTTGCTTTCAATTTTTTTGCTATGTTTGCAATTGTTGCATCCCCTGAAACAACGCTTCCTTTCAGCTTTATGTCGGGGCACATTGTGCCGTTAAGCACTGGTATGATTTCTTGGTTCTGCCTGAATAATTCTTCAATAACTGAAATGCCCTGTGAAGAGATTTTTTTGTTTTTCTGGATAGTAATTGCAGATGCTGCAAGCGGATATGCAAGCAATCCTTCTTCCCAGAAAATCCTGCTTACTTCCTGGTTCAAAAAATTGCAGTCTATTGCTACTTTGCAAAACCCTTCAAAGTCTTTTGCGCTTTTCAGGCCATTGTTTATATTGTAATTTGCAACATTTGTGTGCCCGAAAGGGCCTGCGCCATTGACCATTATCAGCCTGAATTTTTTTTCTTTCCTTGCCCTTGCAATTTCCTTTGCAGTGTTTCTTACTGCCCCTTCATTTACCCTGAACTGGTTCTCGGCCTTGTTTGTGCAAACAGAACCGCCAAGCTTCATTATGTATAAATCAGGCATTCTTTACACCTTTAATTCTAATAATTCTTTCAAACTATTTATTACTTTGTCTGCGCCGGATTTTTTTAATTCCTGCTTTGTAAATCCTGATGCTGTTATCCCTATTGCAAGCATGTTTGCATTTTTTGCTGTTTGCATGTCAACTGGAAAATCCCCCACATAAGCGCATTCTGCAGGCTTAGCTTCAAGTTTTTCTGCAATCATTAGAAGGGTGTTGGGCTCTGGTTTTGGCGCTTTTGTTTCTTCCCCCGCAACAATTATTTCAAAAAGACCCAGCAATTTTTCCGGAAAAACAATTTGATTTCTTGGGGAGGCGCTGAAAATTCCTAATCTGGCTTTTTTCTTTAATTCTTCTAATATTGTTTCTTCTTTCGGGAATAACAATTTTTTTCCAACAATCAGTTTTTTGTAAATAGCAATTTTTTTTTCTGTTATCTTTTTATAATCCACTTTTGACTTGTGCTTTTCAAGGCCCTGCCTTATTACTTCGCTTGTAGGCTTGCCAATCATTTCTTTTATTTCTTCTTTTGAAAAATGCGCTCCTGCTAATTCGAATGCCTGCTTGTATGCTTCCAAGTGATAGGGCACATCGTTTACAAGCACGCCATTGAAATCGAAAATCAGCGCTTTCAGCATAATTATGTTTCAATTCCTTTTTGTTTCAAAATTGCTTTCACATTCTCGTTGAGGATTGTTCCTTTCTGGCTTATTGGCAGTACTTTTGGTGCGCCTGCCTTGTCTACAAAGTGCACTGGCCAGTCTTCTGAATGCCCAAGCCCTTTTACATAGTCTTCAATTATTGTTTTCACTTTGTTTGCTTCTTGTTTTGTTGTTATTATTGCCAGGCTTGGCCCTGTGTCCATTGAGGCGTAGCATGGAATGCCTTCTTTTCTCATTAAATTTATTTTTCTTAAAATGTCCAATGTTTCAGGTTCCCAGCTGAAAAAGCTTCCTCCGCTTACAAGGATGTGAAACAAATTCAATGAATCAAGTTCTGCAATTTTTCCAATTGCCGCAACATCATCCGCCTTCACTGCTTCCATCAACTTGATGCATTTTTCTGGTTTTTTCATTGCCCAATCCTGGTACCATTCGCTTTTTTCCCCGCTTCCATGGGCGTCCTCTGTTTTTATTTTTGACGGGATAGGCACTGTAATTACTTTCAGGTTTGTTTCTTCTTTTTTGTCAAATCTCACTCCATAACTTTCAAGCGGCTTTATTCCTTTGTAGCTCAGCCATATGCTCCAGCCTCCTGCTGCGCTGCTTGTTCCGCTTCCTGAAAAATACCTTGCTAATACGCTTAAAAATCTTGAATTTGTTTTTAATTCCGGCATCAGCGCTTCAGTGAAAGCCATTGCTGATGCGCCTGCTGCTGCAGCGCTTGTTCCAAGGCCTTTTCCTTTTGCCTGAACCTTTGCAATGTTTTCTGAGACAAAAACAAATTTTGTTTTAATTCCTGTCCATTCATTCAATCTTTCAAGCATTACATCCATTCCCTTCAAGCCTTTTGTGTCTTCAATCAGTTTTCCATCCACAAGGAAAACATTTTCTTTCAGGCTTTTGTCAAACTTCAGATAGGTTACTGCTTTTGTCGTGTCATGGCACATTTTTATTTGCGGAAAATAGGCTATTCTTTCTGCCTTGTCAGCATTTCCCATGTATTTTTCTATTCCCATTATTGGATAAGCTTCCACCAGAACTTCTGCGTCGCTTTCTTTTACTTTTGGTATTTTTGGCCATTTTTCTTCTTCCCAGCCAATATTTTTTTTCAGCCATGCTTTGCATTTTTCGTTTCCTTTTTTTATTGCCAGCAATTCTGTTTTTGTCAAATCTGTTGCAGCCATTTTATCTCCTCCTGCTTTCTTCAAAATTTGTTTAAAACAATTTTTCAGGATTGTTCAAGAATGTTAGAGCTTGTTCTCTGAATTCAGAGTCTTCCCTTGCTATTGGCTTATAGCCTTCAATTGCTTCTTTTAATCCTGTTCCTTTTTTTCCAGCTTTGTACATTTCCCATGCAAGATTTACTGCCCAAGGTTCGCTTTTTTCCAAACCTTGCCTAAACATATTATGCATTTCAAATTGGCGCTGCATATATTTTTGCATAAAACCAGGGTATCTGTCTGGTTTCCAATGTTCTTTTGTCATTGCATTGGTTCTCTCAATAATTATTTTTATTGCCAACTCTCTTTCTACTTGTCCGGGTTCTGTTTGTGGTCTGCGTCCCTGTTCTTCTGCTACCCTTTTGATATTCTCCTTTTTTTGTGCTTGGAACAAGCTTCTTCTAAAAGCCCCAATTGCGCCAAATTTTGGGACATCGTCAGCCAATGCAACGCTTGCCCAGACAAGATTTTTCTTAAATTCTCCAGGAATTTTGTCATGTAGCCTTGCTGCTTTTACAATTCTTGCAACTGGCCTTTTTCCAAATCTTTTTTCAATTATTTTTTGAGTAAAATCTGCGCTTTCTTCTGCATGCGGGGCATTTGAAACATGCCGTATCCTGTCATGCACAAACCCGCCTATAAATGCTTGGCTCTGAATTGGTTTTGTTGCGCCAAGCAGTTGCGCAATTCTTTCCGCAAGCAAGGCAGTTACTCTATTGAATTGATAATCATGGGCTGGAATTCTGCCGCCAACATGTTCAACAAATCGCATATACCTGTCAATTATTATTTTTCTTTTTGGCCATCCAGACCTGGCGCTTAGACGCCCTTGCCTTGTTACTTCTTTAGTCAAAAAAACACTTTTCAGAAATTTGTCAATTATTTATTCATTTCTTCTTTTTTTCCTTTTGCCTTGTGCCTTTCTTCTTCAAATTTTTTTTGCATTTCCGTTTTTCCAATTTCTTTTCCAGCAAGCTCATTCAATTTTTTTACTTTCTCAATTACTATTCCAATGCACTCGTCAACTGCCTTGTCCCAGTTGTCTGTTGCAACAACAGGAATTCCAAATTCTTTTGCTTCTCTTTCCAGGTTTTTCTGGAAAAAAGCATAAGTGTCGAGCGCTTCCAACAATCTTTGCGCTCCGCCTTTTAAATGTGTTTTTTTGATTCTGTTTTTTACTCTTTGTTCCCATTTTTCCCTGCTTTTCAGTGTTAAAACAATCGGAATAAAGCTCGGGTGTTTCAAGGTGTCTTCATGGTACTGGGAAGGCAAAAAGTGCAGGTATTCATAAATCATGCTTTCCCCGTCCCTGATGCCCCTGTCTGCAACTAATCTTTCCATTGCCTGGTTTGCAAGCTTTGCCTGTGCATTGAATCCCTTTATCATGTTTTCTTCTGTTTTTTCGCCGAATATTTTCCATGTTTCATACATTGAAACAAAAAAAGCAGGTTCTTTTTCCTTGTCAATGAATTCCCTTAATGCTGCCCTGAAAGCATCCCCGCCCATTACGTCGCCTAAACCAAAAGCAGTTGCTATTTCCCTTGACATTGTTGTTTTGCCAATGCAGGGAAAAGCAGAAATTAATGGCAGCACAGGCTCTTTTAATTTTTCTTTTCCAATTAATTCCTTGTATTTTTTCCAAGTCAAATACCTGTCAAGGAATTTTTTGCCTTTTTTTTCCAGTTCTTTTTCAACTGGTTTTTTTGAATTCAGTATTTGGCCTATTTCTTTCAGGCTTAGCCCTGTGCATAGCAACAGATCGTCTTTTTCATTGTAAATAGTCATTT
>JAQTNI010000021.1 GCA_028713935.1 Candidatus Iainarchaeum sp.
GTCTCCTTTGGGTTTTTTGTTTTCCGATATTTTTTTAGGCTGATAGCTATTCAAACTTGTTTGCATTTTAATCGTACTCCTATCGCGCCATCCAAAGGGCGGGCTTTGCCCGCCGCGCGCGATGGCAGAATAAGGATAAAATCAAAATTAACAGATATTGCCGCTGTATCTGCGGGCACAAAGGTGCCACAACGCAGAATTAGCGGCTCTTAACAGTAATGGATTGACTTAAAAAATCAAAGGCAAAAAGAATCTGGCTCAGAAGCCAGGTAAAATCGCAGTCATTCTATGAAAAATGCGGCTTTGTTCCTGTTTCAGAACCGTTTGACATGTGGAATGTCCAACATATTGACCTGGAATACAAAAAATAGTTTCTATAACAACTGCTATTCAACAAGTTTGAAAAATTCTTCCTTGTTCATTTTCAGGTCTTGCTTGATTATTTTCAGCATTAAGCCTGTTCCTATAGGCTCATTGCCGTGGATTGGAACAGAAACTTTTCTGCCGTCAGGATGCGCAAACCTGTGATGGCTTCCAGTGATTCTTGTTTGCTGAAAACCAAGCTTGTTTAGCGTTTTAATCAGTTCTCTTGGGGTTACTGGCTTCGGCAAGAATTACACCTTTATTACTTGCACGCCAACAAATTCTGATTTTTGCTCTTCTTTCTGTTCTTCCAGACAAAGCTGGATTACTTCCTTTGTTCTCTTAATCAGTTCATCCATTGTTTTTGCCTGGGTATGGCAAGCCTGCAATTCTGGCACATCAGCTATAAGCCAGCCTTCTTCATCTCTTTCAATAATAACAGTAAAATTCTTTTTAGCCATTAAATCACAAACAATATATGCGGCAATTCTAATAAAAAACTTTGGAATTCCAAAAGAAAGATATGACTTTGAACTGTTCAGAATAATTGTCAGTTTGTCCTTCCAATAAAATATTATTGAAAGAGTCTGCTTCAATAATTTTTTTTGCATTGTTTTTTAATTATTTAGTTTAAAACTTTTATCGCTGAAATTACATTTGCTTTGAAATAAAAAATCTGGCGGAGGTTTTTTTATGCAGGTAGGGACAGTAAAGGAAATAAAAAATAATGAAAACAGGGTTGGATTGACTCCTGCCGGAGCAAGGGAATTGGCGCAGAAAGGGCACACTGTTTTGGTTGAAAAGGATGCCGGGGCAGGAAGCGGATTTTCAGATGAAGAATACAAAAAAGCAGGGGCAAAGATATGCACTGCAAAAGAAGCCTGGCAAAAATCGGATTTGATTGTAAAAGTAAAAGAGCCAATGCCAGCGGAATTTGAGTTTATCAGGCAAAACCAGATAATTTTCACTTATTTTCATTTTGCATCAAACGAAGCGCTGCTTGATGAAATGCTCAAGCACAAAGCGGCTTCAATTGCATACGAAACAGTAGGGGACAATTCATGCCACCCGCTTCTCGCTCCCATGTCAGAAGTGGCTGGAAAAATGGCTCCCCTGATGGGAGCGTATTACCTTGCAAAGTTCGCAGGAGGAAGAGGGCTTTTGTTAAGCGGAGTTTCAGGAGTGGAGCCCGCCCATGTTGTTATTCTCGGAACAGGCTTTGTGGGAAGAAACGCAGGCATTATTGCACAGGGGCTTCAGGCAAAACTGACTTTTTTGGTGTATGACCTTAAGCTGGTTCCTGATTTGAAAAAACAATTTCCAAACGCGGAGTTTGTTGAAAGCAGGCCTGAAAACATTGAACGCATTGTCCCGACTGCAGACCTTCTGGTTGGCGCTGTTTATGTAACAGGAGCAAAGCCGCCTGTCCTGGTTTCAAAAGAGCTTGTCCAAAAAATGCAGAAAGGCTCTGTAATTGTGGATGTTGCAATTGACCAGGGGGGCTGCATTGAAACATCAAAGGCAACCTCGCATTCAAATCCCATATTTGAAAAATTTGGCGTTATTCATTATTGTGTTGCAAACATGCCGGGCGCTTTTCCAAGGACATCAACGCTCGCGCTTACAAACGCGACTCTTCCATTTGTAATCAAGCTTGCTGGCAATGGCCTCAAGGCACTGAAAGAAGACCCGGGATTTTTAAACGGCCTTACTACTTTGAATGGAAAACTTGTCAACAGGCAGGTAGCGGAAGCATTCAAAAGAAAAGCGGAAGACCCCTTGAAAATGATTTGATTCAAGGCAAGTGCTTTGGCATTACCCCTGCCACAAGTGAAATTTCCTTGCTTTCACCTTTGAGCCTTTTCCAGTACTCCAGGTTTTTTATGCAGCCAGGGTCTGGGCCCTGTACATCCGCAAAATAACCATAGGCTCTTGCCCTGCAGCCTCCGCAGGCGCTCCTGTTTTCGCAGATCCCGCAGTTTCCCCAAAATTCTTCCCTCTTTCTCATTTTGTTCAAGGCAATGTTTTTGTGCCAGGTTTCAAGCAAGGAATCTTTTCTTATATTGCCGATTTTTATTGGCATAAAAACGCATGGTTCAAAATCCCCGTTTGGCTCCATTGCCATATAAAGCCTGCCTGCCCCGCAGCCTCCGACAAAATCAGCAAGAAAACTGATTGAATCGCCAAACTTTGTGTCCTGGCTGATTACGTCAAAATGAGTCAGGGCACATGGCTTTCCAATTTTCTTGCATGCAGAACTGAATTGCGGAGCAGTGCTTAAAACAGGAATTTTTCTTTTTCCAATCTGCCCAGCAAGCCAGGCCAGGAGTTCTTCCCTTTTTTCGGGGCTTATGTCAAGGCCAATTATTTCCTTGCCCCTGCCTGCGGGAATAAAATTATAATGCATGAACAATCCAGCGCCAAGCTTTTCAGCAAGGTCAAGTGCAGCCGGAACTTCCTTGTAATTGTGCTGTGTTACAGTCATTGCTATTCCGACAAGAAGCCCTTCGCTCACTGCATTTTTGATTCCTTCAATTGTCCTTTCAAAGGCTTCCGAACCCCTGAACCTGTTGTGCGTCAATGGCTTTGCGCCATCAAGGGAAACCTGGGCATAAAGGCAGCCAAGAGATTTTAATTGCCTTGCATTTTCCCTTGTAAGGAGAGTTCCGTTTGTTGCAATGGAAAAAGCCATTTCGTTTTTTCTGATTCTTTGGATTATTTCAAAAAGGTCTTTTCTTACAAGAGGCTCTCCTCCTGAAATTGCAAGATAGGCAACTCCTGCTTCTGCCAGGCCATCAACTGCCTTAAGGGCTTCTTCAGTGTTCAGTTCATCAGAATCTTTCACAAGCGCTGATTCATAACAATGCTTGCAGCTCAGGTTGCATGCCCTTGTAATATTCCAGACAACAAGGAACGGCACAAAAGCAGTAAAAGGTTTTTTTGGGCCGAATTCTGCAATTCCTTCCATTACAGAGCTCAGGCCTTTTCTCCACATTGGGTCTGCAAAAGCAATCTCTGCGTCTTTCCTGCTAATATTGTTTTTTTCTATCAAAAAAGAAAGAAGCCTGTTTATGACTGAAGAAGAAGCCTTGCATTTTATGCACATCTTAGGGGAAAGACCAAGAAAGTCCCTCAAAGCCAAATCAATTCTTCTTCCGCATTGGGGGCAGCGTGCAGCAGCAAATTTCAAAACAGCCCTTGAAGCAGGATTGCCAAGCCAATGCTCAACAAAACCAGCCATTTGCCCTGCATATTCCTTGCTATCCATGCCGGAATTCATCTGGTGAGCCACCACAAAAACCCTTTTCGCAGACATAATTGTTGCTTAACTTGTTTTTTAAAAATAACTGTTTTGGCAAATAAGGCAGTTTTAATGCATTTAAAAGGAAATTTTATTAATTGCTGCTTCCTGAAAATTAGCAAGTATTGCAAAAAAGATTATCAAAAAAAAAAAAACAAAGTTTTTTATTATGCAAACAATTTGTTATTATTGAGAAACAATGGCAAGAAGAATGAACAGAATCCGCACGTATGGAAAATTGGCCTTGCGCGGAATCAGCAGCGCTTTCCACGGCAAGCCAAAGCCAAGGCACACGCCCAGGCAAATGAATGTACAGGAATTGCCTGAAGCTGTGCAAAACAGGCGCACGTTAATAATAAAATTTTTGAGCAGGGAAGCAACCCATTCAGATCTTGTCCTGCAACTTGCAAATTCCTTTGCAAGGCAGCCTCGCCAAACATGGGTTTATGAAGGGACAGATGTGCTCTTGGTTACAGGCAATGAAAATATGGATTTGTTTCTTGAAGGCAGAATAGAAAAAATAGATTCTCTGCAAGTGCAAATCAACAAAACACTGAAAGACCCTGAATGGTTTGACAGGATGGAGACAAAAAAAAAGCTGGGCGACAGAATATTGAGAAACAAGGCTGCGCACAAAATGCAAAAAGAACTGGATAAGGAAAAAAGAATAGTGCGTGATGCACTTTATGCTTTTTTGATTAAAAACCCTCAGCAAACCCAGGAAAAACAGGCACCGCAATAGTTATAAAAATGGTTTTTACATATTTTTCTTAAGAATTTTTTGGAGGTATTTTTATGGCAGAAGTTTTGGTAGTGGCAAGCAAAGTAAAAGAAGCAATTTCAAAGGCGGATTTTAACACAAGCGGAGACTTTGTAGAAGCATTAAGCAGGCATGTTGAAGAAGAAATAAAAAAAGCAATTGAAAGATGCAAGGCCAACGGAAGAAAAACAGTCAGGCCAGAAGACATATAAAAAAAACTGTTTAAGCAGTTTGGGAATTTTTTTAATTCCCATTCTATTTTTTTATTTTGCAGGCGGCATTGCCAAAAACTGGCTAAAAAAGAAGAATTTTTAATGTATCGCTGGCAGTATCTTATTAACTAAAGGGGGTGAAAACAAATGAAAAAAGCAATTATAATCCTCTTAATCCTGATGTTTGTTGGTTCTGTTTTTGCAGTGCCAATGGCAAAAACCGAAGCTCAAATTTCTGCAGATGCATCTGTGGCTGAAAAGCAAAACCTGATTGCGGGCCAAATAGCAATTCAAATCAACAGCAATGAGGTTGCTGCAGATGGAGAAACAGGCGCTGCTATTGAGAGATGCCCTTGCATAAAAGGAGACCTTAATGGAGACGGGTTAATTAATTTTGAGGACATAAATCCTTTCACAAGGGTAATCAGGCATCCCTGGTTCTACAAAATTTTTAATCCACGCATGTTTTGCGCAGCAGACATCAACAACGATAACGAAGTAGACTTCAAGGACATAAATCCTTTCGTTGCACTGCTTTCACAATAAGCAAAAAAAAAAAAAATTCAATGGGGGAACTGAAAAAAGTTCTCTCTTCTTTTCTTTTTTTATGGCAAAATTCTTTTTGTTTCGTAATAATTAATGTCGTTTTCAGAGTCAATTATTGCAAAAAGAGGCAGAGTGTTAAGGTTCTGGGCAAGCCTGACCATTCTGCTGTATTCCGGCATTGAAATTCTCTTGGATTGCTCTGCAATTTTTACAACCCATTGAGTGTGCTCTTCTCCGGGTTTTTTTCCGCGCGGATAAACCCTCAGGTCAAAGCCGAACTTGAAGCCTGTTTTTACGCAATAGCCTTTTTCGCGCAGGTCCTTGTAAACCAAAAATTTTGGGTAAAAATTTTTTTCTTTTTTGCAGGCAAGCTTCAAAAAGGCCTCGTCAGAAATTTTTTTTTCATCGGAATCAGCCAATTCAATTTTGCCTTTTTCAAGAAGATAAAGTGCCTCGCACAAATCAAGGACAAGGCGCTTTTCTTTCAGTTCCCCAAAACCCTTCTGCCTGAGCTGGTCAATAAGCCTTTTTTCCGAAACAATTGTTTTCTGCCCAACAAGCAAAGCCATAAAAAAACCCTTAAAATTCAAATTCCTTATTATCCTGATGATTAGTCACATTAATATTCTTAATTCAAGCGCCGCCAAATTTCCCGCGCCTTAAGCCCGCCAAGAAAACGCCTTCTTTGCAACATTGCCCCTGTTTTGCTTAAAAAAACTAGACCAACATCATTCACTATGGCAAATCCCTTTGTGGAAAGTGCCTGGCGCATTCTCCTCCTATTACCACCACTCAAAGGAAACAAACCACAAGCAGGCACTATTAAAATATCAGCCTTAGAATGATTAAATGCGTTTATGTCTGCACAGACACGCAGCTCAACAATTTTGCCATTTATTGTTATTCTGGGAAACTTGAAAACATGGTCTGACCATTGAAAAGAAAGAACTTTCCTGGCAAGAAATTTTTTGTGCCCCTTCCTTTCTGCACGGCGGTTCCAATGGCGAAAAGCAGCCTTTGGATTTTGGCTTTGCCGGATTTGACTTTTATCAAAGCGAGGCAGAATATATTTTGAATAAGCGCTCCAATGCATTGGCTTTCCGGATTCAGGATTCAGGGCTTTGGGCCCAACTAAATAACCAGTGTTTGTAACAGTGTCTTTTTTTGGAACTTGTTCAAGCACTGAAAGGAATATGTAGCCATTACCATGCTGTTTTGCCAAGGTCTGCACTGTCCTTAGCCATTGCTTTGTCTCATTCCGCGATACTGCAACTTCACCCATTGCAGCTTCGGGAAAAACAATTATTGTTGGTTTCCCAAGATTGCTGCCAAGCACCCTTCTGACTGTTCCAGTCATTTCTTCAAATTTGCCAAAGCGCTTTTCCACGAGAAAAAATGTGATTCCGTCTTTTTCAGCAACAAGCATACAAAATAACTGAAAAAACATGAATTTAAACCTGCTTTTTTTGTGGAAGGGAAGGCAATTAAATTAAAAAAAGGATTCAATCAAATCAATTAACTGTTATGCCTGAAATTGACGCCTGGGGCAATGAAGCCATTACTGATTATGAGCATGTTTTCAGGGAATTCGGATTAAAAAAATTTCCCGAAAGCCTTGCAAAAAGCCTTGGGCAGAGGCTTTTTGAAAGAAACATTGTGATTGCACACAGGGACTTTGAAAAAATAGCAGAGTGCATTGCACGAAAAAAACCATTCATAAACCTTACAGGAATAGCTGCTTCAGGCCCTTACCACCTTGGGCACAAGATTGACATTGACCTGTTCAGGTTTTTCAAGGAAAAAGGCGCAAAAAACCTTTTTGCAGTATGCGACCTTGATGGTTATTGCAGCAGGCAAAAAATCCCAACCTTGCAGGAAGCAAAAAAAATTGCAGTGGAAAACATTGCAGATGCCCTTGCGCTTGGCCTTGAAGCAGAGGACATTTATGTCCAGAGCAGGAAGCCAGCTTCCTATTATTCGCTTGCCTTTGAATTAAGCAAAAAAATAACTTCTTCCACAAACAATGCAATTTACGGAGAAATTGACCTTGGAAAAATTTCCGCAAACTTACTGCAATATGCGGACATTTTGCATGGCCAATTGCCTGAATTTTTTGGAAAAATGCCGTCAATTACTGGAATTGGGCTTGACCAGGACCCCCATGCAAGAGCAGTAAGGGACATTGTGAAAAGGCTGCCTTACGGCATGGAAACCCCTTCTTTTGTTTATTTCAGGCATCAAAGAGGGCTGATGCAGGATTCAAAAATGTCTTCAAGCAATCCTGATACAGCTATTTTTTTGCAGGACTCACAAAAGGAAATTGAAAGAAAAATCCAGAAAGCATTCACAGGCGGAAGAAACACTCTTGAAGAGCACAGGAGACTTGGCGGAGTCCTTGAAGTCGACAAGGTTTACGAATTGTTATTGTTCCACTATCCAAACTCAAGGGAACTGGAAAAAATTGCGGAAGAATTTAAAAGTGGAAAACTCCTGTCAAAAGAAATGAAACAGATTGCAATTGAATTTTTCCAGGGCTTCCTGAAAGAACACCAGAAAAAAGCAAAAGAATTTTTGCCAACAGCAAAAAAAATTGTTTTTGGGTAAGCTATTCAATCAATTTTTTGGCCGTTTGATAATCAATTCAAGTTCTGGAGATTCTTGTTTCATGTTGGAAACAACTTTTTGGGCTACAGAATCGGGTTTCATATATTCAAGGTAGTCGGCTGGCGGGTGTTCATCGTACAGATGGGTTTGCATGCCACCAGGATATACGTTAATCACTTGGATATGGTGCGGTTGTGCTTCCAATCGCAGCGATTTGGAGAATCCAGCAATTGCAAACTTGCTAGCGCAATACGATGACAAGTTAGCGCGTCCGTCTAATGCAGCAGTCGACAAGATATTGATGATTGTTCCGAATTGCTGTTTTTTCATCTGAAGCAAAGCGGCTTTTGCGCCATACATGGTTCCAAAAAGATTAACTTCAAACATATCATGTACACGTTTGAAATCCAATTCTTCGACGCTTTTTTGGGGAATCTGGATGCCAGCGTTATTTATCCAAATATCAATTTTTCCGAATCGTTTGACTGTTTTTTCCGCCAGTTCCAATACAGCAGATTCCTTGCGGACATCAGCTCGGATGAAAATCCCAACAGCTTCTTTTGATTCCATTGCTGAATTGGAACTGGTCACAACTTTTGCACCTGCTTTCAAAAATTCTCCTGCCAAGGCTTTTCCAAATCCGCGGCTGGAACCAGTTATAACCACAATTGCACCATCAAGCTTCATATTCGCCCTCTTTTTTATTTTCTTGAAAAAAATGCCCCTCTTGAATCGGATTGTTCTTTTTTGGTTTCCTTTTCTTTTCTTGGAAGCTCTATTTCAATTATTTCCGCTTCAGATTCAGAACGGATTTGCTCCACGAGTTCCCTGTAAAACTGGTTGTCCTGTTTCACCAAAAAAACAGTGCCAATTTTTTTTAAGTGGATTGTCTGCAGGATTTTTCTTTCAGTATTGCCCCATTCCTCTATGTCAAAGCATTTTTTCCTGCGCCGCACAAAAAATTTTCTAATAAGCTGCATCAGGACATTTCCGGCCGCAATATCTGAAGCCGCAAAGCCAAACATTCCAGGCATAAAACCAGTGTCAATCACAAGCAGCAGGAAAATTTCTTCGGCTTCTTTTGGAATCTGCTCCAGAAAACCAGTGTTGCCTTCCTGCTTGGAAAGAATCGGCATAAGAATGCGCTTTTTTTCGCTTTCAGGCATTGCAACACCAAAAAAATTCATTTGACATAAGAATACTGACCTTTTTTCTTTTCAATTATTTCGCCGTCCTCTTTGAGGAATTCACAGGTTATTCTTGCCAAAATTGCGCTTACAGACGCTTTTTTTGCAATCTCTTCAATTGGAATGGTCTTGTTTGCCTTTATGATTTCAAGAACTGGCTGTGAATATCTCTGAAGCAAGGAAGTTTCAATTATGTAATAATTCCCGTCAAAGCTTTTTATTCCGGAAATCTGGCCGCTTTTAATCGAGTCTTTTAATTCATAAGAAAGCAATTCCGCTTTTTTCCTGTCAGAACAGACAAGCAAGCCGTCTTTTTCAAGGCAATAATCAGCGGCAGGCTTGTTTTCAGAAAAGGCCTTTTCAGATTCTTTTTTTTTTGGCGGGGCGATTTTATAAACAGGCTTTTTGTATTTGTCGCTCAGCTTGAAGGCAAACACTTTCCCCTCTTTTAACATTTCCCTGAATTGCTCTGCTTCTTTCTGCGAAAGAAGCTTTTCAAATTTTCCTTCAACGCGCTCAGACAATTTTTTTTCCTCAAGCAAGGACAAAATTTTTTCTTCAAGCGCAATTTTGTCAGGCCCCTGCTTTGTAGTTTCGGGCGATTTTGCGGGAGGGAAGGAAAATTCTTTTTCGGAAATTACAATTACTCCCTGCCTGATTTTTGTCAATTCAAAATCAGATTCAGGGCTTATGCCAAAGTCTTTCAATTGTTCCTGTGAAAGAATTTTTGCAATTTCTTTTCCCTTAATGAGAGCCATCCTTACCATTAAGAAATTGGCACAAAAAACATTATAAGGCTAATCAAAAGGCTTACTTTTGGGTTTTCCCACGTTGTAAAAGCTCATTACAAAAGCTGTGCTTTTGTGATGCCTCAAAAACCTTTCAGGTTTTTAAGGTTGCTTTTACGACGCGTCGCAAACCACAAGGTTTGCAACGAGGCTTTCGAAAGCGAATACTGCGAAGCATTTTTCCCGAAGCTTTTTGCAAGAGCAAAAAGGCTCAATGAGCGCTTCGAAAGGCTTTTTGCGAAGCATTTTTTCGCAAGCCTTTTGGAAGCGAGGATAACCGAGCGCTCCGAAAAGGCTTATTTGCGTTTTTGCTTTTCAGCGAAAAGCGCATAGGAATAGAAAAAAGGCACAAAAACGAGTATTAGGATTTCTGCCAGCACTATCAAAAAAATGTATTTTTCAAGGCTTTTGAAAAAAAACGCGAAAAGCCAGGTTATTATGATTAAAACTGCAAGGAGCTTGAAAAGTTTTGCGCCAAGCTCATGGGTTTTTTTCCAGTTTTCGTCATCGCTCAGGCTCCAGGGAGTCCTAATGCCTACAAACCAGTTTCTTTTTGTTTTCCCAAGCACTAAGCCGATTACATAAAAAAGCACTGCAAGAGCAAATGTAAACCCGAGGCCAATGTTCACTGCATAGCCAAGGTTTACAAGGATTGTCAGTACAAAAATATAGAACATGAAGCAGACAAAGAAAAATACCAGCAAATCGTATTCTTTCTGGAATGCCTCATAATTTTTTTTGAACGGGTCTGTTTTTGGCAAAAAAACCAGTAACAAAAAAATTGCTATTGTCAGGCAAATGAAAAAAACAAAAAACAGGTTTTTTTCCATAAAGCCATTTGGATTGTTTTCAAGGCCCCAATGTGAAATAAGGGTTTCCGGCAGGAGATTGTAAACATAAGCTGAAAAAGCCAGCATTAAAACCAATACTGCAATTGCAGCCCAAAGAAGTTTTTTCATATCAATTCCTAATCCAAAATTTTACTTTATGGTAAGCACTCTTAGCCCGTTTTCTGTTATTTCAACCGGGTGGAGTTCTTCTGAATGTTTTGTTCCGCGCATTTTTATTACTGAAAGCACTCTCTGGTAATTCACTGTTTTTCTCTGCCTTCCCATGAGGATAAGGCCGTCAAACAAAAAGTCTTCAGGATTAAAGGAAATCCTGTCAAAATCAGTCATTCTTTTTTCACCGGTTGCAAGCAAAGTAGTGCCCTGCTTGTTTATTTCCTCTAACATTGACAATAGCTTGAACCTGAAATCACGGGTGTCAGAAGCAAGCAATTCAAAAGGGCTGATTGAATCAAGGACAACTCTTTTCGGCTTTTTTGATTTTATCTCATTCATTATGGAATCCGGAATCATTTCGGCGCCCTTTGAAATATTCACTTTTCTGATTGAAATCAGGCCGCTTTTTTCATACTGTTCAAGAGGCATGTTGAGTGCAAAGGCAAGCTCTCGGATTTTTTCAACGCTTTGCTCTGAACTGATAAAAATTCCCGGTTCCTTATAGTCTTTTGCCCCGTAATAAATGAATTCCAATGCAAAAATTGTTTTTCCTGCGCCTGGCTCCCCGCTTACCAAAACAGAGGAATTTGAAATAAAACCCTTTTTGTCAAAAACAGTGTCAAGCCCGGGAATACCGGTTTTAACAATTCCAGCCATAAAAAAACCCCCAAACAACCCTAAAAATCTGGATTAATAATGGGTTCTTGAATTTAAAAACTTATTTTTTGGACCTGGATTTTTGCTTTTTTTTAAACACCAAAAAAGAGTACATTGCTTTTTTTTCGCTTACTCTTTTTCCAAGCAAGCCGTTAAGGTGCCTGCTCGGTGTGTGCACAAAAATTTTTTTTTCAAGAATCCAGCCAGGCATTTCGGATTCAATGTCTTTTGATTCAAGCCTGTGCAGATGCCCCCTTGTCGGCATTGGCGCGAATTTTGAAAAGTTTCTCCAGAAAAGGCTTTTTTCAAGGGGAATTGTAACAACAATTTTTTTCCTGCAGATTCTTTTCAATTCTGCAAGGCCTTTTTTCCAGCTTGGCAGGTGCTCCAAAACTTCGGAACACAGGACAAAATCAAAGCTGTTGGAAGCAAAAGGGGTTTCTTCTGCGCTTGCATTCACAAGCTCAAATCTTTTGGAATCAGTAATTTGCCCAAGTTTCTTAAAGTCAAAATCAAGGCCGAAAACATTAGGGGTTTTTTCAAAGGCCTTTTTCAGGTAATGGCCCTGGGCACAGCCAATGTCCGCAAAAAAATCTTTTTTTGAAAGTGATTCAATTTCCTTTAAAATCAGGTGCTCGCGCGCTTTGCTGCCAAGCAGGCGCCCGCGCAAAGAACTGTAATAAAATTTCTGCTCGTTCAATTAATCGCCAATAAATTCAACATTATCCAGGCCCTTAAAATGCCTGTCGCCTGTTAGCACTAACGCACTCGCATTTAACGCCGTTGCCAGGATAACCGCGTCAATTAATCCAAACTTTGAGCGATGATTTTTTCTCATTTCTGTTTTGAGTTTTCCAGCCCTAATTGCAATATCTGCAGTAATATCTACAATTGTGGTGCGGGCAACAATGAATGCCAATTCTTTCTCCCAAGAAGAATTTTTCTCCCTTGAATAAATATTTGAGAGTTCTGCCAAAACAATAACCGGTGTTATGCAATTCCCTGTTTTAATTATTTCCCCTGCTTTGCCGCCTTTTTGGCTCCCCTTAAAATATTCTATCCAGGCGAAAGTATCTATTACAAATTTAGAGTTCGCGGTCATCTTCTTCTCTCACGAAGGTTTTCAAATCAGGCCTGCACCCGAAAAGGCTGTCGGGAATTTTTTCGTTTTTCCTTATCAGCGCCAGTATTGTCTCGTTATGGGATTTGGTCTTCATTTTTTGCTTCATAAGCTCAAGCGCCTGCACAGTGGTTTTTTCAACCTGAATCGTGGTCTGCAAATAATCACCATATAACTATAGCCATAGTTATAATTAAAAACCTTTTATTTTTGCATGCCTTTTATGTAATTGTATGCCTCAAGGGCTGCTTTTGCGCCTTCGGCTGCTGCCCAGACTGCCTGTGCAAGCCCGCCAGTAATGTCTCCTGCCGCAAAAAAGCCTTCAATGCTGCCCATCATGTTCGCATTCACTTTTACAAAGCCTTTTTCATCAATCCTTGCGCCTAATTGTTTTGCCAGGCCGTTTCTGGGAGAAAGCCCGGCATAAATAAAAATCCCGTCAAGAAGGATTTTTTTTTCGGAATTTGTTTTCCTGTCCTTTGCTCTTATTGCCTCAACTTTTTCTTTGCCAATGACTTCAAGAAGCTGGGTGTTTTTCAGAATTTCAAGATTTTTTTGTTTTGCAAGCAATGGCAGATAAATTTCATCACAATTGAGTTCTGGCATAAATTCAACCAGGAATGCCTTTGAAGCCATTTCGGAAAGATAAAGCGCATTTGTCACTCCCGAATTTCCCCCGCCTATTACTGCAATTTTTTTGCCCCTGAAAAAAGGGCCGTCGCAGTTTGCGCAATAGGAAACTCCTTTTCCATAAAACTCTTTTTCGCCTGGCAGGCCGAGCTTCCTGTTTTCAGTGCCGGTTGCAAGCAAAACAGTTTTTGCAGCAAACTTCTGCCTGTTTTCAAGCTCCAATTCAAATTCCTTTCCTGTTTTTTTGATTTTTGCAACGCCATTGCCTTCTTCAATTTCTAAGCCAAAAGAAGCGAGGTGTTCCTGCATTTTTTGCGCCAATTCCTGGCCAGTAAGCTTTGCAAAGCCGGGATAATTTTCCACAAAAACAGCTTTTGCAGCCTGGCCTCCAACAGCTTCTGATTCAAAAATCCTTGTCGAAAGGCCCCTGCGCAAGGCATAAATTGCAGCGGCAATTCCTGCAGGGCCGCTTCCAATAATTGCCAAATCAATTTTTTCCATAAAAAAACACCAAAATGAACAGTAATAAATAAAGATAGTGTTTTTTTAAAAAGAAACCTTTTTATTAAAGGTAAACCAATTAGATATCTGGTTAAAATGGACAAAAAAATAATTCTGGCACTTGCCCTGATTATTTTCTTTTCAATCAATGCCTTTGCACTGGAGTCCTGCCCAAAAGAAATTAATTATTGGTATGAGCTAGAAAAAGAAACTTTTGTTGCAGACAAGATAACTGCTTTTGGGTACCCTCCCAATGTATTGGCTTACACCAATAATGGCAACTGCTGCGGAATGAATCAGAATGAAGTCAGAAGAATTAAAGCAGTTTATGGCATAAGAACTGCTTCCAATAGTGAAGAAGCCTGGAACTCAACACTGTTAAAAATCACAATGTTAAAGCACAACAAGGACAAATTATTGCAGGAAAGAGGTTATACAATTGACAATGACACCTGGGATTTCAAATTTGAATTGATAAAGCCGGATGGAACAGTGTTAAGCACTGTTCAAAAGGAAATCTGGGAAAGCTCTAACACTGCAATAAATGCAGGGAGAACCTCGCTGGACATTTCAATGCCTGACGGCACACTTGTTTTTCATGTTACATTAGACCTTGATGAAGACAATGGCCTTTTAAATGGCGGCCAATTGGACAAAATTTATGTTGAAGCAAAGCAGGACATAATGCAATTAATGAAAACCCTGGCAAATGATAACAGCGCAACGTGCATTGGCAGCGGCTGCGGTTTTGGTGAAAAGGATTCAGAATTAAACCCTGATGAAACATGCCCAAAAGAATTGAAATATATTTTCAAACAAGGAAAATTCTTAGGCATAAACAGTGAAAACACTTCCAAATATTCTAGTGAAAACTCTATTCTTTACACTGCCCCGCATTCTAACTGGGTCGGTGAAACAAGCGGTTGTTTCCTAAGCAAAGGCCAGGCAATGACAGTGAATTCAGTGTATCTTGAAATGTCTCCAAGCAACACGCCAAGAAAAGTAAAGACTTCTTTGCTGAAAATCACAATGAAAGACACTCACATTGACAAATTGAGCTCTGGCAGTGACAATGACACCTGGGATTTTGATTTTGAATTATTAAATGGCAGTGGCGCTGCGATAAAAAAAGATTCTGCTGAAATCTGGGAATATTCAAGTTCAGCAGAAGCAGCTGACAAAACAAAGCTGGATATTGCAATGCCTGATGGCACTCCTGTTTTTCATGTAGCACTGAACATGGATTCGGATGCAATCCACGATGGCCAATTGGACAAAATTTATGTTGAAGCAAAGCCAAGTGTGGAAACAGTAATGCAAAAACTTGCAGGAGCAGAGCCTGGCAGCGGCACTTGCCCAGTTGGCCCGATTGCGGATGCTAAAATAGACGGTATTCCTGTTGGCGGGAGCAAATTCAAAATGTGCAAATTCAGCCCTGGGGATTTATTCGGGAATCTTTTCAATGCAGATGGCTCCAAATACAAAGCAACTCCGATTTTTAAGTTAGGCAATAATATAGGAGTTTTTGTGCCTCCAAACCCACAGCAAATTTGCATGAAAGACCAGGCCCCTTCCACAATATTCTGGTCAACAAGCGACAAGGAAACTACAAAGTGCTATTCGGGGGATGAATTAAGCGAAGAGCAAAAAAACATTTTGAAAGAAGCCTTTAATGGCTTTTACAATGTTTTTCCGGGCGGTGTCGTTGAGAAATACTTAAAATCTGTTTTTGCAGCAAAAAATGCAAAGTCAATTGCTGCAGGCGGCACACACGATAGTGGTTTTAATGGCATGACAATTGAAATGGATGCATTCCTTTATTCTGCCAAAGAAGGCTGCCTGAATCAAACAGATGCAAAACAAACTGCGATTCATGAATTTACACACTTAATGGATTTCCACAATTGCTTTATTTTCAGTGAAGCTGATGAGAAAGGCAACGATGGAAAATGGAAATTTTCAGGCTCAATGGAAAAAGAATGGTCCAAAATCACGCCTTACACGGATTATTTGGGCAAGAATTATAACACAGTAAGCACTGAAAAGGACGGTTTTATTCCCTATGAAATTTCCACCTATGTGAGATCTGATGCTTCTGAAGACCTCGCCGAAACCACAGCCTACCTGCTGATGAACAATGAGGACACAAAATTAATTTCTGAAAAGGCAATAGGAGACAGCAAGCTCAAGCAGAAGATTCTGCTTATCGAAAAAATTTGGTCGGATGCCACGAACGGAGCAATGAACCATGATTGGTGGTGCGGGAACATTGACAAGCTTGATGTTGATTGTTCAGTGCCTGCGAAAAACATGAATGAGGCAATCCAGAAGATTAACAATAAGCTATTGAAGAGCCTTGGGGCAAATTAAAAAGTTATTTTCTTTTTTTTATTGGTGCGCTTTCATAGCAACAGTTTCTGCAGCAACTGCTTTCCAGTTCTTTAAAATGGCCTTGTGAAACTGCAACCTTTGCTGAACCCCATTTTGCAAGAGGGGAAAGAGGCTCTTTTTCCTGTTTTTCCGCAAGTTTATTCATAAGAGCAATTTTTTGCATTATTTTCTTTTTTTTGCTTTTTTCTTTGGCCTTGATTTTATTTTTTTTGTTATTTCTTCAAGGCTTTTTGCTTTTGCGCCTGTGCTTTCCTCTTCAGGGGCTTTCCAATAAGATTCAATTTTTTCCTCTTTGTCTTCTTCTTTGGAAAAGGTTCCCCTGCTTTTTAGGATGATTACTATTGCAAGGACAATCACTATTGCAATCAATACGACCATGGCGAGGTCTTTTACGCTTGCCGTTGGAATCCATCCGAAAATCGGCACCTGCTGTTTTTTCTGGGCATTAAGGTCAATCTGTATGTCCCTTACTATTTCGCCTTTGTCAGTAAAGATTCTTATTGGCACAGTGAATTGTGTTTCATTGAAATCCTTGCCAAGGAAAAGAGTCATTTTTGCCTGCAATTCTTCTTCGGGTGCAAGGCTTTTTTCTGAAAAGTCAAATTTTGCATTATAACCAAATGCATTCAGGTCTGTTATTTTTACAATGGAATTTGAATCGTTTTTTATTGAAATGCCAATCTCAACTGTTTTTTCCACTGCCTGTGTAACATTTCCCAGCTCTCCGGAAGCCGAAACGTCTGCCTTGCCGATTGCGCCATAAAGCCCGCCGTAAACATTTGCAATTATTTCTTTTGATTCTGAAAAGTGCTGTGCTGAAATTGAGAGTTTTGCATTGTAAGGGGAATTTTTTGTGTCATAAGGCGGGTCAAAGTAAAGGTAAATTTCTTTTTCCTGGCCTGCTTCCAAGCCAAAGGAGCCTGGCTGGAAATAAACCCAGTTTTCTCCTGCAACATCTGCATTCACAGTGGTTTTTTTTGTCCCAGTGTTTTTTATTTTTACTGTGAAAGGATTTGCCTTGTTGCCTTTTGAATCAGAGGCATTGACATCAATTGAATTGTTCAGGCCGTCATAATCCACAAGCAGTGCATAGCAGGCAATTGCCCTGAAGGAAAATTTTTCTTTTGTTGAAAAATAATTTGAGCTGATTGCCAGTTCAAAGTTTTTGTCCCCCGCGGTTTCGTTTGCAAGGCTGATTGTTGCCTTAAAAACCTGTTTTTGACCTGGCTGGATTGTTGCAGTGGCAGGTGTTGCCTGTGCAGTTATTCCCGTAAGGGAAAGGCTAACGTCAATTGGCTCTGCCTTGCTGTTAAATAATTCAAATTCGTAAACAAGCTGCTCTTCAATGCAGGCTTCTGGCACTGCTGTTTCCTGGCCATTTGCCTTTACGCTTGAAATTGCAACTCCATAACAATCCTGCAATTGCACTGAAAATTCTTGCTCAGTATCTTTGCCAAAGAGTTTTGAATGGGCAACAATTACAAATGGGTATTCTTTTGCTGTTGAATCTGTTTTTTTGAAGGAAACGTCAATTGTTTTTTCTTCCCCTGAATTCAGGTCAAGCGCGGCCTGGCTGATTGAGGCCCATGGCAGGCCTGAAACGCTTAATTCAAGAGAATCCGCTAACCTGCCGGAATTTTTTATTTTTATTTGTGCAGTTGTTTCCTTGTCCTTGCAGGATTTAAGCGGGTTTGCTGAAATAATTGTTTGCTGTGCATCGGCAATTTTCAATGCAAGGCTTTTCTGGGCAACAAAATTTATGCTCTGGATTGTTGCCTGCACACTAAAAGGGTATTCTTTTGCCTGTGCAGAGCAGGCAGGCTTTAATTTCACAAGAACCTGTTTTGAATGGTTTTTTTCAAGCAAAAAAGCGTCTTTTGAATAGTCAAGCCATTGGTCTGGCAGGCCTTTTATGAAAAAGGAAACAAGCTCGTCGCTTCTCCCAGTGTTTGCAATTGTTGCAGTAAAATTTTTTTGTTCACACTGCCTCAATTCAAAGGAAGCTGCATTGACATCAATTGAAACAGACCTGCTTGGCCTTACTGTAACGGAAATTATTTGTGAAAAGCTTTCCGATGCGCCTGCAAATTGCAGTGTTATTTCGTAATTTCCAGGCTGTGTATAACAGCTCTGTGGTTTTATGAAAGCATAAAGATTTTTTGCTTCGCCTGAAGCGAGTGTGATTTCAAGGGCTTCTTTTCCAACCCATTTTCCATTCAGGTTTATCCAGTCCTTGTTTTCTCCGACAGAACTAATCCTGAATGTTTGGCCCTGTGCAGAATCATTGTTCAGGGAAAAAACAGCCTGGGCAGGAGAAAGGCAGTCAACTGAAACAGAAAAATTTCCCGTCACTGCGGATGCATTTGCAGCCGCAAGCAAAAACAAAAAGATTATTGCTGAAAAAATTATTTTTGAATTCATTTTCTGTCCCCCACTTTTTCTATAAGCAGTGTTTTTTCCTGCTTTGAAACAACAATGCCAGTAATTGCTATCAGGAGCAATAGGGCAATTATCAGCAATGCAAGGCCAATAGCAAGGCCTCCGCCCATTGAAAGGAAGCCAACTGAAAACAGGCCTGAAATAAAGCCCTGGTTTTCCTGCTCTGGCTCCTGGGCAGCGCTTGCAATAATTATTTCAAATTCCCTTGTTTTTATAGAATTATCCTTTTTGACTTCAATAACCGCATTGTATCTTCCTGCTGGAATTTTTCCGATTGTAAGATTGAGAGTTACATTCCTTGTGTCTGAAGGATAAATTTCAATGCCTCTCGCTGAGCTTGCAGTGATTGCGGATGGAAGGCCTTTGATTGAAACATCAATTCCTTCAAGGGCTTCGCTTGAATTGTTCCTCAGTTTTATTGAAACTGAACTCTGGGAATTTTCAGTTGCCTGAATCTGCAATGGGGCGCTTTCAATTGACAATTCATCCTCAACTGTTTCTGGGGCTTTTTCAAGCACCTTGAAAACAGCCTTGTTCTGGAAAGTCTTGCTGCCAATTCTTGTCATCACATTCAAATCGTAATTTCCAAGGTTTGCATCAGGTGAAACTGAAACAAAAAGATAAACCTCTTTTTCCTGTCCTGAAGTCAGGGAAAAATTGTTGTCTGAAAATCTTGCGCTTATTCCTGAAGGAATTTTTGGAATGTCAAACCTTACTGTGTGGTTTGTGTCGCCAATGTTTTTCACAAGGAAAACAAAAGAATCGCTTTCGCATCTCCTGATTGAAAGATTGTTGTTTAAGAGTGAAACATCAAAAATTGAGGTTGCATTGACCCTAATGCACTTTTTTTTCTCTATTCTCTGGTTTTCATTCCAAACAATCAAATTCGCATTATGGTCGCCTTTTGAATCTGATGCCCTTGGGGAAAGCTCAAAGAAAAAGTCCCTTTCCTCTCCTGAAGACAAAGTTGCTGAAGTTGCGCTGATTGAATTCGGCAAGTCACTGAGAATATTCATGCTTATTGCCTGGTCTTTGCCAGTAAGGTTTTTGACTGAAAAATAAAATTTTCCTGTTTTTTCCTTTTCAATTGCTGTGCAGCTTGAATCAAGGGTAACAAGGAAAGCAGAGCCAAGATTTCCCTCGCAGTCCTTTACATTTATAAAAGCTGTTTTTTTGATGTAATCAAGGCCTGTTGTTGCATAAATGCTCACGCTGTTTGGCCCTGTTGCAGTTGCGTTGCTTGTGTGCACAAAAAGCTTTACATATTTTTCCTGGAAAGCGTCAAGAAAAATTTCTTCCTGCTCAAAAGCAGGCAGCAATGATTCATTCTCTGCATTAAGGTGAACCTTTGTAAAAAAAGGAGTTTTGTTTCTCACAAGGACATTGACAAACCCTTCAGAATCCCTGCAGATGTCTGTTTCAAAAGGGATTATTTCAATTGATTCATTGTCCCCAACAGTAATTCTGGCAATTGCAACATTGAAAGAATTGCCATTGACTTTAACGATTATTGCCTCAACGAAATCCGCTTTTGGCGCGTCTGTTGTCTGGAAGCTTGCCGCAATTTCTGTCCTTTCCCCTGCATTAAGGCAGAAGCTTGTTTGGGGAAAAGAAGCTGAAATATAAGGCGAAGAATCAAAAGCCATTAGTTCAATGCATTTTCTTTCATTTGAATTATTAATGAAAGTATAAGCAACCCCAACAGTGTCATTGCGACCCATGAAAATTGTTTCGTTCTGCGGAACAATATCTATTCCGCCAAAAACCAGTGCGGAGGCCTGTGAAGCAAAAGCCAGGATAAAGAAAAATGCAAGCAAGCTGAAAAATTGTTTTGTTTTCAAAAAACCACCTTAAAAAAATTAATTGAGTCTCCTTACGAATCTTGCAATAAAAGCAATGAGAAGAATTGCAGCAATAAAGGCAAGTGCAATGTTAAGCGCATTTTCGCTTCCAAAAGCAGCAAGGGAAAATAGCCCTGCAGAAATCGGGTTGCCATTGCCTGGAGGCCCTGGTGCAGGAACAGGAACAATGGTTTTCTTGAAAGAAAGCCCTATTGTCCTGATTATTTTGTCGCTTCCAAGGCTTACTATTAAAGTGCTGTCATAGGTTTTGCCAAAAAGTTCATTTGAAGGAAAAATTGTAATTGCAAATTTTGCTTCCGAATAAGGGCCTATTCTTGCAGGCACATAAGGCAGATTGGAAACTGCGGGAGAAAAAAACTTTATGTCAAGGTTTTGTTCAATGGGAGAATCGTTTGCAACAGTAATCCAGATATCCCTTGGGGAATCAAAAACAATAATGCTGCCAGGCGCATCAACATTAAAGGCGCTGGCGCTGCCTATCAAAAAAAAGCAAAAAACCAAAGCTGAAATTAACCAAGCAATCCTTTTTGCCAAAAAACACACCCCAATATTATTCTTCACTAATTAACTGTAATGATTAACTTTAAGGTATATTATTCTCATTGGTGCAACTTTAAAAACATATCTTTTACCTGCCAGATAAACCAAAAATAGTGGAGCAGGATTTAAACTTAGAAAAAAATAGATGGTTGGATTAATTAAAACGGCAACTCAAAACAAACAAATTTAAGTAAAAGAGATAATTAAGTATACTATGAAAAAAGAAATAGTAAAGGTCAAAGGAATTGTTTCCCCGCCAAATCCATTTAGCCACGTGGTAAAGGCCGGAAACTTCTTATTTCTTTCAAGCCAGTTATCTGCAGAATTGAGACAGCATAAAATTCTTGGCGGAAACATTTCTGAACAA
>JAQTNI010000022.1 GCA_028713935.1 Candidatus Iainarchaeum sp.
CCCGCGTCAATGCCAAAAAACGGCACAGTGATGACAGAAATAATAGCCGCAAAGCCGACTACAAACATGAGTAAAAAATTTGTCAGGCCAAAATAAAGAAGAAACAAGAAATTTGAGTTTTTCATTACAAACCAGAAGAGTTTTAGGTTAAGGATAATAAAAAGCAAAAGGCACGCCAAAGGCAAAAATAAAAAATAATTTCCCAAAAAAGCAAACGGAATAAAAAAAACAGCGAGGAAAGCCGCAATTGCGCCGAAGCCCGCAGAAGGGGTTGTGCCGGAATTGTCAAATTTTTTTCTCCCCAAAAAAAGCCGCATCCAGACAAAACACCTTTTGAAATAAAGCTTTGCGCATTTTTTGAAGGTTGGAAAGTGGTGATAAACCTGGACGTCATTCCGGATTATTATTGGGCATTTTTCAATTATTTTATAGCCAAGGACATTTTCTTCCATATGCCTGTACCTTTTGTCAAAACCGCCGATATCATCAAATACTTCCCTTCTCATTGCGCCGACAGCCGGAGTGAAATAATCACAGGTCTTTATGTCCTGCACCCAGGAAAACTCCAGCAGGCCTTTATACCTCGCAAACAGCGTGGCATTTGCCGGCTCTTTGGCGTAAACGCCAATCATGCACTTGTTCGCGGGATTTTCAAAAATCTTTGCAATTTTTTCCAAAACATCCTTTTTGAGTATCACATCGGAATCAAAAAAAACAAGGATGTCTGACTTTGCCGCCTCTGCACCCGCATTCCTTGCAGCCGACTGCCCTGAATTTTTTTTAAGCCTGATGATTTTTACGGGAAAGGCTTTTATCAAATCAAGGGAATTGTCAGTGCCGCAGTCGTCAACAACAATCACTTCAAAATTGTTATGGCTTGACGCAAAAATTGATTTTACGAGCTTCAAAAGCTTTTCCCCGGAATTATACGTGGGAATGACAATTGAAAGAAAAGGCATTTTCCCCATGGCACCACTTAATTAGGATATTATAGCAATTACCTTAATAGCATTTTTAAAATAATTACCAAAACCCCTGTTCGATAATTGTACAAGATGCGTTTATAATATTAAATAATTATGGGTTTTATACTTGGTTTGCATGGAAAAAATTTTGGTAACAGGCGGCTGCGGCTTCATTGGAAGCAATTTCATACACAATTTCATGAAAAACAACCCAAATGCAAAAATAAAAAACCTTGACAAATTGACCTATGCGGGAAGGCTTGAGAATCTTGCAGATTTGGAAAAAAACAAGGATTATGAATTCATAAAAGGGGATATTTGTGATGCAGGGACAGTTGAAAAAGCAATGCAGGGCTGCGAAGCGGTTGTAAATTTTGCTGCTGAAACCCATGTTGACAGGAGCATCCAGGACAGCGATGCTTTTGTAAAAACAAATTTTTTTGGAGTAAATGTTTTGTGTGAAGAGGCGCGAAAACAGGGAATAAAAAAATTTTGCCAAATTAGCACTGATGAAGTATACGGGCAGATTAAAAGCGGAAGCTTTACGGAAGAAAGCAAACTTAATCCGCGCAACCCGTACAGTGCTGCAAAAGCAGGCGGGGAACTGCTTGCAATGAGCTATTTTACAACTTATGGCCTGCCAGTTGTTGTGACAAGAAGCAGCAACAATTACGGGCCTTTCCAGTTTCCTGAAAAAGTAATGCCCTTGTTCATTACAAACCTTGTTTGTGGAAAAAAAGTTCCCTTGTATGGAGAGGGAAAGCAAATTCGGGACTGGCTGTATGTGGGGGACAACTGTGAGGCAATTGAATTGTGCCTCAAAAAAGGCAAAGCAGGGGAAATTTACAATATTGGGGGAGAACACGAGCTTCCCAATATTGAATTGACAAAAAAAATTTTGAAAGAAATGTCCTGCGGAGAAGAAATGATTCAGAAAGTGCCTGACAGGCTGGGCCATGATTTCAGGTACAGTTTAGACTGCAGCAAAATCAAAAAAGGGCTTGGATGGAAACAGAAAACAAAATTTGAGCAAGGCTTAAAAGAAACAGCAAAATGGTACAGGGAAAACAAAGCATGGTGGAAACCGCTGGTGAAAAAATGAAACAAAATTTCCAGGTTATCCAAAAAGCAGAAATAAAAAAAGGGAAAAAATTCCTTGTTATGAAAAGGGCTCCAACAGCGAGGGCTTATCCAAATCGCTGGGATTTTCCAGGAGGAAAAATGGAGCATGGAGAAAACCCGTACAAAGCAATTGAAAGAGAAATAAAAGAAGAAACAAATTTCAAGGCAAAAGCATTAAGGCCAGAATTTGTCTTTTCAGAAAAATTTTCTGACCATTACAATGTGTTTATTTTTTACAAATGCAAACAGATTTCAGGAAAAATAAAAATAAGCGAAGAACACACGGAGCACAAATGGGCTTCAAAAAAAGAAATAATGAAAATGAAATTGGAAACATCTTTGAGAGAATATTTAAAAATAAGGAGAGGTAATTGAAATGGTTTTGAAAGGAGTTATTTTGGCTGGCGGGACTGCGCAGAGTCTGAAGCCCTTGACTTCAGCTACGAACAAGCATCTTTTGCCGATTTACAACAAGCCAATGATTTTTTATCCGATTGAAATGCTGAAAAGCGCTGGCGTGAAAGACATACTGATTATTACTGGCACTTACCATGCAGGCGCAATTTTCCAGTTATTGGGAAGCGGAAAAGATTTCGGAGTAAAATTCACTTATCGCGTGCAGGATGAGGCAGGGGGAATCCCGTCCGCAATTGCGCTTGCAGAGGAATTTGTGGGAAAAGACAAATTCGTTTCAATCAACGGAGACAACATTGTTTTTGAATCGCTCAGGCCTTTTGCGGAAGAATTTGAAAGGAACAGGGAAGAAATGCAGATACTGTTATACAAGGGAACAATTGAAGAGGCAAAAAAATCCGGAGTTGCCGTTACAAAAGGAAATTCGGTTATTGAGGTAATTGAAAAGCCAAAAGAGCCTCAGAGCAGCAATATTATTGTTGGAATTTATTTCATGAGCCCGAATGTTTTTGAAGTAATAAAAAAACTCAAGCCTTCAGGAAGAGGGGAAACTGAAATAACAGATGTGCAAAGGCATTACCTGCAAAAAAAATCCCTGCGTGCTGAATTCCTGAAGGGAAAATGGCTTGATGCGGGGGACTTTGAGGATTTAATGCATGCAAACATTGAAACATACAATTTATGCAGGGACAACGGCTCGGATGCCTATACAAAAAAAATCTGCAAATAGAAAGAAAAATTTTTTTGAGTGCCGATTATGCGAATTTTAATGTTAAACCCGCCTTTTATCCCGAAGTATTCGCGTTCTTCAAGAAGCCCGGCTGTTACAAAAGGAGGCACAATTTATTACCCTTTGTGGCTTGCATATGCAACAGGAGTTCTTGAAGAAGCAGGGCATGAAGTAAAACTGATTGATGCGCCAGCAGAGCCGTTGAGTGAAGGGCAGGTGCTTGAAATTGCAAAAGAATTTTCGCCGCAGTTATGCGTGCTTGACACAAGCACTGCAAGCATTCACAATGACGTGAAAATTCTTGAGAGAATAAAAAAAGAGATTCCCTGCTTTGGAGTTTTGGTCGGGCCGCATGTAAGCGCTTTGCCTGCCGAGACAATGAAAATGAGCAATGCAATTGATGCTGTCTGTGTCCAGGAATATGATTATACCCTGAGAGAACTGGCAGAAGAGCTTGAAAAGAAAAAAGCGAATTTATTGAAAATAAGGGGCATTGTTTACAGGAACAAAAAAAAGGTCATTTCAAATAAGTTAAGGGAAAAAATAAGGAATCTTGATGAACTGCCCTTTGTCAGCAGTGTTTACAAAAAGCACTTGGATTACAAAAAATATTTTTACAGTGCGAACCGCTGGCCTGAAATAACAATTGTAACAGGCAGGGGCTGCCCTTTCAGCTGCAAGTTCTGCAATTGGACCCAAAACCTTCAAACAGGCCCTTACAGGAAAAGAAGCATCCGGAATGTAATTGAGGAATTGAAGTTTATCCAAGAAAATTTCAAGGGAGTAAAGGAAATTTTTTTGGAGGATGACACTTTTACTGCAGACCCTGCAAGGGCAGAGGAATTCTGCAGGGCAAAAATTGCAGCAAAAATCAATATTCCCTGGAGCTGCAATGCAAGGGCAGATGTAAAAAAAGAAACACTAAAATTGATGAAAAAGGCCGGGTGCAGGCTTTTGTGCGTTGGCTTTGAATCAGGCAGCCAGGGTGTGCTGAATGAAATAAGAAAAGGCACAACTCCCAATGGAATGATGGAATTTGTTGGAAATGCAAAAAAAGCCGGAATTTTGGTGCATGGCTGCTTTATGATTGGAAACCCGCTTGACAATGCTGAGACAATTGCGGCAACAATTGAGCTCGCAAAAAAGCTCAATCCTGACACTGCACAATTTTTTCCAATAATGGTTTATCCTGGAACAGCAACATATGATTATTTCAGGCAGAAAGGTTATCTTACAACAGAGGATTTCAGCAAATGGGTTGATGAAAAAGGCTGGCATAACTGCATTGTCAGCATGCCTGGCTTGTCAAACAGGGAAATGATTGCCTGGTGCGATGAAGCGAGAAAAAAATTTTATTTGCGGCCAGGGTATGTTGCGGGCAAATTTTTTCAGGTAATAAAAAATCCCGCGGAATTTCCAAGAGTGTTGAAGGCAAGCAGGGCTTTTTTCAAATACCTGGCAAAAAAATAGGTGGTTAAAATGCAGGGATTCAATGCAAAGGAATTTTCAGCGCATTCGCAGATAGTGGCGCTTGCTGGCAAAAACAGGAAAATACTGGAATTTGGCTGCGGAAAAGGCTTTGTTTCGGAACAATTGCAGAAAAACTGCAACAAGGTCACTGCAATAGAAATCGACACTGAAAGCGCAGGGCAGGCTGAAAAATTCTGCGAAAAAATAATTCTGGGAAACATTGAAAAAATTGATTTTGAAAAAATCGGAAAGGATTTTGATGCCGCAATTTTTGCTGATGTCCTTGAACATTTGAAAAATCCAGAAGAAACCATTGCAAAAACAAAAAAATTGCTTTCCCTTGAAGGAAAAATAATTGTTTCAGTGCCGAATATTGCAAACTGGAAAATCAGATTTGGATTGCTGCTTGGAAAATTTGATTATGCAAAGCAGGGAATTCTTGACAAAACACACCTAAAATTTTTCACCTTGAAGACAATTAAAAAGGCAATTGAAAACTCTGGCTTTGAAATTGAAAAAATTTCTTCTGTGCCAAGCGCGCCAGTGCCTTCGATGGCACTGAAAAAAGCCCTGTCAAAAATTTTTCCCGGGGCGTTTTCATTCCAGTTTATTATTCTTGCAAGGGTGAAAAAGTGATTGACCTGTTTACCAAAGATTCAAGATTCTTTCTTTTTGGCACCCTACATTTTTCTTTCTTCCCAAGAAAGAAAAAGGCGGAGGTGCGAAAATGAAAGCCAGCGTAATAATCCCAGCTTACAATGCGGAAAAAACAATCGGGCAATGCCTTGAAGCACTTGAAAAGCAGGCCTTTGGAAATTTTGAAGTTATTGTTGTTGATGATGGGAGCAAAGACAAAACAGCGGAAATAGTTGAAAAATTCAAAGGCACAAAATTGCTGCGGCAGAAAAATTCCGGGCCAGCAGCTGCAAGAAACCTCGGGGCAAAAAGCGCGAAAGGCGAAATAATTGTTTTCACTGATTCTGACTGCATTGCCGAAAAAAATTTTCTGGATGAAATTTTGGCGCCTTTTTCAGACAAAAGAGTCGCGGGAGTGCAGGGCAAATACAAAAGCAGGCAAAAAGAAGATTTCGCAGTCATAACACAAGAAGAAATAGAGCACAGACATAAAAAAATAGAATCAAAACTCATCGACTCAATAGGGAGCTACGCTGCTGCTTACCGCAAAGATGTTTTTGAAATGATGGGGGGTTTTGACACTAGCTTTCCAAAAGCATCTGGTGAAGATACTGATTTGAGTTATCGCATAAGTGAAGCAGGATATAAAATGGTTTTTGCAGAAAAAGCAATTGTCTGGCATACCCACCCAAACACATTACGTAAATATCTCGAAGTAAAATTTCTTAGGGCCTTTTGGAGAATCAAGGTTTATGGAAAACATAAACAAAAAACTGTTCATGACTCGTACACATCAACAGCTATGAAGGCTCAAATTATAGCAATGGCTGGAATTTTAATCTTCAGCCTATTGACCGTGCTTGCGTTGGCGATTAAAGACACTGAACTGCTCCTTGTATTGACTATCATAATGGCAATGTTTTCAATAATATTCATTCTAAGCTTTTTCGCATTCATAATTAGATTAGCAAAACATGAAGAAGGCAAAGCGATCCTTTTATTTGCAGTATTTTATTTTGGATTATGTGCCTGTTTGCTTAACTATTCCACAACAAATACAAGCATATTAACACAAGTATTGTGGGTGGCAGTAGTAATCTCAATTGCTGCAATATTCGTGTCAAGCGCATCTTTCTTCTGGTACTTATGGAAAAAAAATAAGAGAATAGCCGTGATTTTCGAGTTAACGCTACTATTAAGAACAGGGGCCTTTCTAGCAGGCATTGTCGCGGGAACAATTCGGCAGGTGCGTAATTCTATATGAAAATTGTGCATGTTTCCCATCATTTTGCACCCTGCACAGGCGGAATCGAAACAGTGGTAATGCAACTGTGCAGGCAGATGCAGCCGAGGCAAGAATGCAGAGTTGCCTGCCTCAACAAATGTCCTAAGGCAGGGCAAAAACTGCCTGCAAGAGAAACAATCAATGGCATTGAAGTAACAAGGGTTCCTTTCATTGATTTTGGCTTTTACAAGTTTGCGCCGGGCATAGCCAGAAAACTCGGCAATGCGGATATAATTCATGTTCACGGCCTGAATTTTTTTTCGGATTTTTTAGCAATAACCGCTTTTCTGCACAGGAAGCCAATGGTTCTTTCAACGCACGGGGGGGTTTTTCACACAGGCAAAAAAAGCGTTTTCAAAAAAATTTATTTTTTCTGCTGGAACAGGCTTGCGCTCAGGGCGTTCAAAAAAATTGTTTGCGTGAGCAAAAACGATTTTGAATTGTTTTCAAAAATTGTTCCAATGGAAAAGCTTGCGCTTGTTGAAAATGGAATCGAAGTTGAAAAATTCTCAAAAATCCAGAAAGAGAAAAAAGAAAACAGCTTTATTTTTGTAGGAAGAATAAGCAGGAATAAGAGAATTGACTTGCTGATAGATGCTTTTGCGGAATTGAAAGAAAAAGAATTTAAACTGCATATTGTTGGAATGGACTTTGACAATCTCACAAATGGATTGAAAGCAAGAGCGGAAGAAAAAGGAATTGGAAAAAAAGTTTTTTTTCACGGGGAAGTTCCGGAAAAGGAATTGCTGGAATTAATGGGCTCTTCGGAATTTTTTGTTTCTGCATCAGAATATGAGGGCTTTGGAATAACCGCGCTTGAGGCAATGGCTGCGGGCTGCATCCCGATTTTGAATAACATTGTTTCTTTCAGGGAGTTTATAAGGGGGGAAAACGGTTTCATTGCGGATTTTGGAGAAAGCAAAGTGGCTTCTGAAAAAATAATTACTGCAATCAAAATGCAAAAAAAAGAAAAAAATGCAGTAATTGAAAGTTGCATTGAATTTGCAGGAAAATTTTCCTGGGAAAAAAAGGCATTGGAATACAAAAAGGTTTACCTGGAAGTGGCAAAATGAAGCAGCCGATTGTTTCAATAATAATGCTGAACTGGAACGGGAAAGATTATACCAGGCAGTGCATTGAATCTGTTGCGGAAAACACTGCAAGGGAAAAATATGAATTGATTGCTGTGGACAATGGAAGCACTGACGGGAGCATTGGAATGCTTGAGGAAATGAAGCGCAAAAGGCTTGTTGATGTTGTGATTTTGAATTCAGAAAACAGGGGCTTTGCAGGGGCAAACAACCAGGGCTTAAAGATTGCAAACTGCAAATACCTGTTTTTATTGAACAATGACACTTTGCTGGAAAAAAACTGGCTTGAAAAAATGGTTCTGGCGGCTGAAAGCAGCGAAAAAATCGGGATTGTCGGGCCAGACCTTCCTTCGGGAAAGGAAAAGAATGAAAATTTTGGCGGAGGCTATATTGATGACAAGGGAATTGCAAGGCATTCTTACAAAAATACTGACGGGCCAGCAGAACAGGTTGGGGGGGCTGCTTTTTTCATAAAGAGAAGTGTTTTTGAAAAAATCGGGTTTTTGGATGAAGGCTTTAACCCTATTTATTTTGAGGAAAGTGATTACTGTGCAAGGGCGAGAAAAGCGGGCTTTGAAGTTTTTTTCACTCCAAAAGTCAGGATTGTGCATTTTGGCTCTGCAATAGTGAAAAAACAGGCTTGCAAATGGAGTTACATTACCTTAAACAAAAACAGGGCAAGGTATATGCTGCTGCATTTTTCAAAAAGCAGGCTTGCAAAAGCCTTTTTCTGGGAATTGCTGAGGATTGCAAAAAGCATTGTTACTCTGAAAATTCACTGGCTTTTTGAAGCATACTGGATTGACCTGAAAAATTTTTCTGAAATAGTTGAAAAAAGAAAAAGATATTCAAAAGGAAATCTCGCAGTGGGAATATGAAAAAAATAGCAATTGTTTTTGGGACAAGGCCTGAAATAATAAAATTGGCTGAAATAATCCTGCTTTTGAAAAAAGAGAAAAGTGTGCAGGCGCTTCTTGTTTTCACTGGCCAGCATTATGATTACGGCTTGTTCGGAGTTTTCATGAAAGAGCTTGATTTGCCTGAGCCGGACATTAATCTTGGAATTGGTTCAGGAACCCAGGCATATCAAATTGGGACAATGCTGATGAAGCTTGAAGAATATTTCCAGAAAGAAAAGCCAGACATTGTCACTGCACTGGGAGACACAAATTCTGTTTTTGGCGCTGCTCTTGCAGCGGAAAAAGCGCAAATTCCATTTGCCCATATAGAGGCGGGAATCAGGAGCTTTGACAGGAGCATGCCTGAAGAAGTAAACAGGGTTCTCACAGACCAGATTTCAAGCTACTGTTTTGCGCCAACAAAAACAGCAGTTGAAAACCTTCACAAAAGCGAAGCATTTAAGCATAGGATTTTCCTCACTGGAAATCCAATAGTGGAAGTGGTTGAAAAAAATCTTGAGAGGGCGGGAAAATCACAAATTCTTGGACAGCTGAACCTTGAAAAAGAAAAATTTGTTGTCCTCACAATGCACCGCGCTGAAAATGTTGACAGCAGGGAAAAGCTTGAAAACATTGCAATTGCGCTGCAGGCAATAAAATGGCCAGTTGTGTTCCCAATGCATCCGAGGACAAAGGCCAAGATTGCGGAATTTGGCTTGAAGGAAAAATTTGAATGCATAAAAAATTTGGTTGTTGCTGAGCCCCTTGGCTATTTTGATTTTTTGCAGTTGTGCGCAAACTCGCGCTATATCCTGTCTGATTCTGGGGGGATACAGGAAGAGGCGACTGTTTACAAAAAATTTGTAATTATTCTCAGGGAGAACACTGAAAGGCCTGAGATTCTGGGAAAATTCGGGGTTTTAACCGGCTTTAATGCCAAAAAAATAATTGCGGCAGCAGGCAAAATTGAAAAGGATTATCCTGCACTGAAAAAAAAATTGGAAAAAAGGAACTGCCCCTTTGGGGACGGAAATGCAAGCAGGAGAATTGTTGAAAAGATTGCGGGGGCGGTGCAATAAAAGTCCTCTTTAATACTTCGCAGGGCGCCTTCAAAAGCCCGGGAGGCGGGGAAATCCAGCTCTTAAAAACAAAGCAGGGGCTTGAAAAGCTCGGCCTGGAAATAGAAATTTTTAACGGAACGCAAAGAATTCCTGATTTTGATTTGCTGCACAATTTCAGCATTCACAGGGACACTTTTCCAGTTGTGCAAAAAGCATTCGAGGCAAAAGTGCCTGTTGCAATTTCAACAATTTATTGGCCTTCGCTCAAGCATTCCCTGTTATGGAACAGGGGCCTTGGGAAAAAAGCAAGGGCGCTTGCCGTAGAATTAATTAACAGGCTGGATTTTTTCGGGTTTTCAAGCGTAAAAAAAACACTGAGGCGAGCAGATTTGCTTCTTCCGAATTCAGAAACAGAGAAAAAAATTGTTTTGGATTATTTTGGCGTGAAAAAAGAGAGAATAGTTCCTATTGTAAATGGCGTTGATGAAAGATTCAAAGATGCAAATTCAAAAGAATTTGAGCAAAAATTCGGGCTCAAGAATTTTGTTTTATATGTGGGGAGAATTGAGGAAAGAAAAAATGTGCTCTCGCTCGTGCGTGCAATGAAGGATTCAAAGGAAAAACTTGTGATTATTGGCAATGCAAAATATGGCAGTGAAAAATATGCAGAAAAATGCAGGGAAGAAGCGGGAAAAAACACTGTTTTTTTGCCTGGGATTCCGCATGAGTCAGGCCTGCTTGAAAGCGCTTATGCAGCGTGCAGGGTTTTCGCATTGCCAAGCTGGTATGAAACTCCCGGGCTTGCAGCGCTTGAAGCCGGGCTTGCAGGCGCAAACATTGTGATTACACAGGAAGGCTGCACAAAAGAGTATTTTGGCGAGTTTGCGTCTTATGTGAATCCTGCGAGCGTAAAGGACATCAGGGAAAAAATTTTTTTTGAATTTGAAAAAGCGGGAAATAAAGGGCTGCAACAGCGCATAATGAAAAATTTTTTGTGGAAAAACACTGCCCTGCGGACTTTTGAGGCCTACAAAAAAATAGCAAAAACTGAAAAAAATAGAAGCGATTGAGTGGCGGATTGCATGGCAATGAAAAAATTGGCGGGAAACCAGCTTGGACTGCCTGAAAAGCACTGGCTTGAAAATGCAATCTTTGAATTATGCACCATAAATTCTTTTATATTTTTTATCCATAGATTAATTAAATAACAAAAAATCCAAACAGCGGTAAAAATGAACGAAATAAGCATAGATGGCAGAAAAATAGGCGGAAAAAACAGGTGCTTTGTCATTGCCGAGGCGGGTTCCAATTTTAGGATATCGGCAAACGAGAAAAAAAATTTTCGCCAGGCTTTGAGGCTGATTGACATTGCCGCGGAAGCCGGCGCTGATGCAGTCAAATTTCAGCTTTACAGGGCAAAAAAACTTTATGTTGCAGATGCCGGCAGAGCGGATTATTTGAAGCAAAAAAAACCAATTAATTCAATAATAAGGGAAATGGAGCTTCCTTTTGAATGGATCCCAAGGCTTGGAAAATATTGCAAAAAAAAAGGCATTGTCTTTCTCTGCACTCCTTTTGACACAGAGGCCGTTGACGAACTTGAGAAAGCGGGAATATCCGCTTACAAGGTCGGTTCGTATGCAATAAGCCATCTGCCCCTGATAAAATACATAGCGCGCAAGGCAAAACCGGTTATTCTTTCATGCGGGGCATCTGATTATGGGAAAATAAAAAAAGCAATAGGCACAATAAAAAGCTCTGGAAACAGCAGGATAGTGCTGATGCAGTGCACAACAAAATACCCTACTCCGCTCTCGGCAATTAATCTCAGGAGCATCCCTTACCTAAGCAAAAAGTTCAGGGTCATTGCAGGATTGTCAGACCATTCACGGGAACCCCTGATCGCCCCCCTTGGAGCTGTCGCGCTTGGGGCAAAGGCAATTGAAAAGCATTTCACCACTGATAACTCACTGCCTGGGCCTGACCATAAATTTGCAGTTCTTCCAGATGAGTTAAAGGAAATGGTTTCGGGCATAAGAAAGCTTGAAGAAGCAATGGGAAAAACCGGCAAGCAAATTCTTGACGAGGAAAAAGAGCTTTTTAATTTCTGCGACCTCGGGATTTTTGCAATAAAAAAAATTCACTCCGGAGAGATTTTTTCGGAAGGAAATATTGCGGTGTTAAGGCCGGGAAAAAATAAAAAAGGCCTTGCACCGGAATTTTTTGATGAAGTTATTGGAAAAAAAGCAAAAAAAAACATTGGAAAAAATCAGCCATTGAAAAGAACTGATTTCTGACAATAATTGGGCATTAAACTTTTTCAAGGACAATTTTCTGGATACTGAAACCGAGTTTTTTGAAAAGCCCAAGTGACTCCTTATTTTCCGGTTTTATTTCAGCAAAGCACCCATTAAGGTCGAGCTTTTTCAGGCTGTTGAAAGCAATGCCTCTGCCGCGGTATTTTTTTTCAAGCGCTATTGAAACCAATTTTTTGTCAATGCGGATCAAGCCGACAGGGCTGCTGCCTAAAATAATGGCAAAAGCGGCAAATTTTCCAGACCTAAGCTTTCTTTTCCAGTATCTTTTGTTCTGTTCTTCAGTTATTTTTTTGGGGGAAAAAGAATTGCGCCTTATGCCCGGGTCATTCATGAGGCATGCAATCCACTTGAGATCGCCATTGTTCACGCGCCTTAGGCCCGGGGCGCACTTTGCATTGGCAAAACCCTGCCTGACTTTTTTTGTATTTTGCCTGTATTTTTCCTCTTCTTCAGCACTCTGAAGCAGCAAAGCAGGGTTCTCATCAAGAAACTGTATTGCCCTTGAAACCGAAACAAAAAAACCGAATTTGGAAAAAATTTTTTTAATCAGTTCAAAATCAGTTATTGTATCAACACAAAATCTCAGTTCAGGCCTGAAAAGCCTTCCCCTGGCGGAAAAAGAACCGAGCCTAAAGCCGCTTTTTTTTCCATACATAAAATGGGTCACATGCTCCCTGTCAAAGCTGTCTTCCGCTTTTTCAAAGGCTTTCCTGAGCGCATTAAAAGAAAAAACCTCCACATCAAGGCCCCTGGGAAAACTCCGTTCTGTAATGTTGCTGGCATAATCATAATTCCCTTTATCAAAAAGTTTTACTGCCTCATCGACAGTCTTCGGGTCTATAAGCGGGCAGTCGGCTGTTATTCTTACAACAGTGCCAAGATTGAACAATTTTGCGCATTCAAAAAAACGCCCGAGGACATCCTGCTCGGAACCAGCGAAAAATTTTATTTTATTTTTTTTGCAGTATCCTATTATTGCCCTGTCTTTTTTATTCTCTGTGGTTGCAACAATTATTGTCCTGACGGCCCTGCATTTTTGAAGGCGCTTTACCACAATGCCCAGGACAGGGACCCCTTTTATTTTCATCAGTGATTTGCCCGGCAATCTGCTTGAACCCATTCTTGCCTGAATAATTATGCCCGCAGAATTTTTCATTTAAACCAGCCAATCCGAAGAATGTTTTCAAAGCGCGGCTATCCGCCAATTATCTTCAAATCCAGAAGCATTTTTTCCAGTTCGCCTGGATTTACAAGGGAATCCTTGCTGCAGTAGGATGAAAAATCAACCTTCTTCTTTTCCTTTAAATAGGCATACTTGACATTTTGGTAACAATCAATCTGGCTTAATACTGCAAAAGCGCTTCCGAGGTCATATGCCCTTGTGCATTCATCCTCATTCATGAGAATCTCGTGGATCTTTTCTCCGGGCCTTATGCCTGTTTCCTTGACTCCGGCCCTGGAAGAATAATGCTTCTTAAGGACGCCAATGAGGTCCACAACCTTAAGGCTTTTAAGTTTTGGAACAAAAATTTCCCCGCCAACACCGTGCTTCAGGGCCATAAAAATCAGGCCTACCGCCTGTTTTGGGGTTATAATAAAGCGCGTCATCCTGTCATCAGTCAGAGGAATTTGCTCGCATTTTTTTATTTTTTCCACAAAATAAGGAATAACACTGCCTGTGCTTTCAAGCACATTGCCATATCTCACGCTGATAAAGGAGGTTTTTGATTTTCCCTTGCTGTAATTGCTCTCAATAAAAATTTTTTCGCCGAGCATTTTTGTCGCCCCATAACTGTTAATAGGGCTGCATGCCTTGTCAGTTGAAACAAAAACTGCCTTTTCAACATTGTTCTTGAGGCAGGCATTCACAACATTCATTGTGCCCATAACATTTGTCTTTACTGCCTCCATTACATTGTATTCAATAAGGTCAATCCTTTTCATTGCCGCAGCGTGAATTACAATATTGGCATCCTTCATTGCCCTTTCAAGCCGTTCATAATCCCTTACGTCACCGACAAGGCACCTTATTCTTGCGTCGTTATTGAATTCTTCCTGAATCCTGTGGTGCTTGACTTCGTCCCTGCTGAAAACCCGTATGCTGTGGACGCCCAGCGGAAGAAGCTCGCCCACAAGGCTTCTGCCAAGAAACCCTGTCCCGCCCGTAATCAGCACTGTTTTGCCCTTAAAAAAATCCTTCATTCAAATCAGCTTCAAATATAAAAAAGGTTAATTCTATTTAAATATTAAGAATTGTTAAAAACTTTTAAAATGCGCTGGTACAAGCCTCGAATGCCCTTTGAGGGAATCTTTTTTAAAGGACTTTAAAGCCAGAATAATTCTGGTAATTCATGGCAAAACTTGTTCTCATCAGCGGAAACGAAAATCTTGATTCGCTGGGCGAAAGCATTGGCAGGAACGCAAAAATCCTTCTCCTGAACCCTGAATTCCAAGAAATCCTGAGCGAGAAAAAATTGGAGTTTGTCACCCCTGACAAAATGGTCGGGGAAAAAATCAGGGGCAGGCTGCTTGAAAAAGCGGTTTCAATAACACAAGAACTTGAAAAAAGCGGCATTGAATACAAGGGCATTAACCTGATGCGGGCAAAGTCCTGCGAGCTCACGAGGCAGCTTTACATTTCTTTCTTCGAGGCACTTGCCCTCGCCAATGCGGTAAAAAAATTTTCCCCTGAAGAAACAATCGCTTGCAGAAACACAAAAGGCGAAGAATACCTTGCAGTGCTTGGAATAAAAAACAAAAAAATTATTTGCTGCGGAGAAAAAAAAATGGGGGGGCTTTTCCTTGACCATGCAAAAAAACGCGCTGGCCAGATAAGCGGGAAACTTCTTGCAATAATCGCGCCTTCCCCCAAAAAAAAAGCAAATTCGATAACTGTTTTTTCAAAATCGCGGGGTTATTTTGATGAATTGCAAAACAGGCTTGCGCAAAGCAAGGGCTTCGATTTGTTTTCAACAGAAGAGGCGCTTCTGAGGCATTCACTGAACCCGAAAAACTGGCTTGAAAAAAACACAATGCCCGATGCAATAAGGAACAAAGCCGAAAAAGCGCTCCTTGAAAAATCCATAATTAAAAAATGCGTTATTGAAAAAACAGACTTTTCCGGGCTTGTCAGGAGCGCTGTGAAAAATTCAGTTGAAAGCGATTTTCCAAAATATGCGGGATTCATCAATGCAATGGAAAAGGAATTCGTGAAAAGAAAGCCCAAAATAGTGCTGTTATGGGTCGATTCAGTGCCTTTTGAAAGAATAACCGCGCTTCTTGCAAAAAAATTTTGCTCTGTTTCAGTTGTTTTGCAGCACGGCATTCCGGCTGCAGACAGGCTTCTGCTAAAAGGCTGGCTTCCTGGATTTGCCCCGCTCACTGCGGATTTCTTTTTCAGCTGGGGAAAAAACACTTCAAGGCTCATGCGTTTCCACAACGTTCCTGAAAAACGGATTTTCGAAACCGGAAACCCGAGATTTGAGGAAATAGTTACAAAAAAATTCGAAAGGCAAAAAACAATGGAAAAGCTCGGAATCAAAAAAAGCGGAAAAATAATTCTTGTGCTTACCCAGCCAATGTTCTATGGCTTCAACCCAATGGAAATGGCAAGAGCCGCAATCAATGCTGCAGAAAAGAATCCCGGTGTGAACTGTGTGATAAAAACTCACCCGGTGGAGCATTTTTCGGGATATGAAAAAAGATTCGCAAAAAGAGCCATAATAAGCAGGAAAATTTCACTGCATGAGCTCATAGATGCTGCTGATGCGGTAATAGGGAACAGCTCTACAAGCCTTATCGAGGCAATGCTCTTTGAAAAGCCAGTTATAATTTTTGACCCGGGAAAAACCGCGGGCTTTTATGAAAAAAACAGCGCAGTGCTCTATGCGGGGAATGCACGTGAACTTGAAGGCGCAGTAAGGTCTGTTTTTGAAAAACCTGAAACCCTGAAACTGCTGGGCAAAGCCAGAAAAGAATTCCTGAAAAAAGAACTGGAATTTGTTGAAAACTCCGGCGAAAAAACAATAGGGCTTCTGAAAAAAATTGCAGGGGAAAACTAGCCATTTATTTCATAAACCTTTGAGCATTCTGACCTGAAAACAGGCACCAATAGTTTCCGGCTTTCAAGCTCTGCGAGCGCCCCTGGATTCCAGGGGTTTTTAGAACAGGTCCAGAGAAGGTAATCCACTTTCGAATTTGCCTTGAGGCCCTTCAGGACTGCATAGAGCTTTTCGGCATTCATTGCGGCATATTCGTCCCAGTCCCTGTTTGCATCATGGTTGCCGAAAAAAATTATTCCCCTTACAAGGTGCCTCTGTGCAACAAGCCTTGAATCTTCAGGCAGTGTTTTTATGAATTCATAAGCGGGCCTTGCCTCTGCAAAGGACTTTTCATAATAGAGGGCAGTGGAAACCATGAAGCCAAGGGAATAAACAACGGTAAGCAAGAACAATGCAAGCACAACTTTTCCGATGACCGGCTTTGATTCCCTAAGCCCAAGCAGGCCTCTTGCAAAAAAAATTCCAAAAAAAGGAAGCACGGGAAGCAGCATTCTCATGCTTATTATTCTCTGAAGCCTTTCTGCAAAAGGCACTGCCGCAAAAATAAAAAGCAGTAAAATCAAGAGCCAATATTTTTCCCTTTTAAACATTATTAGCAGAAAGCCGCAGATAGTTACTGCCAGAATCGGGAACGTCAGAATGGCAAAAAGCAATCTGAGTGTTTCAATTGAAAAAATTCCCATGAAAGGCACATTGCTCTGCAGCGAATACGGCAGGAAAAACCAGAAGGACTCGTTAAACTGCACAATGAAGTCCGGAGGGCTGTTCAGGGGGGAATCAACAAGAGTGAAAGAGCCGGCTTCTGTGAGGTTTTTTATCTCGGAAGTATTAGAAGGGAAGAATTTCTGGAAAAAACTTAGTTCCGGGTGCTCAATGCTCTGCCTTTGGAAGTCTGAAAAATACCAGAAGCTTGAAAGCAGAAATGTTGCGAGCGCGATTGCGACCGCTATTTTTTTTGCGTGCTTTACCTTTGACCTTACACTGTAAAAAACAATTGCGAGCAGGAAAACAGGAAGCAGAATCATTGCAGTCAGTTTTGAAAGTGCGGCGGCAGAAACAGCAAAAGGAAGAAGGAAAAGAAAGGCAGTGTTTTTTGTCCTTTCAAATTTGACCAGGAGGTATACTGAAAAAAGCACAAACAGCGCCGCAAAGGAATCCGGGTAATTTACTGACGAGTAAATTCCAAAAACAGGCTGAATTGCGGCAAACAGGAAGGCAATGAGCGCAAGCGAACTGCCCTTGCCGTAACTTTCGAAAAAAAGCCTGCAGATGAGAAAAACAAGCCCGAGCTGCAGGAGCATTACTGCAAGCGGAAAAAAAGCAATCAGGTCAAAATTGAATTCAGTGCCTGAGGCTATGAAAAGATTTGCAATTGCCACGTGAAAAAACTGGGGCGGCAACTCCCCATTTATTCCCTGCCAGGCAAGTTCCTTTGCATCAGAATTAAATGGCATTGCGCCTGTTTTTGAAATCTCCTTCGCAATTGACAGATGGTAAATGGTGTCTGTGTAGGCAGTGTCGGGAAGCATTACTGCTGTAAAAATCCTTGCAACAAGGACAATTGCAATAAGCACGAAAATAATTTTTTTTAGTTCCATTCAATCACTGTTTTTTTTGAAAAAAATATTTTTTAAATATTTAAAGCCAGCAAAAATGAGCCTCGGGTTCCGGATAATCCTTTTCAGCGCAAACCCCGGCCTGAAATAAATTTCCTTGTATGCCTTCTTGTACATTCTCTCAACGAGTTCCTTGTTCAAAGCGCCGAGCTCGTAGTAACAGGTTCCCGAGTAAGACCCGTATTTTGAAAAATCTTTTTCAAGGAATTTTCCATTTTCCTTTACCATCGAATACAAATGGGTTCCGGGATACGGTGTTGTGATTGTAAACTGGGCAAGGTCAAGGTCAAGTGTTTTTGCAAAATTAATTGTTTCAAGCATTGTTTGCTCTGTGTCAAAAGGCAGGGCAATCATGAAAAAACCGATTGTTTCAATCCCTGTTTCTTTTGCCCATTTTGCCGCTTTCCTCACCTGTTCAAGAGTGATTTTTTTTCCAATCTTGTCAAGAACTTCCTGATTCCCAGATTCAATGCCGAAAGAAAGCTGGTAACAGCCTGCTTTTTTCATAAGTCGCAATAATTCCGGGCTTAATGTGTCAACTCTCACGCCATTGGGGCAGTTCCATTTTATTTTCAGGCCCCTTTCAATTATGCCATGGCATATTTCCTCAACGCGCTTCCTGCTCAAGGTGAAATTGTCATCAACAAACCCTATTTCTTCAATGCCATAATTTTCAACCAAATAAGAAATTTCATCAAGGACATTTCGCGCGCTTCTTGCGCGGTAAAGCCTTCCGAAAGTGCCCTTGTAGCAATACACGCAGCCAAAAGGGCAGCCACGCGAAGTCATTATTGACAAAAATTTTTTCCTGCGCGTGGGAGAAGAATATTTTTCAAGAGGCAGCCCGCTCCAGTCCGGAAATGGCAATTCGTCAAGGTCCCCTGCCAAATCGCTTTTGAGTATTTTCTTTTTTGAAGAAAATATTTTCAGGATGCTTTTTTCCCCTTCTCCCACAACAATCTTGTCGGCGTGCTTCAGTGATTCGCGCGGAAAAATAGTCACATGAGGTCCGCCGAGAACAACCATTACTCCCTGCTTCCTGAGCCTGTCGGCAAGCTCGAAAGCCTTTGCCGCGGTAGGAGTGTAAACGCTCAGCCCAACCCACTCAGTCCTGATTTTTTCAATTTTCTGGCCTGCGGCCTCGTCAATTACAAAAACCCTTATTCCTGAATTCTTCAGCACTGCCTGCAGATAGGCAAGCCAGAGCGGCGGAGAAGGGTGTGTTGCATAGCCTGTCCCTGAAAAATTAATCAGGGTAATTGAATGGAGTTTCATAAAAATCAATTTCAGATTTTAATTATTGAACCAGTATTGTTTAAATAACAAATCAAGCATTTAAAATTATAAATTAACATATTGCTTTAATCAAAACAGGCAAAAAAGCGGTTAAAATTCAAATTGGTTTAATCCTCGAATTATCCCGCCCTTCTTTTCTTTTCAAAAGAAAAGAAGTGTAGGGTGCCTAAGAAAAGAAATCTTGAATTGTTGATAAACAAACGCAAAAAGTGTTACAAATGAATGTCCTTTTCCTTAACCCGCCGTTTCACGATAATGCCACTTTCAACAGGGAAGTAAGGTTCCAGGCAGTTTCGCCCCAAAAAGCGCTGCACCCGCCGCTGTTGCTTGCATATGCCGCGGCTGTCTGCAAAAAAGAAGGCCACACCGTGGATTTAATCGATGCGCCCGCGCTTGAAATTTCAAGGGAAAAAACAATTGTAATGGCAAAAAAATTTTTGCCTGGGCTTATTGTAATGCTCACTTCAACAGCGTCAGTTGAATCTGACGGGGCGCTTGCAAAAGAGCTTGGAAAAGAAACAAATGCAAAAACAATTGCAGTGGGAGTGCATGCAACTGCAGTCCCTGAAGACACACTGAAAAAAGGCTTTGACATCATTGCAAGGGGGGAATATGAATACACAATCAGGGAGCTTGCAGAAAAAGCACGTTTGGAAAAAGTGCTTGGAATTTCCTACAAAAAAAACAAGAAATTCATGCATAATAAAAACCGCCCTTTGATTGAAAACCTGGATGAACTGCCATTTCCTGCACGCGAACTCCTGCCAAATGAAAAATATTACAGCGCGCTTTACAAGAACCCTTTCACTTTTATTCTTGCAGGGAGAGGCTGCCCCCAGCAATGCATTTTCTGCGCAGGCCCGCAATTGATGTCGGGCCGCAGGTATAGATTCAGGAGCCCGCGCAACATAGTGGATGAGCTGAAGCACATTAAAAAAAATTTTCCGAAACTGAAAAGCGTTTTGTTCAATGATGATACCTTGAATGTAAACAAAAAACACATTCTTGAAACCTGCGATTTGATGATCAAGGAAAAAATAAATTTGCCATGGGCTGCCTATTCAAGGGTTGATTCTGTGGATGAGGAAATTGCGCAAAAAATGAAAAAAGCGGGCTGCTTTCTTGTAAAAGTCGGGTTTGAATCCGGCAATGACGAAATTTTAAGGTCAATGAAAAAAGGCCCGCGTGCAACAGCGGAACAGGGAAAAAAATGCGCTGAAATTTTCAGCAAGGCAGGAATACAGGTGCACGGCACCTTTGTTTTTGGAATGCCCGGGGAAACAAAAGAAACAATCCAGAAAACAATTGATTACGCAAAAAAACTTGACATTGATTTTGTGCAGTTCTCAATTGCACAGCCCTATCCTGGCACTGAATTTTTTGAAATCCTGAAAAAGCAGGGTTATCTGAAATTTGGCGATTGGTCGGAATTCCTTGACAAGGAAGGCTGCATTACGCCGATTTTTGAATACCCAAACCTGAAAGCAGGGGAAATGGAAAAATTTTTGAAAAAGGCTTACAGGCAGTATTATTTCAGGCCAAAATACATTGCAAAAGCAGTAAAACAGAGGCTCACAAACAGGGAGCTTGCAAAAACAAGCCTGCGAAGCGCCTGGAATCTTGTAAAATATTTGAAATAAATAAACTTATTTTTTCAGCTGAAAAACAACGCTTGAGCCGAATCTTTTCATTGCGCCCTTCCCAATCCTCAATTCCCCATTTGCAAGAAAATGCCACAGCCTTGCAAAAACAGCCGAATTGATTTTCTTTGGAATTATGTTGCTGATCAGGGGAAGCGGAAAAACAAGAATCGAATGCATTCCAAAAATTTCAAAGCCTGTTTTTTCCAGCATTCCAAGGGTTTTTTTCCAGTGCTGTTCAGTGTGCTGCTCCCTTGAGTACTCAATCTTTGGGCAGGAATACAGTTTTGCCTTCTGGAAAAAATGCACAAGCTTCCACAAAATGCTCTGGGAATTTGGAACAGAAATAACTGCTTTTGCGTGTGCTTTCAAAACACGGAAAATTTCATCAAAGCCCTTCTGCATTTCA
>JAQTNI010000023.1 GCA_028713935.1 Candidatus Iainarchaeum sp.
AGCCTTGGATTTTTCAAAGTGCCTAAAAATTTTTTTTGCAAGCCCGATTTTTATTTTGTGCCTGAAAAAAAACCACCAGGCAGCAAACAAGGCACAAACAATAATAATTATGATAAGTGGAAAAACAAGCCAGTCAAAAAGCCCAGGCTGAGCATTTGGAATTGAAGCTCCAAAAGCCATGAAGATTTCAAGCATTTTAAGAAATAGGCAGCCTCAGAATAAAAAGGTTACTTTTTTTTCCAGACATTGGAAAAAAGCCAGACAAGGCCTCCGGCAAAAATAATCACTGCAATCAGCACATCAAGCTGAGCCCTGTCAATGAAATAATCGTAAATATACATGAAACTAGCGACTACCAAAACCAAGGCAATGACAATTTCAATAGTCGCGCTTTTTGATTCTTCAGCCATGCAAATCAAATAATTAGTGAAAAAAAACAAATATAAAACTTACTTTTGAGAGTTAAACAGTTAATAATTGGTTTTTTATGCCTTGCTCACTTTAATTTTGAAAGGACTTTTGTGCTTTTCAGTTCTTTCAAGGCATCTTTTGCAATCCATTTTGCGCTTTTTGAATCAATTTTAAGGATTTCTCGTGCAGTTTTTATTGCAGCCCTGTTCAGAACCTTGTTTCTTTTTCCAACCTGCCTCAAAGCCCAGTTCACTGCTTTTTTCACAAAATTCCTTTCATCAGTTGCTTCCCGCTTAATAATCTGCAAAAATTGCAAAAAATTTTCATTGCCCGCTTTTTTGTCATGCACTGAAAGCGTCGCCATCAGGGCAAAACCAGCTCTCTTTACAAATTCCTCTTTTCTCGCTGGCCATTCAACTGCCTTTTTATATGCAAATTCTGTTTTGTCAAAAACATGCATGCAGCACTGGTCACAAACATCCCAGGAATCAAAATCCTTTGCCCATTCCTCAAGCTGTTTTTCAGAAACCTCTGCAGGATTTTCAATGATGCACGCAAGTATTCTCGCCTCATGAATTCTCGATTCCCAAAGTTGCTGTGCAAGCAAATGGCTTTTTTTGTGTTCCTGGCCAATTTTCCAGAGCGCAGGAATCGGCACTCCCAAAGTATTTTTTGGATTTATTCCAAAACGGGCCATTCCCTCAATATTATGCTGGTTTTTCATGGCTTTCAATTTCAAAAGAATTTCTTCCGCATCCATTTTTCCACTTCAAAAAACAAGCCCAATTCCTTAAAACCCTGCTTGCCAAAATTAATATAAACTCCTAACCCAATTATTAAATTATAAACAACACTTGGACTCGTAGCCTAGCCTGGATAGGGCACCTGCCTTCTAAGGCCTTTCTTTGCCAAGCAAAGAAAGCCCTGGGAAAGAAACAGTTTTGCTCCGCAAAACTGGGATTGTTTTCCAAGCAAAAAATGGCTGTAAGCGAGCAGGGGGTCGAGGGTTCAAATCCCTCCGGGTCCGATTCGCTATTGCAACAGCAATAGCGACCCAGTTAGTTTCCCAAGGCTTTCGAAAGCGACAGCGCTTCGAAAGGCTTATCGGGTCCGCTATTTATAAACATTTTGCAGGCGGTTTTTTGTATGAAGAAGGCATTATTTCTGTTGGTTGTTTTGGCGATTTTGCTCAGCGCAAGCTTTGTTTCTGCAGGCAGGTTTTCCACTGCAGTTAGATGGATTAGCCATAATGTAAGCGAAGCCCATATTACAGTTGAAAACAGGCATTATTCTGCAAGCATTGACTATTATGGCAGGCAGCCAAGCTACAATTATTATGTAACAAGTTATGCGCCTTCTTACAGGAACACTTATTATGTGCCGCCACAAACTTATTATGCCCCAAGCGCCTATTATCCGCGCAACTATTATTATGTTTACTCGGGATATGGCGGTTATTCCGGGCCAGTAGTGGCATACGATTAAAATTTAATCAAATAAATTTTTGCTTAGCTTTTTAAATTGTAAACAACTATTTTTTTCTGATGGTTTATAAAATTTTTTTGTTGCCGGCAGTTTTTTTGGCTTTTTTTATTTTTCTGGGTTGTATTTCTAATGCACCATCAGATCAGGAAAAAATAAAAATCGGCGTTATCATTCCGCTTACAGGCGATGCTGCAATGTGGGGCAAGAACGCAAAAAATGGAATTGAACTTGCATACGACAATCTTGACTCTGAAACAAAAAACAAAATCCAGTTGATTTTTGAGGATGACCAATGCAATGGCCAGGCAGGGGTTACTGCTGCAAACAAGCTCATAACCATTGACAAGGCAAAATTCATTGTCGGCACTGTTTGTTCTTCTGTGACTCTTTCAATTGCACCTATTACCGAATCGAACAAGGCCCTGCTTTTTTCTTCGTGTTCTTCAAACCCAAAAATTACCAATGCAGGAGATTTTGTTTTCAGGAACTTTGTTTCTGACATTTATGAAGGAAGCGTAATCGCGGAACATGCAAAATCAAGCTTTAGCTTGAATAAAATTGCGGTTATTTACCTTAACAATGATTATTGCACAGGCCTCAAGGATGTTTTCAAAAAGAAATTTGAAAGCCTTGGGGGAACAATTATTACCATCGAATCATTTGAACAAAACAGCAAGGACTTCAGGACTCAATTGTCAAAAATCAAGGCTGCTGACCCTGACGGGATTTATGTTGATTCCAATCCAGAGGAACAACCCATTATTTTGAACCAGATTAAAGAGTTGGGAATTGAAAAAATAATTCTGGCAAACAGTGCTTCAACAGAAGGCAATGATGCTTTGTTCACTGTTTCAAAAGGCGCTTCAGAAGGCGTGATGTTTGTTTCCCTTGCCTGGAAAGATCCTGACTGGTTTGTTGAGCAATACAAAAATAAATATGCTGAAACACCAGGAATTTGTTCAGACACAACTTATGATGCATTAAACCTTGTTGTTGATGCAATAAAGCAATGCGGAAAAGATACTGCCTGTGTGAAAGACAAGTTATACGAGGTAAAAGATTACAATGGTGTTGCAGGAATAACAACTTTTGACCAATACGGGGATATAGCCGAAAAACCCTATGTCCTGAAAACAATTAAAAACGGAAAATTTGTTGAATACAAAAAATAATTTTTTTTTTGGTGTTTGCCTTGAAATTGAAAAAAGACTTTGTTGCAACAGCGTTGATTTTTGATGAAAACAAAAAAATGCTCTTGGTTGATCATAAAAGGCTGGGCTTGTGGCTTCCTCCTGGCGGGCATATTGAGGAAGAAGAAAATCCTGAAGAAGCATTGCTGCGCGAAATAAAGGAAGAAACAGGCTTTGAAATAGAGATTTTGGGGGAACGCTTCAGGGAAACAGAAATCAATGGAATTTCAAAAGCATTATTTTTGCCTTTTCATTTGCAGGTTGAAAGCATTCCAAAGGATTCCCACAGGGATTTTTTGCATGAACATATTGACCTGATTTATTTGTGCAGGATTGTTGGCGGGAAATTGGCGCACGAAAAAAGCGCCCATCATGCAATCAGATGGTTTTCCCTGGAAGAAATGAAAAAAGAGCCAAGGGTTTCAAAAGACACTTTGCTGCTTGCTGAAAAAGCCTTGAAATAGATTTTTAAATCTGAATTGCCAATTATAACTTGTTATGGATTTCAAAAAAAGCCTTGTTTCCGCGCTTTCCGCTGCGCTTGAAAAAAAAGTTTCTGATGAACAATTGTCTTCTTTTATTGAATCACCAAAAGATTCAAAAATTGGGGCTTTTGCATTGCCCTGTTTCAAGCTCGCGCCTGTCCTGAAAAAAGCCCCTGCGGAAATTGCTTTGGAGCTCCAAAAAAAATTTGTTCTGCCAAAAGGGATTGAAAAGGCAGTTGCTTCCGGGCCTTACCTGAACTTTTTTTTGAAAAAAGAGAATCTTGCAGTGCAGGTTTTGAAACAGGTTTTTCAGCAGAAAGAAAAATTTGGCTGCAGCAAAATTTCAAGGAAAAGAATAATGGTTGAATATTCTGCTCCAAATACTAACAAGCCATTGCATCTGGGGCATCTGAGGAATGATTCAATTGGAATGGCTGTTTCAAACTGCCTGATGGCAGTGGGAAACACTGTTATAAAAGCGAATTTGTACAACGACAGGGGAATTCATATCTGCAAGAGCATGGTTGCCTATAAAAAATTCGGGAAAGGTTCTTCTCCGGCCAAAGAAAAAATCAAGGGAGACCATTTTGTTGGAAAATTTTATGTCTTGTTTTCAAAAGAGGCAGGGCAAAATCCTGCATTGGAAGAAGAGGCCCAGGAATTGCTTAAAAAATGGGAATCAAAGGACAAGGAAACAATTGCATTGTGGAAAAAAATGAATTCCTGGATTTTAAATGGATTCAGGCAGACATATAAAGAATTTGGAAGCAAATTTGACATTGAATTTTTTGAATCTGTTTTTTTTGACAAAGCAAAGCCAATTATTGAGGCAGGGATAAAAAAAGGGGTTTTTGAAAAAAATTCTGAAGGCGCCTTGGTTGCATTGCTTGAGCCTGAACTCCCGAACAAAGTGGTTTTGCGCTCTGACGGAACAAGCATTTATGCAACAAACGATCTGGCTTTGACAAAGCACAAGTTTGAGAAATTCAAGCTTGATGAGGCAATCTGGATTGTTGGGAATGAGCAGAACCTTTATTTGCAGCAATTGTTCAAAATTTTTGAAAAGCTCGGTTTTTCCTGGGCAAAAAAATGCAGGCATCTTTCCTTTGGAATGGTTTTTTTGCCTGAAGGCAGAATGAAATCAAGAGAGGGAAAAGTTGTTGATGCAGATGATTTGATTAATGAAATGGCTTTTCTTGCCGCAGCTGAAATAAAAAAAAGGCATAAGGGCTTGAGCGAAAAAGAAGTTGCAAAGAGAAGCAAAAAAATTGCTTTGTCTGCAATAAAGTTTTTTCTTTTGAAAATCGATTCAGCAAAAGACATGAATTTTGACCCGGAAAAAAGCATTGCTTTTGAAGGCGAAACAGGTCCTTATGTGCAGTATACTTATGCAAGGGCAAAAAGCATTTTGCGCAAATCAAAAAAAACTGGTTTTGCAAAAGCAAATTTTGGCCTCCTGAAGGAGCAATCAGAATCAGAGCTTGTTTCCCTGCTAGCGGATTTTCCAGGGGTTGTGCAAAAAACAGCTTCCCATCTAAGCCCACACGTGTTATGCCAGTATTTAATCGGGCTTTCTGAAAAATTCAATTCTTTTTACCATGCAGTGCCAGTACTGCAGGCAGAAAACAAGAAGATTGCGGAAGCAAGGCTTGCGCTTGTAGCTGCAACTGCCCAAACACTGAAAAACGGTTTGGCATTGTTAAACATTGAAACTCTGGAAGAAATGTAACAATTTATTCCAATTCCACGCCATCATTCATGTTCTGGCCACGGGTCGCCGTGTTTTGAATCCTTCTTATTTCTGATTCCAATTTGGAAACTTTGCCTTTCCTGTCTTCAATCTGCGCCAAAAGCTCTTCTTCTTCCTCAGGATAAAGCAAGCCGCTTTTTTTCTTTTGCACAAGCCTTTTTTCAAGGTTTGCTATTTCAACACCGAGCTTTTTTATTCCATATTCAATGTCTTTTATCTCATCCATTATGACTCCTCCAAAAAAATTATTCCAGCACTTCTTCATCCTCTTTTTTCCATGCAGGCGAAACAATGCACAAAAAAACAAGGCTTTTTTTGCCGGTATTTTTTATTCTCTGTTTTGCATTTGCAGGAATAAAAACAGCCTGCCCTGATTTTACGCTCTCAGCTTCTTCATCAATCTGCATCAGCCCTGTTCCCTGCAAAATAAAATAAAGCTCTGAGTTTTTCAGCCTGTGCCAGAAAGAGGTTTTCCCCGGCTTTAAAGCTGCTTCTCCAATGCAGTAGTTCAAATCAACATTGTCAAAAGCAGGATGCAAAATTGACCTGAAAATTGTTTTGTCGCCTGCAATGAATTTTTTGCTTTTTGCCAAATCTTTGATTAACATGTAAATACTGATAGAATGAGTTTTTTTATTTGTTTTGATTTGGGATTTTTGGCCTGTAAGGACAGGTTCCATTGCAGGTTTTTCTGTCGTGCATTGGAAATTTTTCAATTATCTTTTTTTGCAGTTTCCTAATTGAATTTTCCCTTATGTTGCCTATTATTGTTTCATTGGCATCACAGGGGCTTACGTTTCCATTGCCCCATATTTCAATAAATTCAACGCAGGGCATTGTTGCAAAATTATTGTAAATGGGATGTTCAAAACCATATTCCTTGTCAACTCTTTCCACTGTTTTTCTTAAAACCTTTTTTTCTTCTTCGTTTAACATTATTGCCCTGTCAAAAGAGTCTTTTCCGCTTCTTCCCGCAGGAAGAAAATCATTGAAAACAACCCAGAGATTATTTTCCCTGCAATAACGCAAAGTTTTTTCCACTTCGTGCATATTTTTTCTTGAAATAACCATTACAAAGCCAAGCCTTGTTGTGCCGTCTTTTTCCACTTTGTTAAAGCCTTCCTTAATCAGCAAATTTATGGCTTCATTCCTCTGTTCAAAATATTTTCCAGTTTTATCCCTTACTACCCAATTCTGGTATTCCGGATTGAATAGGCTGTCACATTTTGGGCAGATACTTGCGCCTGTTTTTTTGATTTTTCTTACAAAATCAATGTCGCGCATTTTTGTTGCGGCTTCAGTGAAAACTATTGGCTGAATTCCTTTTTTTGCAGTGTACCCAATTATTTCAAAAAAATCTTCATCAAGAGTTGGCTCGCCTTCCCCCAAAAAATCAATTGCCCTTGTATGCAATTCAGCAAGCTGGTCAATAATGCTTTTTATTTCTTCCAGTGTTAAATCTTTTTTCTGCTTGTCTGTAAAACAATGAAAACAATCCCGCGGGCAAGCGGAGGTCATAACCCTTAAGTCAACAACAGGCAATTTTTCAGGGTCATGATAATCTTGTTCAGGAATATTCCATCCTTTGATAACAGCGCCTATTCCAATAGGCACTTTTCCCAAGCCAAAATATGGCTGCTTCGAAAGTTTCATTTGCGCATCGCCTGTTTTTAGTTTTCAGGGGTTGTTAACCCGAATTTGCTGTTCATTTTTGCAATCATTTCTTTTTGGATTATTTGGTTTTCTGTTCTTGGAGGGCAAAAATAGGCCTCTTTAAATTTTTTCTTTTCAGCATGGTTCTCCCAAATTTCTTCCAAGGGTTTATCTCTTACATTTCCAAGATTTTGGAATTTTCCAGGGCAGGCAAAAACCTGCCCCCTCACATTGATATACAACCCGTATCCAAGCTGAGTGCAGTTTAATCCGCCAATAAAAGGCGAAACTGCATTAAACGGAATGTCAAGAAGCCGGTTTTGCTCATAAATTTTTTTATACAGTTCCAGCTTTTTTGCATAGGAAACATCGATAACTTGGTTTTCTTTTTGCCTTTGGAAATAGTTTCCGCACGGCATTGAAGTGACCATGTCAGGATAGATATTCAGGTAATATTTCAGTTTGTCAATATCCAAAAGTTCCGGATAGGTTTGTTTTGTAACCTGGACCTCAAGCCCAAGCCTTGTGGGGCTTTCAGATGCAAAGCCTTTTTCAATCAATTTTTTCAGCGCAGTATTCCTTAATTTGGCATACCCGGGATAATTCACTATTTTGTCCATTACTTTTGGCTTGAAGCTGTCTCCCTTAATGAATACTCCGACATCTTTCCTGAAAAGGTAATCAATTATTTCCTCGGAAGTTTTTTGCTGGTATTTCTTTGCAAGGGAATCGTCTGCAAGAGCATGGCCATTTGTGAACAAAACAACTTTAATTTTTTTGTCCAGCAGGCAATTTAGTGCCTCAAAAAATCTTGGGTCTTCAAAGAATTCCCCTGCCCCTATGAGTTTTACTGCCCCAACTCCTAATTTCTTTGCCTGGTCAACAAGATTTTTCCATTCATCAAGCGATAAAGGGCTTCCAATATCCCTGCTGTCCATGTTTCTATAGCAATACTGGCATCTCAGTGAGCAGGCAGTGCCGAATTCCAGGTCCAAAACAAGCAGCCTGCCATTTTTATTGGCTCTGGCTATTTCTTCTTCAGTGAAATGCCAGTGCTTAAAACCGTTGACAAATTTTTTTCCAAATGTTTTCCTTGAAGGAAATCCTTTTTCAATGAAAGGGAGAAACAACTCCGCTATCTCTTTGTTTTCAAAAATTTTGTCCATGCAAAGCCCCCGCTGGCGAAGAGAATTTGTGCAATCAGGCAAGCGTGTATATAACTTGCTTTTTCAGAAAATAAAAATAAAATATTCTATTTTTTAATCAAAATGATAATATTTTAATGTTTTTTATTGTTATGTTAAAATATGGTTGATTCCTTGGATTTGAAGGACAGAAGGCTTCTTTTGGAACTGGATACCGATTGCAGGCAGTCAAATGCCGAAATCGGAAGAAAAATCCGCTTGTCAAAAGAGGTCGTGAAATACCGCATAGGCAAGCTTATTGAAAAAAAAATAATCAATTCTTTTTCGGCCCATGTTGACCTTACCAAGCTTGGCTACCGCATGTGCAAAATATACTTTCAGCTTCAAAAGTCAAAGTCCGAAGGGCAGATTGTTGAATATCTGCTTTCAAAAAAACAGGTTTTCTGGCTTGCTTCCTGTGAGGGCAACTGGAACATTATTTGCGGGGTTTTGCTTAAGGATGTTTTTTATTTTCACGAATTTATTGCCGATGTCCTGAATAAGTTCAGCGATGCAATCCTGAAAAAAGCCATTTCAATATCAATTTTTATTCCGGAATTTCCAAAGGCTTATCTTGTAGAAAGGCAAAACAGCCAGCTTAGGCACAATAGTTTTGGCGGCATTTGTGGAGACATTGTGCTTAGCGAAAACGAACTTTTGCTTTTAAGGGTGCTTTCAATGAATGCGAGGCTTAGCACTACTGAAATTGCGGAAAAAACAGGGCTTTCCCCGATGCAGGTTTCTTACGGAATAAAAAAGCTTAAGCGGGAAAAAATAATCCTTTCCTTCAGGCTGAACCTCAATTATGAAAAACTTGGTTTGCTCTATTTCAAGCAGTTTGTCACTTTTCGCGCCCCTACAAAAGAAAAAATTGGCAGCGCAATAGAATTCTGCAGAAAGCACCCAAATATTACTTATTCAATCTTCTGCATTGGAACCTGGGACCTTGAAATAGATTCGGAAGTAAAAAATTACTCCGAGTTTAATGCGCTTGCAAAAGAATTCAAGGAAAAATTTTCAGACATAATACTTAGCCACGAATCAATCCAGATTTCAAAGGAATACAAAATGGATTTCATGCCGGAAAGCATAGGTCCTTATTCCAAATAAATTGCCGGCTTCATTGGCTTTGCTTTTCCTGCCTTGTTTTCGGGATCAAATTTTTCCCTGTCATTCACTGCAAAAACCTTTGTTTCCAGCGAGGTTCTTGTTTTTATTGTTTCAATGTTTTCAAGCAATAATTGTTTTTCCTGTGGAAGGGAATAAACAAAAACTTTTGTTGGCTGTTTGCCTTTTGATTTCACTATTTTTACTATGTTGTTAATGTCCTCAATAAGCTTGTCAAGCGCTTTTTCCTCTTCTTCAAATTTTGGGTTTATTTTTGCTTCATCCGCAACTGGCCATTCCGCAACTGCAATCATTTTTTTGTTTCCAAGTTTTTCCCAGAATTCCTCTGCAATGTGGGGGCAGAAAGGCGCAATTATTTTCAAAAAACTTTCAAGAGTGCCTCGGCTTTCCTCTTTGGAAAGGGCATCAAAAAGCTTTCTGATTCCGATTATTGCGACATTGTATTCAAATTTTTCTATGTTCAGGGAAATTTCTTTTATGCTTTTGTTTATTTTGCTTTCCATTTTTGCAGAGCTTTTGCCTGTTTTTGCTGTTTCAAAATAATCAACAATTTTTTTAATGAATTTTGAAGCGCTTTCCATGCCTTCAGAACTCCAGGAAAAATCCTTGTCAGGAGAGGCAATTGAAACAAGGTAAAAGCGTAAAGCATCAGCAGAGTATTTTTCAATCATTTCAATAGGATTGACAACATTGCCCCTTGATTTTGACATTACAAAGCCGTCTTCTCCGTGCAGCATTCCCTGGTTGAAAAGGTTCTGGAAAGGCTCGCCGAATTTTAAAAATCCGCAGTCACGCAGAGCCATTGCAAAAAATCTTGCATAAATCAAATGCATGCAGGCATGCTCCGCGCCTCCTATATACTGGTCGACCGGCATCCAATAATCAATTTTTTTTAAATCAAAAGGGGCTTTTTGATTCTTGTTGTCGCAGTATCGCAGGAAATACCAGCTTGAATCAAAAAAAGTGTCCATTGTGTCTGTTTCTCTCTGCGCAGGACCCCTGCATTTTGGGCATTTTGTTTCCACAAAAGCCTTGTTTGTTGCCAAGGGATTTCCAATTCCAAATTTTACTTTTTCCGGAAGCAGGATTGGCAATTGTTTTTCCGGAACAGGCACAATTCCGCATTTTTCACAATAAACAATCGGAATAGGAGTTCCCCAGTATCTCTGCCTTGAAACAAGCCAGTCACGCAATTTGTATTGGACAGTTTTTTTTCCAATGCCTTTTTTCCCCAAATCAGAAGAAATTTTTTCAATTGCCTCTTTGTTGCCAAGCCCTGAAAATTCCTTGGAATTTACAAGAACACCTTCCCCAGTGAAAGCTTCTTTCAATTCAACTTCAGGATTTTCTTCTTTTGGCTGAATAACAATTTTGATTGGAATATTGTATTTTTTTGCAAATTCAAAGTCCCTCTGGTCATGGGCAGGAACAGCCATTACCATGCCAGAGCCATAATCTGCAAGAACAAAATTTCCCGCAAAAACAGGCACTTTTTCTCCTGTAAGGGGATTGATTGCATTGCTTCCAGTAAAAGCGCCTTCTTTTTCAAGTTCAAAAGCATCTTTTTCGCTTGTGGACTTTATTTTTTTCAAAAAAGCCCCTATTTCCTGCTTTTGCCCCGGAGCAACCAATTCCATTAACCTTGGATGCTGGGCAGAAACAACCATGAAAGTAACTCCAAAAATAGTGTCAGGGCGCGTAGTAAAAATTGGCCAGTTTTCAAATATGCAATTCAAAACTTCTGGTTCAACATTGCCATTAAAATGAGTCTTACTGCCCTTAGAAAGAATATATTTTGCACCCAAATTTCTTGCAATTTCTTCAGGATGCCCAAATGGAACAATATGGTCTGCTTTGTCCTCAAGAATTATTATTTTGCCTGCCCTGCTTTTTATTTTTTCAAAATCAAACTTCCAATCACAATATTTTTCCAAAACAGGCCTTTTTTTGTTATCCTTGAATTCTGTTTTCAAAGGGGGTGCAATCATTACCAAGCAACTTATTTTTTCCTCCAGCTTTGGAAGCAGTTTCATTGCCAAAACTCCCCCAAGCGAGTGCGTGATTAGCACAGTGTTTTTATTGAACTTGTAATTTTTTAATACAAAATTTATTTGTTCCTCTATTTTTGGTTCATTGGTGTTTGGCAAATCAGGCGCAAAAGCAACAGTGCCGCCTCTTGCTTCTATTTGCTTTTTCAACCAATCCCAAAAAGCGCTTTTTGAATTGTCCTGGAAAGCATGCAAAAAAACAAATTCTTTTTCTTTAATGTCCCAAAAACTTGGAATTTCGAATGCGATTTCTGTTCCGAAGCTTTTTCCAATCCAGTTTTCCTGCATTGTTTTTATTCTTTCAGGCCAGTTGAGGCTTGGAATGTCTTTGAGAAGTTCTTCTGCATAGGCAGTTGTTTTGATGAACCATTGTTCAAGGTTTTTTACTTCAACATCGGTATCTGTGTGGCGCCAGCATTTGCCGTTATGCACCTGTTCGTTTGCAAGCACTGTGTTGCATTTTGGGCACCAGTTGGAAGGAGCCAATTTTTTCTGGACAAGGCCTTTTTCAAAAAATTTTAAAAAAAAGAATTGGTTCCACTTGTAATACTCAGGTTCATAGGTAATCAGCATCCTGTCCCAGTCATAGCTTAAACCGAGGCGTTTCTGCTGGAGAATAAAATTTTTAATTGCCTTTTCAGTGTATTTTTTGGGATGCTCTCCTGCCTGAATAGCCGCGTTTTCCGCTGGCAGGCCCATGCTGTCATAGCCCATTGGATAAAGAACGTTAAAATTGTTCATTCTCTTGAAGCGGGCATAAACATCGCCAATTGTGTAATTGAAAGCATGGCCCATATGAAGCCCGCTTCCTGAAGGATAGGGAAACATTTCCAAACAGTAAAATTTTGGCTTGTTTTTTGTTTCTTTTGCCTTAAAAATCTCTTCTTCTGCCCATTTTTTTTGAAATTTTGCCTCAATTTTTTGAAAATTAACAGACATTTTTTCACCAAGGGTTTTCACTGAATTTGTGCAATTACAATAATTAAAAAAGAAGCAGAATTAAAACCTATTGAATTTTTGGCAAAAAACCCAGCAATCAGTTTTATATATAACTTTTTACTATAATCCATAAAAAATGCAGGGAGGTGAAACATTGGCACATGAATCAATCGGAGCATACTCCTTCCTAATCGGAGTGATTATTGCAGTCATTGCAGGAATAGCAGGCAGTGCAATTGCAGTATATGCGGGAGCAATCGGCTTGATTCTCGTGATTTTGGGATTAATAGTTGGTTTCCTGAACATCACTGATAAAGAAACAATGCCCTTCCTTGTTGCAGCAGTTGCCTTGATGGTTGCCGGCTCAGCAAATCTGATGATAATCAATACAGTAATCCCAATGCTGGGAACAGTTCTTCAGGCAATACTGGCAAACATTGTTGTCTTCATTGCACCAGCAGCAATCATTGTTGGCCTAAAGGCAATAATTGCAATGGCAAAAAACAAGTAAAACAAAAAAATTTTTTAATTTAATTTTTTTTATTTTTTTAATGTTCAGCAGCACTTTAAAACCAAGCCAAATAATTAGGAAAAAAGCTAATCCACCTTAACCCAGAGGCATTATTTGATTTTTATGCTGATTTTTTTTCCCACAACTGGCAGGAGCTGTTTGAATTCTATTTCAAGATTTTTGTTTATTTTAAGAGAATCAATCGGCTTGCTTGGCAATTTGCCGTTTACCTCATACAGGTAATAGCCCTTTTTTCCCTCGACTTCAGTAATAAATGCCCCTTCCTTTGTTTCCTCTATTTTCAGGCCAGAAATTTTTTTCAGTGCCTCAAGCATTTTTGTGCCCTTTGCAACCTCAATTACAAGGGATTTTTCAAAAAGCCCCAGGGCTTTTTTTATCCTGTTTGCTGCTTTTTCAGGCACTACAAGGAAATGGGTATTGCCGGCTTTCTGCCTTTCGACAAAGCCAGCCTGCTCGAGAATCCTCGCATGCCGCAAAGCGACAGGCACAGAAATATTCAGCTCCTTTGCCAAGCCGGAAATATGCCTGCTTTGCATCAATAAAATCCTGAGCATTCGCATTCTGTTTTCATTGCCAAGCACTTTGAAAGCATCCATTTTTTCACGTCCAATTGATATTATCATTTTTGACAATAACTATTATCTTTTTTGAAAAGTATTTAATAAGTTGCGCTCAGCTTGTTTTGGTGGTTGCTTGAAGCAGGCTTTGATTGTTCTTGTTTTTTTTATTTTAATTGGGTTTGCCGCTGCAAAGGATGTTACTGTTGTTTTCAATTTTCCAAGCGAAAATCACCCTGACATTGTGGAAGAAGTTTCGCTTCCTAATGATGCAAATGCTTTCAATGCTTTTATGGCAGTAGCATCGTCAAATTCTCTTGATTTGAACCTGGCGTATTATGGGGAAACAATGGGCTGGTTTGTAAACGGAATTGACGGCTTAAACAACAATTGGCCTGATGCCTATTGGCATTTTTGGGTAAATGGCGCTGAAGCGCAGGTTGGAATAAGCAGCTTTGTTCCATTGAATAATAACACTATTGAACTTGGTTATGAAAGCATGCCTTTGAATCTGAATGAAACTGCTTTTGGAAGAGCAATTGACTGGCTTGTTTCAAACCAGAAGCAGAGCGGGGAAATTGGAAACCATGCTGTCTGGGGAAACTCCTTTGCATTAATGGCTTTGTCTCTTGTTGAAGACAAAAATATTTCAAAACAGAAAGCAATTGAATATTTGCTTTCAAATCAGTATCCAAATGCTGGTTTTGGATATCCGGGGTTTGGAGCCGATGCCGGGCATAGCGCTGTTGCAACAATGGCACTGCTTTCAAACGGAAAAAGCATGGATAATTTTGATAAAAATGGCGTGACTACAATTGATTATATTATCACTAATCAGCAGAATGACGGGGGCTTTAGCAGCTGGGGAAGCAGTGATATTGACAGCACTTCCTGGGCAATGCTGGCTTTTGCACAATCCGGGACAGATATGCCTGTTAAAAACAATAATGCCCCTGTGGACTTTATTTTGAATACCCAGAATATTGATGGCGGATTCGGCTATAACAATGGGGATTCAAGCAAGGAAGATTATACTGCAGAGTCTCTTCTGGCATTGAAAGCAGCCGGAAAAGAAAAAAACTCCCAGGTTTCGAATGCAATTGGTTTTTTGAATTCAAAGAAAAATCCTGAAAATTGCCTTTCAAATTCATATACAACTGCCCTGGCAATTATTGCTTTTAATGCATGGGGCGAACCATATTCTGCTTTCCAGGATTGCCTTAGAACACAACAGCTTACAGACGGCGGTTTTTCAAGAGACAATGCAAACGGCAGCAATTCTGTTGACACTGCAATGGCAGCAATTGCCCTGAAAGGGAAAACCCTGCCTTTAAGCATTTCATCTGTAGACACAAACGGCCAGATTCCTGTTAATTCAATAATAAAGTTTTCTGTCAAAATAAAAAATACTGGGAAAATAAAGGCCAGCAATGTTTCAATTGCTTTGGAAGGCCTGCCTCCAGACTGGATTGACACGGAAAGCAGCACAACTTACTTCAGCAGCATTCTGCCGGGAGAAACAAAAACCGCAGTTATTTTTGCAAGGGCAAAAACACAGGGCAACTTTTCAGTTTACGCTGAAGTTTCTGCACAGGAAACAATGCAAAGCGCAATAAGCAATTCACTGGCATTTGAAACGGTTTCTGCTGTCCTGGAAGCAAGCATTTCAATGGAATAAACGTGGAAAAATGCAGAGAAAAAGGATTTTTTTTTTGCTCGGCATAAGTGTTTTTGCGATTGTATTGGGAATTGGTTTTTTTACCCTGGCAAACCCAAGCCTCACGGGATTTTTTGGATTGCCCAAAGGAACTGAATCTGCAATAGCAGGGCTTCCTTCCTTGGAAAACAATGAAAAAATTCCTGAAAAAACTGGCTTGGGAGCGGAATTATCAATAAGCGTGCTTAAAAAATCCCTGCTTTCCGCAAAGCTTTTTTTGCAAGGCAGAATTCCAAACTGCCCTGAAACAACAGACGCAAATGTTATTGTTGAAAACAGGGGAAATGAAAAAATAGAAGCTATAAAAATAAAGACAACTTCGCAGCTTCAAATAAGGGCTTGTTCAAACTGTACAGTGGATACAATCGGCATTGGAGAAACCAAAAAAATACAGTTAAAGCTCTGCAATGCTTCGGAAGAAACCCCCTTAATCATTGTTTCATCAGCAAACACTGAGCAGATTGAAATCAGGGTTGACAAAAGCGGATAAAAAAATCATTTTTCCAGAAGCCCTTTTTTCTTCAGCATTAAATAGGGGTAGCCTCTTTTGTCTGTTTTTGAAGCATCAATGTTGTTGTGGGCCATATACAATCATTTCACAAAAAGTGTTTTTATCTGCGTCTGCGCTTTCGCAAGGGCATTTTTGCTTTCTTTTTTATTGCGCGCTGTACTGCACAGGTTGCGGAAAATCTTTCATGGGCAAGTGCTTCTTTGAGAGTAAGGCCAACAAAATGGATTTCATCAATAGGAACGCCTAGTGCCCTTGCAATTCCAAGCGAGTGCATCCCACCAATAATTGCCATTGGCAAATTAGTTCGTTGAATCTGCTTAACCATTATTCTAGTGTCCTTAATTGAACTGAAACTAATAATATAGTTAATATGCATAAAGTATACCAGCGAGAGGCCAGCAAGAGACTGTTCTAAAAGCAAACGATTCAAATATTCACGGGAAAATTGAGAGCCCAAAGGCACAACTGCAATGCCTCTTGTTTCAGCATATTTTTTAAGTTGGCTAAAAAAGTCAGGCTCTGGGTTATATGAAATGCCTGGGCACTTTTTTTCAAGTCTTTTTTGCATCCACTTAATAAACTTTGGAGACTGGGGGCGTTCAATGCCAATTTGCCTGATTCCCTTTTGGCGAGCTTCATCAATAATTGCCTTGCATTCTTCCAAATTATGCGGTTTATGTTCCACACCAATTATTTCTGTCATAATTTTCTATTCCAATACTGCTTTTATTCTTCTCACGCCTGCGCTAACTGCTTCTTCTTTTGTAATCTTGAACCTGCCCAGTTCTGAAGTGTTTTTTACATGGGGGCCTGCACAGACTTCTTTTGAAAACCCGCTTATTGTGTAAACAGAAACTTTTTCTGGAACATATTTTGATTCAAAAAAAGCAAGTGCGCCTTCTTTTCGGGCCTGTTCAAGCGAAGTTTCTTTTCTTTCAACAGGAAGCTTTTTCTGGATCGCCTCGTTTACAAGGGATTCAACTTTTTTTAACTGTTCTTCTGTCAGCTTTTCCGGATATGAAAAATCAAAGCGCAGCCTTTCAGGAGTTATATTTGAGCCTTTTTGCTGGGCATGTTCTCCAAGAACTTTTCGCAGGGCTGCATGAAGAAGGTGTGTTGCGGTGTGAAGTTTTGTTGTTTCAATGCTGTTGTCCTGCAATCCGGACTTGAATTTTTGTTCCGAACCTTTTCTTGAAAGTTCCTGGTGTTTTTCAAATTCTTTTTCAAATTCTTTTTTGTCAATTGCAAGGCCTTTTTCTTTTGCAAGGTCAATTGTCATTTCAAGGGGAAATCCTTCTGACTGGTAAAGCAGAAAAGCGTCTTTTGCAGTTATTTTGCCATTGTTCTGCCTGAAAAGTTTTTCAAATTCTTTTATGCCATTGGCAAGAACCCTTGAAAAGCGCTCTTCTTCCTTGTCAAGCTCTGAATAAATGGCCTGCTCGTATTTTTTTAACTGGGGCCATTCTTCGGAATAAATTTTTACAAAGATTTTTGCTATTTTGCCGCAAAATTTTTGTTCTATTCCAAGAAGCGAGCCCTGCCTTACTGCCCTTCTGATAAGCCTCCTGAGAATATATCCCTGTTCAACATTGCTTGGCACGATTCCTTTTCCTTCCGAAAGAAGAAAAGAGGCTGCGCGCAAATGGTCTGCAATAATCCTTTTTGAGGTTTCAAGACCTTTGTTTTTGGAAAGCTTTGCAATTTCATCCATTGCTGGCTTGAACATTTCTGTTTCATAAACGCTTGTTTTTCCCTGCAACATTGTGATTGTCCTTTCAAGGCCCATTCCAGTGTCAACATTTTTTTGTTTGAGCAATTCAAATTTGCCTTCAGCTGTCTTGTTGTACTGCATGAAAACATCATTCCAGATTTCAAAGTATTTGCCACAGTGGCAGCCAGGCCCGCAATCAGGCCCGCACTTTTGTTTTCCAGTGTCATAAAACATTTCAGTGTCAGGGCCGCAGGGACCTGTTTTTCCAGCGGGGCCCCACCAATTATCCTCTTTGGAATTGAAAAAAATCCTTTCTTTTGGAATTCCGCATTCCTGCCAGATTTTTGCGCTTTCCTCATCGCGGGGTGCATCCTTGTCTCCTGCAAAACAGGTTACAAAAATTTTGTTTTTGTCAAGGCAAAGCCATTTTTTTCCAGTGAGAAATTCGTGGCTCCATGAAATCGCTTCTTTTTTGAAATAATCCCCTAAAGACCAGTTGCCAAGCATGAAAAAAAATGTCAGGTGTGAAGCATTGCCAACTTCTTCAATGTCGCCAGTGCGCAGGCATTTCTGTATGCCAACAAGCCTTTTTCCAAGCGGGTGTGGCTGGCTTAAAAGGTAAGGCACGAGCGGGTGCATTCCTGCAGCAGTGAACAAAACAGTGGGGTCATTTTCAGGAATAAGGGAAGCACTGGGAATAATTGCGTGCCCCTTGGTTTTGAAAAAATCAAGGTATTTTTCAACAAGCTTTTTTGCAGTCCAATTCCCAGCCATATAAAAAACCAAAATTGCCAATTAACCTAATTAGAAATAAAATTGGAACAATTAAAAAAATAGTATTAAAGACCAAGCAGGGGGTAGTAAGCCGGCTTCTGTTTCAACAATATCGCTTGATATTGTTTAGCTTGCATTCGCCTAAGCGGCTCTAAGGCCTTGCACTTCCCCGCCTTTGACAGCGGTTTTAACCCCAAGCCGTTTCATCCTTTTGCTTGCGCAAAAGGTATCGTTTCTGTTCTCGGGGACTTCCTTTCAGAAGTGAATTTTTACCTGAAGTGGCCGGACTTTCCTCAGCTGCCAAAACTTGCGCTTTGGCTACCGTCAGCAAGCCACCCTCTACTTGGCAAAAATAATTATGTTGCAATAAATATAAATACCAATTTGTTGATTTTTAATGGTTGTTTGGAAGTGATTTTTTGGCAAGGGTAATTGAAGTAAAAACAGTGCATCATATTGGGCCTGAACGCAGAGCAAACCCCAATAGAAGAGCTGAATCGGCTGTCAGGCGGAAGAGGCTGAGTGGCCTTCAGGATGTTGAAAAAGCAAGCATTGGGAAATCAATTTTTGAAAATAGCCAAGCATTGGGCATTGAACATTACAATCCAAAGAAAGCCAATGAAATTGTTAATTCCCTTAGGGCAATGAGCAGAGTGGATGTTGGGCGCAGTATTAGCAACAGTGATTGGGCTAAATGGGACCTGAATATTTTTCCTGAAGCGGCACGGCAGGATAAAGCTTCAAGAAACCGCAAAAGCGCAACCGGGCCTGCAACAATAATGCCTTTTAAAAATCCTTCAGGAACAGCAAGAGGATTTCTTGTTTTCATTAATGGGCACACGTATATTACCAGTTCAAGGCGTTTTGCCGAGAGGCGCAATTCCAAAGGCAAAACAACAGTGGTTTTGAAGCAATGATTTTTTTCTGCAATTTGCATAATTTTAACAAATCCAGGAAATTTACAATGACTTTTTTTGTTTATTTGTTGCGTTGTAAAGACTGTTCTTTTTATTGCGGCTGGACAAATAACCTTGAAAAAAGAATCAATGCGCATAATGCGGGAACAGCAAGCAAATACACAAAAAGCAGGAGGCCAGTGCATCTTGTGTATGTTGAAAAAACAAAAAACTTGTCAAGCGCTTTGCGGCGGGAATTTCAAATAAAAAAATTAAGCCATAATCAAAAAGAAAACCTGGTTAACTCCAAGAAAAAATATTCTTCAAATTAATTAATCAGAAAAAAAATTAAAGAGTGATGAATTCACGCATTGGAAGACTGCTTTTTGCAATTAATTACTCTTAGTAGTTTTTTGAACCCTCGGGTTTTTAGTATTGGAAGGCTGAACACGTCGCCGAAGCTTCGTGCTTACACCACCAACCTATCAAGCCAATGTTCTATTGGCACCCTCGCCCTTACAGCCATTTCCTTGCAGAAACGGTTTTCAGGGATGATTGTCTAGTCTAAGGGGTTGTTTCGAGCTTAGATGCTTTCAGCTCTTATCAACTACAGCGTGGCTACCCAGCGATGCCTTGTCAGACAACTGGCACACTAGAGGCTGCAGTGCCACGTTCCTCTCGTACTCATGGCACTTTCCCCGCAGACAATCCGCACTTCTAACAGATAGTATCCAAACTGGCTCGCACCGTTCTTAACCCAACTAGCGAAAGGCTTTAATAAGTTAACACCTTCACCCTTGGCTGCTTGTGCACAGCCAGGATGCCTTGAGACGACGGCGAGGTAGCAAACCGCGGGGTCGATGTGGACTCTCACCCGCGACGACACAGTTAC
>JAQTNI010000024.1 GCA_028713935.1 Candidatus Iainarchaeum sp.
GAAATAAAACAATGCCCCCTGAAAAAAAAGAACCATTATTCGGATTAGGCTTTTTTTCAAGTTTGGATTTGCATTCCGCAAAAAATAGGTTGTTTTTATTTTTGCATCCTTGTTTTTTCCGACAAGCGGGCCGTAAATGCCTTTTTTTTCCAATGGATTGTATTTTGCCCTGAATTCCAGCAGTGACAATTGCTTCCCCACAGTGTAAATGCTTGAACCTGTTTTTTTGCTTAATTCGTTTAGGCACAATGGGCCTGAAGAAAGTTCCAAAAGGATTTTTTGCTGCAAAGGCGAAAGCTTTGCAAAAACCTCATCGCCAACCAAAACGCTTGATTTTTTATCAGAACCCGGCATAAAGCCCAGATAGAATTCCCAATCAAAAACAATTTTAAATGTAATGCCCTAACCATAAAAAATTAATTTCGGGTTTTTTAAAAAAAATTTTCGGAAAAAAAAAGCTTTGCAGTTTTAAAAAAAATTTGACTAAAAGAGAGGCTATTTAAATAACAAAAATTTTTTCAATTTTTTTGCTTGACTAAAAGAAAGAGTATTTAAAAACAAAATAGCCAAGTAATACTGGTTAAACATAATTGCGCAAAATAAAAGTGGGTTGCGCTGTCAATTTGGGGTGGGTGTAAATGAGCATGCGAGAGCAGCAAAAATCTTCAACTAATTTTTTGGGGGGAGGAATTTTTTACAAACTTCCGCTGCTAATACTTATTGTGCTCTCACTGGCCGTTTCGGCTTCTGCAGTACACACTTCAACAGCAGATCTCCAACCAGAATGGTCCCCTGCAAACTCAAATGTGAATTACACAGTAACTTTCTGCAAAACAGGCGGAGACTCTGTGAATGAGGTTAGAATTTACAAAAATTACGACGGTTCAATTTATTACACTAATTTTGTTTGTGATGACAAGCAGGGATGGGAAAAACTATATATTGGCACATACCCGGCATGCTTCTATGTAGCAGATGCAAACTCGCCATATTATGACCCAATTGATACTGACGGCGAATGCCAGGCTTTCACTTTTTCTGCAACTACCCCGCAAGCCGACCCGCAATACTGTAACTTGCAGTGGAGATTTGAAACAAGAGATGTCTCAGACTATTGGCAATACCTTTACGACACAACAAGCGTTGATGACAAAAATCCAGTAATAATCAAAACACTTGGACAGCCACAATACACAGACGGGACAAATACATGGATAACAAAAAACACGCCAATCACAATCGAAGCATACGATGAGGGAGACTGCACAGTAAGCGACATTGATTACTGCGAATACAGATATGATGCTGACGGCGTTGAAGTTTTGCCCTGGACAACAATAATTTGGGATGACACATTAAGAGGAGACCCAACACACTATTTTTACACATTTAATTATCAGGAAGATTCCAGACACTTTTTGCAGGTTCGCTGTTTTGACAACGCAGGAAACATGGCAACTCATGAGCAAACAGAGTATGTTGAAACAGTTCCGCCAGTCACCATCAAAACCTATTCGCCGGATGCCTATCGAAACGGAGTCCGGGAATGGATTAGCACCAGCACAGACGTTATTCTGGATGCAACAGACCCGCAACCGCATCCATCCGATGTAAACGCCACATGGTACCGCGTTATTCCAGCGCCGAATAGTTGGTGCGAAACCCCGGAAACGTATTGCAGGGATTATCCGGAAACAGAATTGTATCCGGGAGAACAAGCTGAGCGCGGATTCCAATACAACCAATATACCGGTCCCTTTCAAATTCCGGAAAGCTGCCACTACATCGATTTTTACAGCGTTGATAACCTGGGAAACCGGGAAACCATCATGCACAACGGAAACCCACAATATGGTACTGGCAATTGGCAGTGCGCCTTTGTGGACGGAACACCGCCGGTTTTGACCAAAACAGTCGGAGAACCCAACATCGCTGTAGATGATGAAACATTTGATTACTGGGTTTCGCAACAAACCCCAATACAATTGAATTGCCAGGACACTGGGCCACACCCAAGCAATAATGTAACAATTTACTGGAGCTATACAGTTGACGGAGGCCAGCCAATTACAGGAAGCTATAATGGGCAAGATTACAATTTATTCTTTGCAGAAGACTCAGTGCATGTGCTTGACGCTTGGTGCACTGATGCAGTAGGAAATACAACAGCACATGACATTGAAACATTCAGGGTTGACGGAACCCCCCCAATCATGACCAAGGAAATGCTTGGAATTGAGAATGAAGATTGGATTGGAAACTGCCCGCCGCAAAGCCCAGATGAAAATTGCTATGTTGCAGACAATAACCGCGGCGGGGTACATATCTCGGTTTCAGACCCGGACCCAACAGGATTTAGATGCAATGTAAACAATGTGACATGCACTTACGAGCTTTGGTGGAATGGCAATGTAATTGACAGCGGCAGATTCCAAGAAGAAGGAAAAGACATTTTGTTCACAGAGGACTCAACACACACATTGATAGTGAACTGCCAGGATGCTTTGGGAAATGCAATGCCAACAGACACAGAAGAATTCCTTGTTGATTCAACACCACCGGAAACAACAAAAACATACGGAACACCATTCTATACTGACAGTCATAACGATTGGATTACAACAGACACCCCAATCACACTCACAGCAACAGATGCAAAAGTCGGAGTTGACGAGACACATTATAGATATTGTTTGTATAACCCCGGCGATAACACATTGGAACGCACTGCATGCACATGCGAAGGCACAAGTTTTATAGAATACAGTGGCACACCATTCACTATAACAGGAGAATCACAGCACTGCATTGAGTTTTATAGCACAGACTTGCTTGGGAACACAGAAGCATGGAAATCACAGCTTGTGTTTGTTGAAGACACAGCGCCGGTTGTTACAAAGCTTGTTGGCGACCCGAAAGTCGCTTGCAGCGAAACAGACCCTACAGGCTGCGACTATTATATCACACAGCAGACGCCAATTACTTTGAACTGCACAGACCCAGAACCGCACCCAGTTGGCAATGTTGTAAACAATTACAGATACAGGATAAGCAATGACTGTGCAGAGTGGGGTGCTTGGAGCGAGTGGCAGCCAGTTGCAGGAGACATTCTTTTCCCGCAGGATTCATGCCACGAACTTGAATATTATTGTGCAGATGCTTTGGGCAATGAGTCAGAAACTTTCAGCGAAATAGACATTGTTGACACAGTTGGGCCTGCAATTACAAAAGAAATTATGGGGCCAAGATATGGCGATTGCCTGCCTGAAGAGGAAGGCGATATTTGTTATACCAATGGAGTTACACAAATTAGCGTAAATGCAGTTGATTCAGAACCTCATCCAGTAGGAGAGGTAAGTTGCCAGTGGGGCTATACCCTTGATGAGCAGAGAGATGTGTTCAATGGATGGTACACTACTTTCCCAATCCAGTTTCCGGAAGAAACACAGCATAATTTGACAATAGAATGCAGGGATGCCCTTGGAAACACTACAATAGACAATGAAACATTTTATGTTGACAAGACACCGCCAGTGACAACAAAAAATTATGGAAACCCATTTTTTACGCAGGAAGGCAAGGAATGGATTACATCAAACACAGAAATTTCGTTTAGTGTTGAAGATGCCGGGCCACACAAATCAGGCATTGCCGGAACATGGTACAAAATAAGCCTTGTGAATGACAATTACTGCGAAAACCAACAAATTTGCCAAGAAGCAACCGGAACAGGAGACTTTATAGAATACACAGGGCAATCAGTCAATATTCCGGAACAATCGTGCCATTTAATAGAGTATTACAGCAAAGACAATGTTGAAAAAACAGAAACAGTGAAAAAACAGTGCGTTTATGTTGACAATACTCCTCCAACTCCATTGAAAACAGTTGGAGAGCCAAAAGACATCTGGACTCCTGGAGAAAATGGGGATCCTGAAAGTTATTTCTATCCAGAGGAAACACAAAATTGCTGGACCGATACAGAAGGTTCAATTGAATGCTGGCAGGCAACAGTATTGACACCAATAACAATGGATTGCAATGACCCATTGCCACACCCAGTGGAAAATGAAAAAGTCTGCTTCGGTGTTGAATTAGACGGAACAGACAAAACAGAACAATACTGCGGCAGATATGGCGGAACAATGAATGAAAATTTTTGCTGCCTCGAAGGGACAATAGCTGACTTCAAGTTCATGGAAGATTCAGAGCACAATTTGAAATATTATTGTGCAGATGCCTTGGGAAACAGCAATGAAGCCAATGTAGATGAAGAAAAATTCAAGATAGAGGGCACAAAATTCGAAATTCCATTGTTCCAAAAATGGAATCTTGTTTCAGTGCCATTCAAGCTCTTGAGCGATTCTCCGGAAGCAGTCTTTGGGGAAACAGATGGAGTTGACAGAGTCTGGACATACGACCCTGCGCACGAATTGTGCAGTCAGGATTGGTGCGTGTATTCTCCTGACGGAGACTCTGGAAATGACAATCTTGGGGGCATTACTCCTGGTTGGGGTTACTGGGTTCTTGAAAAAAACGAGGATACAGGCATTAACCAGCCAGCAGAATGGATTACAATTGGCGGAAGCCTGTTCCAAACAGGGCCAACAGGCCCATTGAGCAGAACCCTTGTTCAGGGTTGGAATCTCCTGGGTTATTACGGAACAAATTGGGAATTGTACGATTGGGGAGATTTTAGCTTTACGTGCGGAGATGCTTTTAACTTCCCAGACAAGTTCCTATATGGAGATACTGTGTATGAGTCACTGTACTCTCTTGTAGATACTGAAGAAGGCCACCCAAAATGGAGCAGCGTATGGAGCTATGTAAACTGCGGAAACCATGTGGATACATGGCTTGGCTTGAATGACTGCCCTAGTGGTGGAATTGGGCAATTGTTGGGCAAATTGTATGCTGGCAGAGGCTATTGGGTTGAAATGGATACAATAGATAACTATGTTCCAGCAACAGGTGGCGACGGCTATTGCCTCAGTGGACCAAGATAGTTTTGGAACATAGGGAACAATAACAATGCGAATTGATTGGCGGAATTTCATAAAAAACGCAGATTTTTTTCTTTTTAATTTTTTTTGTTTAATAGCATGCCAAGGTTTATATTTATTATCATTTAGTAACTATATAAAGTTGGGGTAATATGAGTATTGCCAAGAACTTTTTGATTTTGCTATCTTTTTTACTTATTTGCGGGATTGCCTTTGCAACGCCAGGAATACCGCACCAATTTTATGGAACAGTAACAATAAACGGCACTCCTGCAAATAATGCAAATATTGTGGCAAAAATAAACAACTTAGTGGTTGCAAGCACTGTTTCAACAAACGGTGGTTACGGTTTTTACCCTAATATTTTTTATGTTCCAGACCCAAACAACACTAATAATGGAAAAACAATTGAATTTTTTTTGAATGGCAATGAAGTGGCAACATATATTTTTGAAAACGGAGCTTCAACGCAATTAGACCTATTTTATGGGGCTGCGCCTTTCTGTGGGGACAGCCAATGCAATGCAAGCGAAACATGCACTAGCTGCCAGGCAGACTGCGGAACATGCCCGCCAGTAATACCCCCTAATGGTGGAACAGGAGGCGGCACTGGTGGCGGCAGTGGAGGCACTGGCGGAGAGGGAGGCGGCAGCGCTGGAGGCAATTTGATTGTGCAAATTATTGGAAATTGTGTTTCAAAGCCATTAAGTGTTGGAGTTGTAAATATTAATGGCAATCCTGTTGCAAATGCAGAAATAGAGGTTGTGCATAACAGGAACAGCATTGCAAAAACAAATGCGAATGCTGATGGAAATGCTTCTTTTACTTTTGAGGAAATTGGAAAATACGAATTTGTGGCAAGAAGTGGAATTGCAGTAAGCTCGCTCAAGATAATCACTCTTGAAGAATGCGGAACTGAAAGCCCCCCTGAACAGCCAGCAACAAACGAAACAACTGACTTGTGCAAAAACAAGGACTGCAATGATAAAAATCCCTGTACACAGGATACCTGCAACAAGGGCTTCTGCAATTACACAAGCCTTGAAGAAATTTCCTGTGGAACCAACATGGCATGCAAATCCGGAGAATGCGTTTTGCAGGCAGAACCTGAAACAGCAAAAACAGGAACTGTTGCAACAACAGGATTCTTCGGATTGGAAACAGGAACAGGAAATATCATAATTGGCATCCTGCTAACAGTTGCAGTCGCATGGCTTGGCCTTGCATACAAATTCAGGCTAAGAAAAAAATAATGCAAAAATTCCTTTATTTTAAAAAATTCTTTTTCTTTGAAAAAAGCAACAATTTAAAAACAAAAACAAACCCTATTATATTATACAATTCTGGATTGCAAATGCAATCCCAAATACAATTGCATTGGCCCCTCTTAGCATAGTAGCTAATGCGTCCGGCTGTAGCACAGCCTTTTCTTGGAAAGAAAAGCCTGGGGAAAAGAACAATTTTTCCTTATGGAAAAATTGGAAAAGAACAAAATCGCTTCACGATTTTGGATTAAAAATTTCCCCTTGTATGCCAGCTTCAATGCTGGTGAGCGCCGAAAAGCATGCGCTTGTTGGCGCACCGCAATGCGGTGACCGGAAGATCCCCGGTGCAACTCCGGGAGAGGGGACACTGGTTCTTTTAAATAAGAAAATGCATAAATGAGATAATACAGCCTACTGTTTTGATTTAAAAGTGACATTATGCCAACACCAAAACGCAGAAGATTCGAAATAAGGCAAAGACAAAAAAGAAGACAAAAAATAAGTTCTGGAATAATTTTTAAAAGAAGATTAAAAGAACTTTTAAGCAGGATCAAAATAAAGCGCGGCACGCGCCCGATTCATGTTTTGTTTGTATGCTTTCACGGGATTGCAGCTTCAGGGCTTATGCAGGAAGGGCTTAAAATGCTGCTTGAAAAATTTGACATGCAACACTATTTTGACATAGCAAGGGGAAGATGCACATTCTCAGACGTATTCCATCTCAAGTCAGTTGATTATATTGTTTTTTTACCAAAAAATGTCACAAAGGATACAGTAAAAATGCAGCTGACAAGGGTGGACCCGAACTCGAAAGCCAAAATCGTAGAGTTTCCCTTGTTACCTAACACAGGGATACTTGATGAAATAAATTACAAAAATTTGGTTATAAAACTACTTGAAAAGGAACTGCAGGGAAGTAATTGAACCAATCGGGACTCGCACTTTCTCCCCAGAGTCGGGAGAGGGGAATTTAATCGCCCTAATAAATTATTTAAACTGTTCGCGGGAGTTTTTGGTTATGAAACTTACAAGGTTTGCTCAATCCTGCATTCTGGTTGAATCTAAAGGAAAAAGAATACTTATCGATCCTGGCGATTTGGAGTACCACGACAAGCTCTTGGAAGAATGGAAGTGCGATGCAATCTTCGTGACGCACAAGCATTCAGACCACTTTCATATAAACGCAATAAAGCAGCTTTTGACAAAATATAATTGCAAATTCTATTCAAGCAGGGAAGTAGCAGCTTCTTCCACTGAATTGAAGCCCGAAATAGTCAAAGCCGGGAATATTGTTAAAGTTGGGGAAATAAAAGTTGAAGTTGTTAAATCAGTTCACGGTTATGTTCCTTTCCTGAAAGGAGACCTTGAAATCAAAGAAGGATTGGGGTTCATTATTGACGACAGCAGGAAAAGAGCTTATTTTGTTGGGGATTCCTTGTGCTTTGAAAATGATTTCAAGTGCAATGTATTATTTGTTCCAGTCAACAATCACGGGCTTGCAATGGGCCCCTTTGAGGCAGCATTATTCGCAAAAGAGACGGGCGCGGATTTAGTAATCCCATACCACTATGAAAACCCAAGATTTCCGGCAGACTTGGACAAGATTAAGGAAGAATTTGAAAAACAGGACCTGAATTACAAGTTCTTAAGAATCAAAGAAACAATTGAAGTCTAAAAAAGGTGCAGTAAGGGCTTTACTGCAATTGCTGTATTATTGAATTGCTTCTTGTGCCGGTCCTTTCGAGATTGTCAAGTTCCATTACATTGGAACAGAAGCTTATTGCTTTTCCTTTTCTTCCCTGCCTTGCTGTCCTGCCAATTCTGTGCAGGTAGGTTTCTGTTTCTTGCGGGAAATCAAAGTTTACAACGCTTCCGATATCGTCTACATGTATGCCTCTTGCAACAATGTCTGTTGCAATCAGTATGCCGTCCCTTGAATTCTTGTAGTTTTCAATTATCCTGTTTCTGGCATTCTGAGGCTTGTCTCCGTGGATTGCAAGTGCCCTTATTCCTCTCCTGTAAAGTTGCCTTTCAAGCCAGTCAACTGTCCTTTTTGTCCTGCAAAAAACAAGTACCTTTGAATTTTCCGCCTTCAAAAGCCGTTGCAGTGCGTCAATTTTCTGCCTGTTGTCAACCATTACATAGAATTGCTCCACTTCCTGCACTGGCGCATTGTCCATGCTCAGGTCAAAAACAATTTTGTCATGTTTCATGTTGCGCTCGATTAGGTGAAGGATTTCCTGTGGCATTGTTGCGGAGAAAAGCATTGTCTGCCTTGCTCTTGGCAATGAGGAAATAATTTTTTCAACATCGTCCCTGAATCCCATGTCAAACATTTTGTCTGCTTCGTCCAGAATCAAAAACCTTGCGCTTCTGAAGGAAATGGCGTTTCTTGACATCAGGTCAAGCAGCCTTCCCGGTGTGCCGACAATTATTTCGGGGTTTCTTTCAAGCAAATCCAGTTGCCTGTTAATGCTCTGGCCTCCGAAAACAGCCATTGATTTCACATGGGAACCGATTGCAATTGAGGCAATTTCTTCTTTTACCTGCATTGCGAGTTCCCTTGTTGGAACAACAACCAGCGCTGAAAAGCCCTGCCCTGGCAGTATTTTTTCAATAAGTGGAATTGCAAAGGCGGCTGTTTTTCCAGTGCCTGTTTTTGATTTTCCCACAATGTCTTTTCCCGCGAGTGCGGCAGGAATTGCTTTTTCCTGTATTTCGGAAGGGCGTGCGAAACCTTTTTTTTCCAAGGCCTTCTTTATATTGTCATTTATGTTTAGTTCGTTAAAATTCAATTTTATCAACTCCGATTTTTAGAAAAAGGTAAAATAACGCTATCCTGTGTTAAACAGCAAATTTTTCAGTTAAGAAAAAAATAGAGTTATTTGAATCCTTTCTTGTTTTAACAAATAATTTCTAAACAAAAAGCCTTTTAAAACAAGGGGCAAGGCAAATGCTTGCTTGTTTTGCCGCAAAATTCCCGAAAAACATAAAAAAATTTAGCTAAAAAAAATTAAAATTCTTAAAAAAAAAAATTAAAACTTTTTTTTTGAAAAAGAAAAGTTTTTATATGAAAAAGCAATTATATTTATGGACAAAAAAATTTTTTATTGTTCGGGGAGTTGAAAATTACCGCATGCGGGAGAATGAAAATAAAAATTTTCACATCGGGCTGGTTTTTAACAGGCGGAAAAAAAACATTAATCCCGACAGCATTGAAGCTGAATACGATTCCTATGAAACAGTCAATGCCATAAAAAAAGCAATAGAGGAAAATGGCCACAGTGTCGGGCTTATCGAAGCTGACGAAAAAATTTTTGAAAGGCTGAAAAAATCAAAAATTGATTTGGCATTTAATATTGCCGAAGGCCCGAAAATAAACAGCAGAGAATCCCTTGTCCCGCTTTTGCTTGAAATGCTTGGCATTCCTTATACAGGCTCTTCCCCTTTAACGCTTGCTGTGGGCCTTGACAAAGCGAAAACAAAAGAAATCCTGCTCGCGAATGGAATAAGGACGCCTGCTTTCCAGGTTTTCAAAAATCCGGAAGAAAAATTGAGGAAAAGCCTTGAATTTCCCCTGATTGTAAAGCCTGTCTGCGAGGGTTCAAGCATGGGCATTACAAACGACTCTGTTGTTGCAAATGAGAAGGAGCTGAGGCGGCAATTGAAATTTGTTTTTGAAAAATTCAATGAACCTGCTCTTGTTGAGGAATTTATTGAAGGACGGGAATTCAGCGCTGCTATTATCCAGAACGGGCAATTAAGTGTGTTGCCTATTGTTGAGTTTGATTTTGGCTGCCTGCCGGAACACGCCAAAAAGATAGATTCTTTTGAGGCAAAATGGGTCTGGGATACAGCAGAAAAGCCACTGCCCTTGTATATCTGCCCTGCAAGGATAACTGAACAGGAAAAGGAAAAAATTGAGCAGATTTCAATCGCTGCGTTTGAGGCGCTTGACTGCAGGGACCTTTGCAGAATTGACCTAAGGGAAAAAAACGGAAAATTTTTTGTTTTGGAAATAAACCCTTTGCCTGGCCTGAATCCGGATATAAATAGCAATTCTGTTTTTCCAACTGCCATAAGGGCATCAGGAATGGGATTCAGCGAAACCATAGGCAAAATTATTGAAAATGCGCTGAAGAGGAATGGCTTATGCGGATAGCTGTTCTCCACAGGGATGAACGGGCAAAAGAAAAATACCCTCTCGATTTTGAGGGGAGGATTGAAGCTGAGGACACTGCAAGCATTATTAGGGCGCTTGCAGCGCTTGGACATGAAGTATTGCCTGTATGCGCTTCTGCAAATGCAATTTTTTCACTGAAAAAAGCAAAGCCCGATATAGTATTCAATGCCTGTGATGATGGCCTGGAAAGCGATTCGCTTCTTGAACCGCATGTCGCAGCAATTATTGAAGCAATTAGACTGCCTTATACGGGAAACAATTATCTGGCATTGGGATTGTGCATGAACAAAGCGCTGGCAAAGCAGATTCTTTTGCAGAAAGGCATTCTCACCCCGGATTACCAATTGTTTGAAACAGGAAGTGAAAAGCTTTCTGATTTGTCTTTTCCTCTCATAGTAAAACCAGCCCATGAGGATGGCAGCATTGGAATAAAACAGGATTCTGTTGCAGAAAACATTGATGAGCTTAGGGCAAAAGTTAAAAATATTATTAATAATTACAAGCAGGCCGCTCTTGTTGAGGAATTTATTGAAGGACGGGAATTCAGCGTTTCAATGATTGGCAATGAAAAAATAGATGCTTTTCAAATAGCAGAAATTGTTTTTGAGGAAAGCCTTGAAAAAAAAATGAGGATTTATTCTTATGAATCTAAATGGCTCAAGGAAAGCCCGCATTACAAGAAAGTCATTGACAACTGCCCTGCGGATATTGACAGGAAAACAGGAGAAAAAATCACTCAGACAGCAATTAAGGCCTTCAGGGCTCTTGGCTGCCAAGGTTATGGGCGGGTTGAATTCCGGCTCAGGGATGAAGAATTGCATGTTATTGAAGTTAACCCGAATTCTGACTTGTCAGAGGATGCGGAATTGGCAAAATCCGCTGCTCTTTCCGGCATTTCTTACAAGGAACTTATCCAAAGGATAGTGATGCTCGGTTTGAAAAGGGGCAAAAGCAAAGGAGGCGTGCAAAGTGAACAGGTCTATTGCAGACCACAAAGCAAGGCAAGAAACAATTACTCTGCAAAAAGAATCGCAGTTGCCTGAGTGGAAAAAATTTCTTTCGGAAAGCATTACAAGTGCGGAAGAATTAGCCAAATTTTTGGATGTGGATAAACAAGAAGTAAAAGAAGTGACAAGCGTTTATCCAATGAAGATAAACAGGTATTTTTTGGGCCTGATTAAGCAGAAAAATGATGCTCTTTGGAGGCAAAGCATACCAAGCATTGAGGAACTTAAGCAAAATGTCTGCGTTGAAGACCCTTTGCACGAGGAACAGCAAAGCCCTGTTAAAGGCCTTGTCCACAGATACCCTGACAGAGTTCTGCTGCTTGTAAGCAACAATTGCGCAATGTTCTGCAGATTCTGCACAAGAAAAAGAAAAATTGGGCATTCTGAAACCATAAAAAGGGAGAATATAATTGAAGGAATTGAGTATATCAGGAAACACAAGGAAATCCGCGATGTCCTGCTTTCGGGCGGAGACCCTTTGCTGCTGGATGACAAAGAGCTAGACTGGATTCTGGGAAAAATAAGGGCAATAAAACACGTGGAAATAATCCGGATTGGAACAAGAGTGCCCTGCTCATTGCCAATGAGAATCACAAAAGAATTATGTGAAGTGCTGAAAAAGTATCATCCACTTTTTGTAAATATGCATTTTAATCATTCTCAAGAAATTACAGAAGAAACAAGGAAGGCGTGCAATTTGCTTGCGGAAGCAGGAATTCCACTTGGAAACCAGACAGTCTTGCTCAAAGGCGTTAATGATTCGGGGGAAATAATCGCAAAGCTTAATAAAGAGCTTTTGAAAATGAGGGTAAGGCCATACTATTTGTACCAGGCAGACCTTGTAAAGGGGACAAACCATTTCAGGACCAAAACAGAGCTTGGCATAAAAATAATTGAGTCCCTCAGGGGCCACATAAGTGGTCTTGCTGTTCCGCACTTCGCCATAGATGCCCCAGGCGGAGGCGGAAAAATCACAATTGCACCGAATTATGTCTTGGAAAAAACAGACAAAAAAATAATCCTGCGAAATTACGAGAACAAGTGCTTTGAATACCCTGAACCGGAATAACAAAGCCCTTGCGAATCAACAGCAAATAGCCAAGCTAACATTTTAAATAAAGCGGGCAGATTTTGCATTTTTCTTCGGAATTTGCAAGGTTATTAGCCAATGACTTTAAATTCGTAACAATGCAGCCTAGTTTTACTATGCCGTCACAACAACTGAAGACCCCAAATGGCAGAAGGCATAAAGAGAGAATAATTGGCTTAGTTATTTCAATGTCGGAATTATACCTGCTGCCAAAAATTTTATGAATGAGGCTTAACATCTCTTTTTTAGGCAGCACCCTTGAATCGTCAAAATTCTTTGAAAAACATTGGCTGTAAGTTCCGGTAAAATCAGCGGGGGCATAAGGGATGTTAATGCCCATTTTTACAAAAGGGCTTATTTTTAGTTTTAATTCCTTCTCAAATTCAGCCAAGGAAAAAACATTGTCTTTTGTAACCAAGCACCTAACTTCCAATTTCCTGCAACCAGAATCCACTGCTTTTTTGCAAAAAGCAATTGTCTTATCATAAGTGCCTTTGCCTCGGTTCCATTCATGGAATTTTTTTAATCCATCTATTGAAACAAAAAAAGAAATATTGCCCAAATCTTCGATTTCATTCAGCCTGTCAATAGTGCCATTAGTCATAATGTCATGAGTTATTTTGGCGTTATATTTTTTATTAAGCACATTAATAATGCTTGGAAAGTCTTTATGAAGAAAAATTTCCCCTGTGCCGCACCAATAAATATTAAATTTTTTTTTAAAAAAAACATAAAAACGCTCAACAAAATCCAAAATATCCTTTTCAGAGAGAATCTTGGCATCGCCCCCATTAATTACTTTTGAATAACACATTCGGCATTGCAGGTTACATGAAGAAATTGGCTCAATATACAAATCCTTTTTGCTGACTTTAATCGCCCTTTCTGACATAAAAAAAATCACATATTCAAACTAAACCTTTTTTATAATGCATTTAAGGAAAATTAAAAAAAATTATTCTTTAACAGCCTTTATGCCCTGCCCTTCCGGAATTCTTGTCATTTCTGCAAAACCTGTTTCTTTGAGGCGCTTGATTGCATTCCCTTGAAAATCAATTCCTTTTTTTTCTCCGGGGCTGCCAGTGTAATGAAACAGGATTCCGCCTTTTTTCAGTGCCCTGTAAAGCTCGCAATAAAACGGCCTGCCGTAAAGTTCCCGTGCAAGCGCAAATCTTGGCGGGTCGTGCAGAATCCTGTCAAAAAAATTGTCTGGAAATTTTTTAATTGCGTCAAAAACATTCTTGTTTTCCAAAAAAATTTTTTTATTTTCAAAAAGCCCTTTTGAAAAAGGATTCTGCTTTGCAATTTCAAGTACGTTTGCGTCAATTTCAAAAGTAAAAACCTTTTCAACATTTGGATGAGAGGCAATCATGATTGCAGTATAGCCAAGGCCACAGCAGGTGTCAAGCACTTTTCCTTTAAGGGGGAAAATCTGGCGAACCATTGCGGAAGCACTTGCTTTCACGCCTTTTTCAACGCAGTGCATTCTTATGCCTGAAATTTCAAGGCAGGGAAAGTCTTTTGTGGAAACGAGATTGTAAAATTTGTTTGTTTCCTTGCTGAAAAAAGAAAAAATCGAGTCTTGCATAATTTTCAATTATTTTTTTGTTTTTTTATAAGGAAGTAAAGCAATGCAATTGCCAACGCCGCGACTATTACATAAGCAATGTATTTTTCAAGCACGAGAATGCAGAGGCCGCCAATGCCTGTTATTGCGCATGGCTCTCCCGGAGAACAGGTTCCGAAAACAATCAGGTTGTAAATGCTGTAAGCGGAATAAGCAAGGCTCACGAAAAAAGCAATTGTAAAAATCCAGGAAAGAATCTTGAAGTTTTTATAAAAAAACCTTGCAAGAAAAGGAATGACCATTAGCTTTGAAGTAACCTTTGCCTTGATTTTTGTTTCAAGCCGGACATCACAGGGCCGAAAAGCAACCATTCTTGTAACACAACGAAAAGCCTCTTTTGCCAATGTGCGGTAATTTGCAGACCAGATGCTCAAAACAGAGAAAACCAGCAATGCGACAATGCACAAAACCATAAAAACACCAGAAACAAAATTTAGGAGAAATTTTTAATTATTGTAGAAAGATTCTCTATAAAAAGTTTCACTTCTTCTTTTGAATTGTAAAAATAAAGCGATGCCCTTACAGAGCCTTTTTTCAGGCCCAAAAACTTGTGGATTGGATAGGCGCAATGCATTCCTGAGCGTACAAAAAAATTTTTGTCATTCAGCATCAATGCAACATCATGCGGGTCCATTCCCTTTGCATTGAAAGCCGCGAGAGAGCCCCTTTTTTTGGAATCTTTTGGGCCAATCAAATCAATCTTTGGATTATTCAGCAGGCCTTCAACAAGAATTTTTCCAAGCTCTTTTTCATAAGCCTCTATTTTCTTCATTCCAATTCCTGAAAGATAATCAATTGCAGCTCCAAGCCCGATTGCGCCTGCATAATTCTGTATTCCTGCTTCAAGCCTTTCAGGGACTTCAGCCAAAACATGGGAATTCAAATCAGCATCAGTTATTGTTTCCCCGCCCAAAAGCATTGGATTCAGTTTTTCCAGCAAATCTTCTTTTCCATAGAGGCAGCCAATTCCTGTGGGGCCAATCATTTTATGGCCTGAAAAAGCAAGAAAATCAATTCCAAGCTGCTTAACATCAACTGGAAAATGAGGGACTGATTGTGCAGAATCTGCAAGCACAAGCGCTCCCGCATCATGGGCAATTTTTGTTATTTCTTTTAAGGGAGAAACTGTTGCAGTTACATTCGAGGCATGGATAATTGAAACAAGCCTTGTTTTCCTGCCAATTTTTTCCTTGAACTCTTCAGGATTGAATTCGCCTTCCTTGTTGCATAAAACAAAATCAAGGGAAATTCCTTTTTCTGCTGCAACCGCGTGCCAGGGCAGCAGCCCAGAACTATGCTCAAGGTTTGTTGTAACAACCCTGTCGCCTTTTTCAAATTTTAAGGAATGTGCAACAAGGTTAATCGCTTCTGTGGCGCTTTTTGTCCAGATAATTTCATTTGGCTTTTTTGCATTCACAAATTTTGCGGCTTTTGCGCGTGCCTTTGCAAATTCTTCTTCTGTCCTTTTTGCAAATTTATGAACAGACCTTCCTGCACAGCCAGTGTAATCCGAATAATAAGAATTCATTGCATCAAGCACAGGCTTTGGCTTGAGAGAAGTGCAGGCAGAATCAAGATAAGCAAAAGGCTTTCCATTAACCTGCTTCTGCAAAACAGGAAAGTCACTGCGGATTTTTTCAATATTCATATTACTCTTAAATAATAGCAAAACAAAGAATTAAATAAAAAAGCTTTTTCTCTAAAAGAGAGAAACCTCGTTGCAAACCAAAGGATTTGCGACGCGTCGCAAAGCTTCCTTAAAAACCATGGGTTTTTGAGGCGTCGTAAAAGCTTTGCTTTTACAACGTGCTTTGCAACGTGGAAAAAGAGCTTTTGCTACGCAAAAGGATTTACGCATATTCATGAATTACAACAAAACTGCTTTTTGACAAAAAGACCAAAAAACAACAAATAATTAAAGGAATTGCCCTGCAAAGCTTTTGTATGTGTGGCATTGCAGGCTTTTTCGGTTTTGAAGATAGTTTTGAAAAAGCGAGAAAAGCTGTTTTTGAAATAAGGGAAAGGGGAATTGACGGCTTTGGTTTCAGCAATGGCAGGCAAATTGTTTTTGAAAAAGAACTTGAAAAAATTCCTGTTTTGGAAGGAAAAAATTGTGTTGCCCATTGCCTGCACAGCCTTGTTGGATTTGTTTCCCAGCCTTTGAAAGGGAAAGGCCTTCTTATTGCAAACTGTGAAATTTATAATTGGAAAGAATTGAATGAAAAAAATGGTTTTGGCGCAAAAAATGATGCGGAATTGCTCTTGAAATTGATTGAAAAAAATGGCTTGGGAAAAATAAAAGAAACTTTGGAAGAACTGGACGGGACTTATGCATTTGCTTATTGGCTTGGAGGCAAGGTTATTATTGCAAGAGACCTGCTTGGGATAAAGCCATTGAATTATTCTCTGGAGAAGGGATTCGCGTTTGCATCTGAAAGGAAAGCTTTGGAAGCGGCGGGAATTTCCGGAATAATTGATTTGAATCCGAGGCAGATTCTGGAATTCAATATTAAAACAAAAAAAATCCGCATAATAAAAAGAAATTTTTTTGAAACAGCGGAAAAAAAATTTTCTGAAAAAGAGGCAGTGGAAAAATTGCTTTCTGTTTTAGGCGAAGCTGTTAAAAAAAGGGTTCCTGAAAAAAAATTTGGATTGCTTTTTTCAGGGGGAATTGATTCAACTGCAATTGCGTTGATTCTGAAAAGGCTTGGCTGTGATTTCAAATGCTATTTTGCTTTTGCGGAAGGAAAAGAGCTTGGAATTCCGAGGGACATTGCTTTTGCAAAAAAAATTTCTGAAACACTGGGCTTGAAACTGGAAATTGTTCCTGCAAGCATGGAAAAAACAGAAGAATGCCTGAAAAAAATTGTGCCTTTGATTGAAAGCTCAAATCCAATGAAAGCGGGAGTTGCATTGCCCTTCTTTGTGGCATGTGAAAAGGCAAGGGCAGACGGGATAAAAGCAATGTTTTCCGGGCTGGGTTCTGATGAATTGTTTGCCGGCTACAAAAGGTTTTCGCGTTCAAATGACCTGAACGAGGATTCAAGGAATTTGCTGCTGCAGATGTATGAGAATGATTTTTACAGGGACGATATTGTGCTTATGCACCACAACATTGAATTGCGGCTTCCTTTTCTTGACAAAAAGGTGGTTGAATTTGCATTGCAATTGCCAAGGGAGCTGAAGATTAAGGGGAAAACAAACAAGCTTGTCCTGAGAAAAGCAGCTGAGTCAATTGGCCTGCCGGAAGAATTTGCTTTCAGGGGAAAAACTTCTGCGCAGTATGGAAGCAATTTTGACAAGGCAATTGAAAAAATTGCTCGGAAAAAAGGCTTCGGGCAGAAAACTGTTTTTTTGAATTCCCTTGCAAAAAAAAAGAACCTTAAACTGGGAGTGCTTTTTTCAGGCGGCAAGGACAGCTGCCTTGCGCTCTGGCTAATGAAACAGCAGAACTATGAAATTTCGTGCCTAATTTCAATGCAGTCAAAAAACCAGGATTCGTTCATGTTCCATAAGCCGGATGGAAAAATATTGAAAATGCAGTCAGAGGCATCAGGAATCCCGATTGTAATCGGCGCTACAAAAGGCGAAAAGGAAAAAGAACTGCTTGATTTTAAAAAAACAATTGTCACTGCAAAAAAAAAATTCTGCTTGGATGGAATTGTTTCAGGCGCTGTTTACAGCAATTACCAGCGAAAAAGAATACAGGCAATTGCAGAAGAGCTTGGCTTGAAGGTTTTTTCGCCTCTCTGGCACTGGAAACAAGGCGATGTGCTGAAAACTTTGCTGAACTGGAAATTTGAATTTGTTTTGTCAAAAATTGCCGCAAAAGGCCTTGATGAAAAAATTTTGGGAAAAACAATTTTTTGGAAGGAAACTAATTTTTTGCTCAATCTGGAGAAAAAAACAGGCTTCAATGCGGCGGGAGAAGGCGGGGAATTTGAAAGCATTATATTGGATGCGCCTTTTTTCAAAAAGAAAATTTTGCTTGGTGAAACCGCAAAAAAAATGAGGAACGAATGCACAGGGGAATTGCTGATAAAAAAGGCTTTTTTTGTTGAAAAAAACTTTTTCGAAGCGCTCGCAGATGCTCGCTTTCAAAAAGTTTACAAAAAAAATGCTTCTAAATTATGATAAAAAAAATCAAATTTCTTATTCGTTTTAATGCTTTTTGGTTTTACTGTATAACATGACTCCCGAAGCTGTTTTGCTCGCTGTACTGGCCACTCCCCCCCTGAAATGGCTGCTTTTTTTTGCATGCGTAATTGTTTCGATAATGCTTGGAAAACTTGTTGATTTTATTATCGGGCGCTGGGTAAGGGTGCTGGCAAAAAGAAATCCCCTTGGGCCAAGGCATTTGAATGAAATTATTTTCAGGATTCTTGAAAAGCCGCTCTGGCTAATTTTTGTCGTAATCGGGTTTTTGATTGGCCTTGGATTCCTTAACCTTCCTGCAGAAACGCTCAGGCTTGTAAACCAGACAATTGTGGTAGTGGTAATTCTCATAATTACCTGGATAATTGTAAGGACAGTTGATTTTGTCCTAAAAGGCTATCTGGCGCCAATTGCCAAAAATGCTGGTGCAAAAATTGACGAGCAATTTTTGCCAATCCTCAGCAAAATAATAAAAATAATTGTGATTGTCATTGCAATTGCCGCAATTGGGGGGAGCCTTGGATATGATTTGACTGCTGTTTTTGCAGGCCTTGGAATTGGGGGCTTGGCAATTGCTTTTGCTGCGCAGGCAACAATTGCCGATGTTTTTGGGGGGTTCAGCATTTTCACTAGCAAGCATTATGCTGTTGGGGATGTTATTGATTATGAGGACGAGGTTTTTGGCCTGCAGGTTGAGCAAATCGGCCTGAGATACACTTATTTCAGGGACTACAACGGGAGAAGAGTGATAATCCCGAATTCAAAGATTGCAAGCATGCCCATAACAAATATTTCTTCTGAAAAAAAAATCCGCACAGTCCTGAATCTTGTGCTTGGATTTGACACTTCAATGAAAAAAATCGACAGGGCAAAAAAAATCATAAGGGAAGTAATTGAAAATGAAAAGAGCTGTGACAAAAACCCGGAAATATCCTTTTCGGATTTTAAGGAGTGCGGAATAAACATCCAGGCTGCATATTACATTAATGACAAAAAAAAATTTTCGCAGGCAAGGGATTCCGTAAATTCCAGGATTAAAAATTGTTTTGACAAGGAAAAAATATTTTTTGCTTTGCAGGGAAGGGCAGCGTCAAGCCAGGCTGATTTTGGCGTGGGAGCCAATGTGCAAAAAAAAATTATTGATAATTGATGCTTATGGCATTGCACAAGGCATTGGGCCTTTTCAATCTTACAATGTACGGCGTTGGAATAATTGTAGGCGCCGGAATTTATGTCCTGATGGGGCAGGCTGCAGGCATTGCCGGCAATGGAGTGTGGATGAGTTTCCTGCTTGGCGCAATAATTGCCTCTTTTACGGGGCTGAGCTATGCGGAACTCAGCTCTGCCTATCCTGGAGCAAGCGGCGAAGTGAATTATTTGAAGCACGCTTTCGGAAAAGACTGGCTTGCTTTTTTGATTGGCTGGCT
>JAQTNI010000025.1 GCA_028713935.1 Candidatus Iainarchaeum sp.
AAAAACCGCTTAGGAAAACAATCGGGAAAAAAATAAACGGCGACAAAACAAGCCACAAAAATCTTGAAACAACAGTTCCATGCACAATTTTTTTTTTCAGGGAACCAGTGACAATATTGAAAGTGTTCATCGCATCAATTTTGCTTGGAAAAGAAAAAAGTATTATTGACAAGCCAAGCCAGTAAAACAAAACAGAAAGCAAAAACATTCTTGAAACCAATTCAAATGCAAAAATTAATAATCCAAGGCCAAGAATTGTCCCTATTGCAAAAGGCGCAATGCTGATAATTGGCGACTGCCATGCTTTTGGAACCTCATGCCTGACAAAAGCCTCTTCAGGGTCAAAAAGCCTGATTTCCCTGACTCTCACGCCTACAAGCACACAGGCAAGGTAATGTGACAATTCGTGAAAAACAATGCCTGGAAAAAAAACATTTTGAAATTTAAAAGCCATAAAAAAAACCTTTTCCAATAAAGAGAAACCAATGAAAGAAATAAAACCGCTTCGCAAAAGCCTTTTGAAGCGCTCATTTCATTCGCTTTCAAAAGCCTTGGGAAAGAATTGCTTCGCAAAAGCCTTTCTTTAAAAAAATAAAGAATTTCTAAAAAAAAACTGAAAATGTACAGAAGATATTTATTTTGAACGGTGTTATTTGTAAAAGATGAAAGCACAAGGCTCTTTGGAATACTTGCTGATTATTGGCGGGGCAATTGTTGTTTCTGCTGTTGTGATTGTAAGCATTTTAGGCATTGCCAACTTAGGCCCGAATTTTTTGCCGCAACAAATAACAGACATTTTTGGAAACCCGTTAAACCAAACAACACCAGGAACAGGGCCCCAACAATTCCACTATGACTGCATAAACAGCAAATGCATCCAGGTAAACGGAGCAGGAATAAACAAATGCAATCCCGCAATCTTGAACTGTACAATAATTACCTGCACAGACACAAGCTGCCACACAACCTGCCAAAACCTAAACTGTGTCCAAATTCACAGCCCCGGCACAAACCAATGCACTACCAATGCAGACTGCAACTGCAACAACCAAAACATTTCACTCAGCGGATTTGTCAAGCAACAAAACAACAATCCAGTGCCGGACATTGAACTGGCTGCCAGCAATAATGGAGGAAATACTGCCAGCAATGCCAATGGATTCTATTTATTGCCGGAAACCTGCCATTGGAGCGGAAGCCTGACACCCAGTTCAAACGACTGGAATTTCACGCCAAGCAGCAGAATTTACGCCAACCTTGACTCTAATTTAATAGACCAAAATTTTGTGGCAATACCGCTCAATTTTTTTGAAGACCATTATGACAACCTCAACCATGTTGACCCGGCAAGTTTTGTCAATATCACTGGAGAAAATGGCATCATGCACTTGGTGGACACCACTGATTCCGGAGAAATCAATCCTGCAGACTGGGGCAGTTCATTGGTTGGATTATGGCATCTGGACGGAAACGCATCAGACAGCTCTGGAAACAACAATAATGGAACAATCAGTGGCAACCCTATTTTCAAAACAGGCAGCAATGCAATTTTCGGCCAGGCATTGGATTTTGATGGTACAGGAGACAGGATAAGCGTAAACAATAGTGCCAGCATTAATTCTGCCAGCGGAACAGGCCAGGCCAGAACATGGGCATACTGGATTTTTTATCGCGGCGGAAACAACACGTCAATTACAGACAAGACCAATGGCTTTGCAGGAAAACATTTTTGGAGCGAATCCCAAACAGATTATATCCGCGGCGGTGTAAATACAGACCAGGACAACCCAGTGAATTCACCCACTTTGACAACTAACCAATGGTACCACCTTGCTTTTACTTATGACGGCAGCCAAGCACGATTATACCTGAATGGCAATCTTGTTGACGGCCCAAAAACACAAACAGCCACAGCAGATAATACTAACAACCTGTTTTTGATGGCGGACAGCAGCATAGGCGCTGAAACCAGTGGAATACTGGACGAATTTGCAGTCTGGAACCGCGCGCTTTCCGATGCCGAAATCCAAGGCATTGCCAATGCAGCAGGGACACCAACAGGCTCTTTTGAATCCACGGAAATTCCAATAAACGGAACAATTGATTCCCTGACTGCGCAATGGGACACGATAATTGAAAACAATGCAACAATAGAGATCAGCTTTGATAACGGAGCCCACTGGTGCACTGTTTCAAACGGCCAGACAATTACAAATTCAAATTGCCCTTCCATTAATTCTGATTTCAAATATAAGGCTATGCTTGAAGGCTCGACTGCCCTGCACAAGGTCAGGTTCAACTGGGCAAAAGCACTGCCAGCTGTATGCGGAAATGAAACAATTGAAACAGGAGAAATTTGTGACCCGCCGGAAAACACGCAAACCTGCACAACAAGCGAAGGATACACAGGAACCCAAGCATGTAATTCTACTTGCACTGGATGGAACAGTTGCACAAGCACACAATACTGCGGAGACGGACAACTCAACGGAACCGAAGCATGCGATGGCAGCAACCTGAACAGCCAGACTTGTGTTACCCAAGGATTCACAGGCGGAACACTTGACTGCAATGCCAACTGCACTTTCAATACCAGCCAATGCACTGTTCCAACTTGTGGAGACGGCATCATCAATGGCACTGAACAATGTGATGGCAGCAACCTGAACGGGCAAACTTGCCAGTCACTCGGATACAGCGGCGGAACATTAACCTGCACAGGCTGTTCCTACAACACTTCGCAATGCACTGCGCCTTCTTTCACAATGCCAATTGGAATACCAAACGCAACATTCGGATTGAACGAACAAGCACCCGCCTATAACCAATCCACTTCCAATCATTATTACGTGGATAAGAGTTCTCCTTCCTGTAACGATTCCGGCAACAGCGGCAGAGGATCACCAGCAACTCCGCGCTGCACTATTCCAACCAATACGCTCTCCGCAGGTTCTTTGGTGGAAATTCACGGCGGGCCTTATACTGGCACCAACATCAACCTCTCCGGAAATGGAAGCGCAGTTTCCCCGGTTTTCATCCGCGGAGCAAGTTCTTCTGCCAAGCCTGTTTTCAGGCCAACCTACTCCGTCATAGTGTCTGGAAGCTACATAATTTTAGAAAACATTGATTTGGATGGCTGGTCTGCAGAAAGCAATGACACTGGCATTAGTCTGGATTCTGTTCACCACATTGCCCTGCGGAACTTGGAAGTGCATAATGGTCCTGATGCAACCACTTCAGCGATTAGCTTGGGCGGAACCAGCGGACAACCCACGCATGATATTTTAATTTACAATAGTGCAATCCATGATAATGGAGACTGGCAAGTTACCACTGACCAGGACCATCACGGCAGTGGATTTGCAGCCTATGTGAAGAATATCTGGATTTTGAACAGCCAGTTTTACCATAACAGCGGCGACGGAATCCAGATTACAAACGGCAATGATCCCTGTCCATTGCGTGAAACAGTACACGACATTTTCATTGGCAATAACACTGCCTGGGAAAACAAGCAAACGGGTTTCTGGGTGAAATGCGCAGTTGACGTGGTTTTTTCACAAAACACAAGCTATGCACATATGGGGGGCGTGAACGGGGACGGAACAGGCATTGGCGGACAATACCAAGCTGACAGAATCTGGTTCCTGTTCAACAAGGCGTATGGAAACGGGCGCGGAGTAGCGACCGGAGAGATAACCGACGGAACTATGTATTTTATTGGAAACCTTTCATATGACAACGACACTGGTTTCAATAGCTGGGGCCCTGCAACACGTTATCTCATCAACAACACTATTGTAGACAATCCGTATGGATTGGACTTTGGAAACGGAAACGGAACCAACTATTTTATCAACAATATTTTTACGGGAACGCTGGATGGCGAAGATAAGATCACAGAAAACCTCAACAACCTGTTCGGAACGACTGCCACCATGAAATTCGTGAATTCGGGCTTAAATGATTACCATTTGCAACCCATCAGCCCTGCGCGCAACACTGGAAGCGGAACAGGAACAGTCCAAAGCGTGTTCAGCACGTACCAATCCCGCTTCGGAGTTGACATCAAAAAAGACCTTGATGCAATCACAAGGCCACAGGAAGGAACATGGGACATCGGGGCATTTGAATACCACACATAAAAAAAAGAATTAAGAAAACTTTATCATTTTGCTTCGCCTCTTTTTTTGCGCCTTGCGAGTTCTTCTTCAAAAAGAGGCTGAAATGGAGCTCTTGCTAAACTCATTGGCCTTCCCTCATCAAATGCCCATTGCTGGCGGAATGGAGTTGGGAGCTCGTGTTTTTCAATCTGTTCTTCGAATTCCCACATAAACCCTATTACTCTTTCTAATGCATGGTATGTCTCTAAAATGCCTTCGAGTTTGTTTAATGGCATGGCGCGTATTTCTTTTTTAGTTGGAATTATTTCATATATGTTTGGTGGGAAATAGTAAGCGGGTCTAATTGATTCCGAGCCAACACGCACATATGCTCTTTGGTTGGCTGCCCGGTGCAGTAGCCTATTGCTCAGTTCTGCTCGTTTTGATTGGGCTGTTACAGATTGGCAGCAATCCTTGAGGTGCTTATTTAATTGGTTGTACAGCATTCGGTAGTGTTCTCTTGCTTGTTCGTATTCATTCCAACGTTCACTTGTTGCCGGGGTTGTTCTCCATTTCTGATGTCTTTTGCGGATGGCATGCTTTGCAGTATTTAGCCATTGAGAGAATTTTTTGAACAAAACACCACATTGGTTGTTAAAGTATTGTTTCGAACCCATTAATTGCTTTTGGTATGCTGAAAAAAAGATTAAAAAATTTTTAAACATTAAATAATTGCGAAATCACGGGTTTTACTCCTAAAAAATTTAACTATTTTTTCACTACAAAAAGCAATGTTTTAAATAAGGTTTCTTGCAATATTTTATTAGTGAGTTTCATGGGCATTGTTTGGACTCAACATGCAATGGAAAGGTTTCTTGAGCGTGCATTGCTTTACGGCTTTTCAAGGGCAGAAATTGAAGAAATAATCCGGAAACAACAGGTGCGGATTGATTGCGGATTTGATGAAAAATACAAAACTAAAAAATTTGAAACAATTGGAATTGTCATGAACAAGTTTTTTACTATTGAGAAAGCCGAGGATAAAAAAAAGATTATTGTCATTACTTTATGGGAATCTGACAAAAAGGAGGCAGAATTATGGCTGGCAAAACAAAAATAAAATGCCCTTTCTGTGAAGGGGAAGCTGTACTTTCAAAAGCGAATTTGGCCTTGTTTAGCGGTGCTATTTCGCTGCCTGACAATCCAATTTATGAATGTATACAATGCAAAGAAAAATTTTCAGCAGGCAAAATGGTTGATGCAACTTTGGAAAGAGCAAAAAAAGAATTCAATTTCACAAGGCAAATAATCTCAACAGGCGGAAGTTTAGGGATAACATTTCCGCCGGATCTTTCAGAATACTGCAATCTTGAGAGGGGAGAAAACATAAAACTAGTGCCAAAATCAAAAAAAGAAATAAGCATGATAATAGAATAAAGATTGTTGAATGCAATTTCAATGTTTGAAAAAATTAATGCAGCAAACATGCAATTGGCCAGAGGATAAACACGCAGTTACAATTTGAAATCAAACATTAAAAATCAAAAACAGGCAGTTATTCTTCAATTTCAATTCCAAATTCTGAGTCAATTTCTTTTGCTGTTTTTTTCATTTTTTCAAAAATCCTTTCAATGTCTTCCTGGATTTCCTCAATTGTGCGGAACATGCTTCTGCTTCTGGGAATGTAAAGCCTGCCCTGCCTTGTAATAAGTCCGCTTCTCTGGAGATTGTTCAGATGGTTAATGACAGAGCCGCGGCTCATTTTCACTGTCTTTGAAATCTGGGTGCTTGAAACAGGCCTGTTGCTTTCAGTTGCCCTTACAACTGCCTTGAAAACACTGAAAGCAGTTTTTTCCCTGTCAATTGGCTCAAAAAAGCCAAGGCTGCTGCAAATCCATTCAAGCTCCCTGTCAAGGTCCCTTGAAAAAGGAAGCTCAATTCTCTTGACAACAACCTTGAAATTATTTTTTCCTGAAAGGCGGGCCATATCAAAAAAATGCCCAGAAAAGAATAAAAAGGTTTTGTTCAAAATAGTATGTAAATGTTTAAACAATTTAGACAGTGATTGGTTTGGATAAGGCTGTAAAAGAAACAAAAGCAAGCAGCGGCAGCAGCAACAGTAGTGCGGCTGATGCATTGCAGAAAGAAGCCAGGGAGCCTGAAAAAAAGCAGCAGGAAACAAGCAAAAAACCAGAGTTTAAGGCGGAAAATGATAAAAATGATGCCGAAATAAAGGAATTAAAGGGAGTTATCCAGAGGCTGCAGGCTGACTTTGAAAATTATTGCAAGCGCATTGAAAGGCAGAAAAAGGAATTTGTTGAATTCGCAAACACTGAGACAATAAGGGAATTTTTGCCTTTGCTTGACAGTTTTCAGGCAGCAATTGAAAAAATTGAAAAGCATGAAACTATTTCAAAAAAAGACGCTTTGGAAGGAATGGTTGCGCTTCAAAAACAGTTTCTTTCAATAATGCAAAAGCATGGCCTCAGGGAAATTAAAAGCATTGGGGAAAAATTTGACCCTGCCCTGCACGAAGCGGTTTTAAAGGAAACAAGGCAAGAAAAAGCTGATGAAGAAGTGCTTGAAGAACTGCAGAAAGGATTCCTATTGAAAGGAAAGCTTTTGAGGCCAGCAAAGGTAAAAATTAACAGCAGGCAATAATAATTGTTTTAATTAAAAAGCTTTTTCTCTAAAGAGAAAAACCTTGGAAAAAGAGTCTTTTGCTTCGCAAAAGAATTCATCAATATGTTTTTGAATACAATAAAAAAAATTTTGGATGTGGTGGAATGAAAAAAAATTTTGGGGAAAAACTGGAAATGCCAAACCCTTTTCCGGGAGACATTGATGATTTTGTGCCTGGCTCGCCTGACAGCCCGTTTGGAGGGGAGTAAAAATGGCTAAAGAAAAAATCATTGGAATAGACCTGGGAACCAGTAACTCTGCTGCTGCTTTTTTGGAAGCTGGAAAGCCAAAAATTATTCCAAGCTCTGAAGGCGCTTCTGTTTATGGAAAAGCCTTTCCAAGCTATGTTGCATTCACAAAAGAAAGCCAGCTGATTATGGGCGAACCTGCAAAAAGGCAGGCAGTGAGCAATCCTGAAAGGACTTTCACTGCATTCAAAAGAAAAATGGGGACAAATTTCAAATACCAGATTAATGGCAAGGAATATTCTCCGCAGCAATTAAGCGCATTTCTCCTGCAAAAAATCAAAAAAGATGCGGAAGAATTTCTCGGGGAAAAAATTGAAAAAGCAGTAATCACAGTGCCTGCTTATTTCGACGACAACCAGAGGCAGGCAACAAAAGACGCTGGAAAAATTGCAGGCCTTGATGTAGTGAGAATAGTGAACGAGCCGACAGCTGCAAGCCTTGCATATGGCTTGGATAAAAAAGGCGCAGACCAAAAAATACTTGTTTTTGATTTCGGAGGGGGAACACTTGATGTCACCCTAATGGAATTCGGGCAGGGGCTTTTTGAAGTGAAAAGCACTTCTGGAGATACGCAGCTCGGCGGAACAGATATGGACAATGCCCTTGTTGAATTTGTTTCAAAAGAATTCAAAAAAACAGAGGGAATTGACCTTGCAAAAGACCCAATGGCAATGCAAAGAGTGAAAGAGGCAGTTGAAAGGGCAAAAATAGAATTAAGCTCTGTAATGGAAACAGAAATAAACCTGCCATATGTAACTGCAACAAAAGAAGGCCCGAAGCACCTGGTAATGAAAATTACAAGGGCAAAATTAGAGCAAATAGTTGAACCAATAATCAAAAAATGCGAAAAGCCAGTTAGGCAGGCGCTTGCAGACGCAAAACTAACCCCTACTGACATTACAAAAGTGATTCTAGTAGGCGGGCCAACAAGAATGCCGGCAGTGCAAAGATTTGTAGAATCAATTGTCGGGGCAAAGCCTGAAAGGGGAGTAGACCCAATGGAATGCGTTGCAGCAGGCGCAGCAATACAGGCAGGAGTGCTTTCAGGCGAGGTCAAGGACATTCTGCTCCTTGATGTAACGCCACTGACTTTGGGAATTGAAACTCTTGGAGGAATAAGAACTCCTTTGATTTCAAGGAACACTACTATTCCAACAAGAAAAAGCCAGGTTTTTTCAACGGCATCGGATAACCAGCCAGCAGTTGACATTCATGTACTGCAGGGAGAACGCGAAATGGCTTCAGACAACAAAAGCCTTGGAAGATTTCAATTAACAGGAATAGCGCCTGCGCCAAGAGGAATGCCGCAGATAGAAGTTTCATTTGACATTGATGCAAACGGCATAGTGAATGTAAAAGCAAAAGACCTTGGAACAGGAAAAGAGCAAAGCATACAAATCGTTGCCTCTTTGAAACTTTCAGAAGAAGAAATTGAAAAAATGAAAAAAGACGCTGAAGCGCATTCAGAAGAAGACAAAAAACGCAAAGAAGAAATTGACATAATAAACCAGGCAGACGCAGCGCTTTACAGCGCGGAACAGACAATTGAACAATTCAAGGACAAAATAAGCCAGGAACAAACAATAAAAATCACTGACAAGTTAAATGAACTCAGGGATTTGCTGAAACAAGAGCCCAAAGACGCAAAAAAAATAAAGGCAAAGCTTGAAGAACTGAACAAAACACTGCAGGAAATCGGAAAAAACATTTACGCAAAAACAGGAAAGCCCGAAAACAGCCATGGCAATGAAAATGATGCAGGGCCAGATGAAGAAAAAAATAAAAAAAGCGGAAAAGGAAAAGTAGTGGACGCGGACTTTGAGGAAAAAGATTAAAACTGCCTTTTTCTTTCTTTTGAAAAGAAAGAAAAATGTAAGTTGCCAAAAAGAAAGAAACCTGAATCTTTGGTAAACAGAAAATGAAAGTTTGCAGCCAAGAAAGAACAAGATTCAAGAAAAAAAGTGCATGCCATGCCCACTCACAAAATTGAACGGCTTTTTCGCGGCAGAAAACCGCGCTCATTATGGGGCGGAGCAGCAAGAAAAGAAAGAACCCAATATAAAAATCTCTCAGGTGCCTTGAAGAAAAAAACCAGGATGTCAGAGCCAAGCGAGGTATTCAGGGCAGCCACAAGATTTGAAGGGGATTCCGGGGGCCCGCTGCTATGGTGCTCCACATTATTCAATGAAGCGTTTATTCAAACAGCATTCAGTGGAAAAACCAGGAAAGTTATGCGACAGTTTATTCTCACAAGCGAACTTACGCCAAGATCCAAAAGGTATGCAAAATTTGCGCGTTCACTTGGGTTGAATTTTCCAGAAAACAGTTGGCCTCTGTTTAGAAGGGGCTCGGAAAAAAGGCAATTGCTTGAAAATGCCTTGAAAGCAAAACCGAAATGGGGGGGGCAATTGATGAAGCGATTGCTGAGGCAAATTGCAGATGCCAGGCAACAATATGAAGGGGCAATGAAAAAAGCATATTCAGCAACTTTTTCTGTTGAAGCAGCCAGCAAATATCCTGAAACTGCGACCACATTGCGGCACGGGTTGCTGGGTGCTGCAAGTGGAATTATTGGGAATTTAAATGAATTAGAAGGAATAATAAAAATTTATCAGAAAGAATATCCAAGGTAAAAACATGCCTGAAAAAAAAGATTATTATGAAGTGCTTGGCCTGAAAAAAGGCGCTAGCATTGAAGAAGTTAAGCGTGCCTACAAGGAACTTGCAAAAAAATTCCATCCAGATTTGAACAGGGAAAAAGGCGCAGAAGAAAAATTCAAGGAAATCCTTGAAGCATACCAGGTTCTTTCGGATTCTGAAAAAAAAGCAAATTACGACCAGTACGGGCATGCATTTGAAGGCTTCCAGGGATATCAGAGGCCGGAAGGGTTTGGAACAGGCGGAGTTGATTTTGACTTTGAAAACATTTTCAGCAATATTGGCGGATTTGGAGAATTCGGGTTTGGCGACATTTTTGGGGAAATGTTTGGGCAAGAGCAAAGGCAGAGAAAAAAAAGCCGGGGCTCGAACATCCGGATGGAACTTACGCTTTCTTTTGAAGAAGCCGCATTTGGAACAGAAAAAGAAATTACAATTGAAAAAATTGAAAATTGCAAGGCATGCAAAGGAACAGGGGCAAAAGATGGCGAATTGGCAAAGTGCAGCCAATGTGGGGGCAGTGGGAGAATAAGACATGCGCAAAGAACTCCTTTCGGGGTATTTGCAACTGAAACAGCCTGTTCAAAATGCCAAGGCACAGGAAGAATTGCAAAACGCAGCTGCCCAGAATGCAAAGGCGAAGGCAAAATAATTGCAAGAAAAACACTCAAGGTAAAAATTCCCGCAGGAATTGACAGTGGAAATCATTTAAGGTTAGAAGGAGAAGGCAATGAAGGAACAGCAGGAACAGGAGACTTGTACATAATTATTTTTGTTGAAAAGCACAAGCTCTTCAAAAGGGATGGAACAGACATTTTCACTGAAATTCCAGTCAGCTTTGGCGAAGCCGCACTTGGGGCAAAAATTGATGTTCCAACATTAAAAGGCGAAGTGACATTAAACATTCCGGCCGGAACGCAGACCGGGACAATTTTCAGGCTTCACGAAAAAGGAATTAAAAAACTTGAGGCCAGGGGCTTTGGAGATGAATTTGTAAAAGTAATTATTGAAACCCCGAAAGAATTAAGCAAAAAAGAAAAAGAATTGTTTGAAGAATTAATGAAAGAAGAAAAATCAAGGCAAAAAAGAAAAGGCTTTTTTTGAGCGCTTCAATAAGGCGTTAATTCACTGTGCGCGAAGCGTACAACAATATATATGGGTAATAGCGCCGGCCCCATTAACATATACACTTGCAACAAACGAATTCGGAATATTGTCGCCGCAATTAACCCATTTACTGGATTGATTCCAGACAGGGACATCCCAGCAGCCCCCGGTATTAACAACAGGAATAAAGTCTACTTCTGTTGCCCCGATACAATTTGTGCAAGTAAGATCATTTGCTGAAGTTGCGGCTCCGCCTTCAGAAGAACTGGCGGCATAATTAAAAGCCACCTTCGCGCTAGTAATCGCATTATCAGCAATCTTAAGATTAGTAACTGCATTGGTAGCAATTTTGCCAGTAGTAACTGCCTCAGCATTAATTTTGGATTCAGTAACCGAATTGGTTCCAAGACACGTTGAAGTAATGCCGCCTGTTGCAACAGAAAGCGTTACATTTCCACTAGTGCCGCCGCCGGACAAACAGGTTCCAGCAGAAACACCAGTAATATCACCATTGCCACTGCTTGGCCATGCATTTCTGCAATCATTGCCAATGCACAACTGAGTTCCCTTAATGTTTCCAGAAACTTCAAGCTTTTCGCTTGGGCTAGGCACTCCAATGCCAACATTGCCTGGTATGATCATTCCATCAGCTGGCGCTTCCGTTGTAGCAGCATAAGTGCCAATTGATAAACCGCCATTAGTGTTAAGCTGCAATTTCTGCACTCCATTTAACCAAGCAGCCAGCCCATAATTCGTTCCAATAACATCTACTCCCAAGTCAACATAATTTGTCCCCGCGTTTCTTGTCAGCCTAATCTGCCCAGTATTCCCAGCATCCAATACTTCCAATTTCTTGCCAGGACTTGCTGTTCCAATGCCAACATTCCCGCCATTATAATAAATGGAAGTTCCGGAAGTAGTCCACTGGCTTGAACCAGTTCCAGCAGTTGCACATTCCCAGCCAGTAGCAGTGCTATTAAGCTTCAAAAACTGGTCAGCAGCACAGCCAACAGGCGCCTCAATAGAACTAATCGAATGCCCGGGATTTGGAAATGCAAAAACAAAACCAAAAAGTAGGCAAACGAAAAACAAAATTGTAAAACTTTTTCCAAAAAAACCAAACAAAAAAACCACCAGCCAAAATCAACAATAAATTAAATTTGCCTGCCTAAATAAGGGTTTGGGAATATATAAATTTTACTTTTAAAAAATTTTTGGCTTAAAAACAAGGCAACTGGCTCTTTTGCACAAAAACAGTTTTAATGCAAAAATCCGGGCATTGCAAATCTTTAAATTCAAAAAAGGCTTTTACTATAACAGTGAATTGATTGAATTACAAAATTGCACTTGGATTTTTCTTTGTCGCACTGGCATTGTTCCTGGCCGGATGCACAGCAAGCGGCTTTGACTCTGAATTTTCAGAATTAACTGATTTGCAGCAAAGATACAATCTTGGAGAACAGCTTGCGCCTGCAAGGCTCCAGGACCTCAATGCATTCAAGGCAGAATTGAACAAAATGAAGCAGAAAACAACTGACTCCGCATTCAGCTCTTTTCTGGATGCAAGGATAAGCTCTGTTGAAATAATAGAAAACCTTTTGATGGCAAGCCTTGAAATGCAACGCGTAAATCCAATTGACATTGATTGCGCTTCAAACGGGCCTCTTTCAAAAGGAAAAGGCCTGCTGGAAAAAACAATTAAAAAAAGTGCTTCAGCAAAAGCAAGAATTTCCGCCTTTAAAGGCAATTATTCCCAATATGCAGACAAAATTGAAAAAGCCGGCTTCAGCGAGGAAAGAATAACTGATTTGGAAAAAACAATAAAAGCACAATCAGATTATGCGCAAGCACTCTGGCTTGAAAACTGCCCATAGCAACAATTAAAATTTGTTTTTAACCTGATTTTTTCATGGCTGCAAAATTAATTGCACAAGGCGCAGAAGCAAAACTGTTCATTGAAAACCAGGGAGAAGAAACAGTTCTTGTAAAGGAAAGGACTCCGAAAGAATACAGGTGCAAAGAGCTTGACCAAAAAATACGGCGCGAAAGAACAGCCCTTGAAGCAAACCTCCTGAGAAAGGCAAAAAGCATTGGCGTAAACACTCCAAATGTGCTGGAAACATCCAAAGAAGAATCAAGAATAACAATGGAGTTCATAGAGGGAAAACGCGCAAAAGACGTGCTTGGGGAAAAAAATTTTGAAAAAACCTGTTTTGAAATAGGAAGAAACATTGGCAAGCTGCATTCCTACAATATTATCCACGGAGACCTTACAACAAGCAACATTATGCAGGGCAAAAAAGAAAAACTTGTTTTCATTGATTTCGGATTGGGCTTTCACAGCAAAAAAACAGAAGACAAGGCAGTTGATTTGGTGGTATTCAAAAAAACCTTTGAAGCAACACACCACGGATTAATGCCAAAAGCATGGGAATTAATACTTGAAGGATATGCAAAAGAAAACAAGGCAGAAACAGAACAAGTCCTGAAACAAATAGAAAAAGTGGAAAAACGGGGCAGATACCACTAAAATTCAAGGAAAAAATCTTTGGTTTTTTTCAATAATTTATTCCCTTTATTTTTGCCTAAAAAACACTAAAACAAGGCAAACACCAAAAACACCCAGAAAACTAGTTAGAATTAACACAGCCTACTCCACAGGTATTGCCGCCATAGACTTCGATTTGCCAATTTCCCCCGACAAAACCGTCAATATCACATCTTCCTGACCCATCAACCTGGGTAAGAAAGCATATAAAAAAATTGCCCAAAGGATATGTTCCGTCTGCATCAAAATTCCCGGCAGTGGTAGCCCAATTAAGCTTTGAAGTTGTAACAGCGCCATCTGCAATCTTGGAAGTATCAACTGAATTTGCAGCAAGCTTATTGGAAGTAACTGCCCCATTGTTAATTTTAGTTTCAGTAACAGCATTGCTAGCAATCTTAGCGCTAGTAACCGCACTACTTGCAATTTTGTCAGTAGTAACTGCCCCAGTATTAATTTTGGATTCAGTAACCGCACTACTTGCAATTTTCATACTGCCAACTGCACCATTTGCAATCTCTGATGCATTCACCGCATTGGCCTGAATATGGCTTGAAGTAATACTGTCTGATGCAACCTCAAGATTTGCAGTTCCGCCAGTGATACTGCTACTTATAGTGCCGCCTGTGCTAGTAATCTGAGTAATGCCGCCGCCGCCAGCCGCAGCTGTTGTCTGCTTTGTGCCGTTAGGAAAAATCAATCCATTTCCAGTGCCAGTAATCTCAATGTTTCCAGCCACAACCAGTTTTTCCGTTACGCCAGTCGTTGTGCCAATCCCAATATTTCCGCTGCTGGTTATGATCATGTGGTCTGCATTTCCGCCGCCAAGGTATAAATCATTTGGAGTGCTGTCAGTGCCAACATGAATTATTCCTTTTGTAGTCCCAAGCGTGCTGTCAGTAAATCTAATGGTATTGTAAATTTTCGCATCGTAAGCCGCATAAATAACACCAGTAGCATAAATCGAACCATTCACATTTAGCCTGTAATTTCCAGGCGCATTCGTTCCAATTCCAACATTTCCACCAGTATAATAAATCGGTCCAGGATTAGTTCCACTCCACTGGCTTGAACCAGTTCCAGCAGCAGCACAAGCAAAACCAGCAGTGCCGCCAACCAAAGTCAAAAACTGCCCGCCAGGACAACTAGCCTGTTCAAGCTGAGCCAAGCCATGCCCGGGATTCGGAACAAGAGCAAAAACAAAACCAAAAAGCAGGCAAACAAAAAACAAAAACGCCAAACCTTTTCCAAAAAAACCAAACAAAAAAACCACCCTGAAAAAATTGAAATTGTATCTTAATAAGGGCTATCAGGTATAATAAATTTTGCCTGGCAAAAAAATGCCAAGTGAAACCTATTTAAACCTTTGGAAGTGAAATTATTTTATCTTTGTTTTTGTTATTCTCCTTTGCTCCGGAATGGGCATTGGGGTGAAAAAAATTTTTCCAAGAAAAGTTTTATCAAAAGCGTAAATTAGGTGTTTTTATGTCTAGGATGCATAGCAGCGGTAAGGGCAGGAGCGGGAGCAAAAAGCCTGTTTCCAAGAAAGCGCCTGACTGGGTTGAATTGAAACCCAAGGAAATTGAAGAGGCAATTGCAGGCCTTGCCAATGCTGGGCATTCTGCTTCTGAAATAGGGATTTTGCTGAGAGACCAGTATGGTGTGCCTGATACAAAGGCAATTGTGGGAAAGACAATAACAAAAATCCTTGAAGAGCATGGCTTGCTTGAAAAAATTCCAGAGGACCTTATGAACCTTATCAGGAGAAGCGTAAAGCAGAGGGCGCATCTTGAAAAAAACAAGAAGGATTTTGATGCAAAGCGCGGTTATCAATTGACTGTTTCAAAAATCAGGCGGCTTGTGGATTATTACAAGGAAAAGAAAAAACTGGCTTCTGATTGGCGTTACACTGAGCAGGCAGCGGAATTGCTTGCAAAATAACTGGGTGGTTTGATTGGATTTTGAAATTGTTTTTTTCAGGGACAAAAAAAATGTTTTTGAAGAAAAAGGCTCAATGGAAGCAAAAAAAATTTTGGAAAAATGCAATAAAATTCTGGATTTAAAAATTTGAAGGATTTTTTATGCCGGCGATTGAAGAATCTGCAAAGGAAACAGGGAAGAAAAAGGTAATCCAAAAAAGGGCAACTTTGGACAAGTGGAAGCGCAAGAAATGGTTCAAAATAGTTGCGCCTGCAGAATTCAACAAATCGGAATTGGGCGAAACAATTGTTGAAAAGCCGAAAAACCTTTTGAACAGGGCAATAAGGGCAAATCTTGGAGACTTGAGCGGCCAGAAAATAAAAAGGCACATTACGATTACTTTCAGGGTGAACAATGTGGAAGGCCAGCAGGCTTCCACTGAAATTACTGGCCATGAAATCAACCCTTCTTTCATGCTAAGAATGACCAGAAGAAGAATAAGCAAAATGGAAGTTGTGCAATTAATTGAGACTTCCGATGCAAAAAAACTGAGAATAAAGACAATTGCATTGTCAGTCAGGAAACTTGCCGCAAAGCAGGAAACAGCTATCAGGAACCTTATTCGGGAAGAAATTGAACAAAGCTGTTCAAAAAAGAATTACGGGCAATTAATGCAGGAACTTGTTTTTGGGGCCCTTGCGGCAAAGCTTTTCAAGCAGGTAAAGGCAATTGCCCCAATAAGGCGCCTTGAAATAGTCAAAAGCCAATTGGAATAAAACAGCCCTGCAAATTGGATTTAAAAATTAATTACTGATTTCTATATTCAGGCAAAAATAAAATTGCCTGGCTGATTGCCATGGATTTGTTGTTTCTTGCTGCAAAAACACTGATGCTTGCTGTGCCGCTTTACATTGCAAACGGCTGCGCATTGCTGTTTGGCGGAAAAACCCCGCTTGATTTTAATGCAAAATTCGTTGACAAAAAGCCATTGCTGGGAAAAGGAAAAACGTTCAAGGGGGCAATTGGCGGTGTGCTTTGCGGCACAATTGCTTCTGCGGCAATTTTTTTTGCGCTGCCGGTTGTTTCAGAAGCATTCGGAACAAGCTATCTGATTTTGGGTTTCCTGCTTTCGCTTGGGGCAGTGCTTGGCGATATTGCGGCTTCTTTTTTGAAAAGGCGCCTTGGAATAGAAAGGGGAAAAAGCGCTTTCCTCCTGGACCAGCTTGATTTTATTGCAGGAGGCCTGCTGATCGGGGCAATTGTTTATGCGCCAGGCATTGTTGAAATAGCGCTTCTTGCAGTGCTGACGCCTTTTTTTCATTTGGTTGGAAATTTCATTGCATTCAAAACAAAGAAAAAAAAGGTGCCCTGGTGAGGCCTTTCTTTGCAGGCAAAGAAAGCCCTGTGAAAGAAACAGTTTTTCTTCGAAAAACTGAGGTTCGCTGCGCTCACATTAAAAAAAGTTTGAAGAAAAATATATCGTGAAAAAAATGCCACAAAACCAAAACTTGAAATTCAAAAAAGAATTTTTTTTTCTAATAAAATTTTTTGTGATTTTTGCGGTGCTGCAATTCCTGATTCTTGTTTTGCCATTGGCGCCTTTGCAGGAATTCATTGCAGGGGGCGAGGCTGGAGCGCTTGGAATGGAATCGCATGGAAACACTATTTTCTGGGATTCACAACGCTTTGAAATAAAAAATAATTGCACTGGCCTTGTTTCAGGCGCAATTCTTGCGGCAGTTATTTTTTCACTGAAAAAGCCTTCTTTCAAAAAAAAGTTTTTGATTGCAATAACCGGGGGAATTGGGCTTTTCCTGCTCAACCTGCCGCGCATCTGGATTGTATTGGCAATTGCAAAAAGCTTTGGCGCAGGGCTTGCGGAAACGCTTCATGAAATAACCTGGATTACAACGGCACTGCTTGTTCTCCTTATCTGGTATATTGCAACAAAAAAAATTGCGGGAATAAAAAATTTCAGCGAATTGATTTGAAAAGCAAAACCCGTTTGCCAAATTAGAATTCCCCATGATTATTCGCTGCAAGCGAAATTGATTTAAATTGCAAAAAACAAGTTAATAAGGGCAAAAAAGAATGAAAAAAATAATTTTACTGGCAATCATAACGACAATTCTCATTGCAAACGCATCGGCAGACCTCATAACAATAACCAGTGCGATTTGCACTTCCCCGGACAACAACCAGACCTGGTTTGATGGGAACACTTATTTTTTGAATGTGGATAGCAATGTTGATGTTTCAAACTGCCAATTGACAATAAACCCGGGGGCAATTGTAAAATTCAAGATAAATGTGGCAAACTATTTAAACATTACAAACAAGGGCGTTTTGAAGGCACAAGGAACAAGCACAAACAAAATTGTTTTTACAAGTGGAGTTGATGATTCCATTGGAACAGCAGCCCAAGAACATGTTGAAGGCGTTTTTCCAAAAAAAGGTGATTATGGAACAGCAATTAATTTTTCCAATACTGCTGGTTTGACTTCTGATGCCAATGATTTGTTTAATTTGAACATTGGCTATTCTTCAAAAGCAATTGAATTTGGTTTTGCTTCATCACGCACTTATAATTCTATTCACGATTTGAATGTTCACGATACAAATGTTGCGGTTCTTGCAAACAACGGAAGCATCAGGATTGCTGGAAAATTGAAAAATTTTTACAACAATACAATTACAGACAACAATGCTGTTACCGCAGCAACTGCTGGCGTTTCAATGACTGGTGCGGGAGCAATAACAAATTTTTATGATAACACAATTTTTAATAATTCTACTGCGGGCGCAGGCGCGGGAGTAAGGATTGTCGGGAGCGTAACAAATTTTTACAATAACCAAATAACATACAATGTAATAACTGGGAATAGTGCTGTTGAGGGCGCAGGAGTTAGGATTGCTGGGGAGATAACAAATTTTTATGATAACAACATTTCAAACAATGCAACAAGCGTTCAAAATGGCACTGGAATTTATTTTGGCGGCATAGTGTCCAATTTTTTTGACAATGTTATTTCAAACAATGCTTCCGTGAGTGGCAATGGGGCGGGGCTTTTTTTTGATGTAAGCGGGGATGCAACAAATTTTTTCAATAATGATATTTCAAACAATTCTACAATTTTGGGCCATGGGGCTGGAATTTATGCAAATGATTATTTGACTGGAAATGTATACAACAATGTTTTCCAAAAAAATTCTGCTCATGCAGGAAGCGGAATTTATTGTGGTGTCAGTATTGGCAATTTATACAACAACCTGTTTTTTGACAACAATGCCAACACGCCACACGGAATTATAGAAAATGATGGCAGCATAACAAATTTGCAAAACAATGTTTTTGCTTACAACAGTGGAACAGCAATTGTAGATTCTGTGGGCGGAATTGCAACAAGCAACAATAATGCCTTTTGGGCAAACGACACAAACACTTCTGGTTACACAGAAGGCGCAAATTCTGTTTATTTGGGAACAAGCCCATTCATTAATGATGGAAGCGACAGAAACTTTTTGTTAAATTCTTATGGAATTGCACAATTGCAGGGCACGGGAGATTCAACAATCGGCACAGATTCCTATTTCCAAGCAAAAACAGTTCGCTTTGACAACCGCTTAGACTACAACA
>JAQTNI010000026.1:0-5615 GCA_028713935.1 Candidatus Iainarchaeum sp.
GGCTCTTTTAATGAAATGGTTTTAGAGTTGATGGGCAAAAAACCACAGCTCATGGAAGTTTTGAACAAATTCAAGCAGGCGGCTTTGCCTTCGGACTGGATTCCCTGGAAGCCTGTTTGCCAGAACTGCGGCAATCTGCAGACAACAAAAACAATTGGCTTTGACGGGAAAAGCGTTGAGTATGTCTGCGAGGATTACAAGTTTGAAACCAAAACAGCAAAAGGCTGCGGTTTTCATGGTTTTTCGGATTTGAAAAAAGCCAATGGAAAAATGCCTTGGAAATCCGAATGGGCAATGCAATGGAAGTTTTGGAATGTTTGTTCGGAAGGCGCTGGAAAAGAATATGAAAGCAGGAATTCAGCTTTTTGGATTAATGCGGAAATCTGTGAAAATCTTTTGGGTTTTCCAATGCCGGAGCCGATTTTTTATGAGCATCTGATAGTTAATGGAGTGAAAATGAGCGCTTCCCTTGGGAATGTTGTTTATCCCAGTGACTGGCTTAAGGTTTCAAGGCCGGAAGTGCTTCGCCTGCTTTACCTTAAAAAATTGATGAAAACAAGGAGTTTTTCCTGGAATGAAATTCCAAACCTTGAGCTTGAACTTGACAGGCTGGCTGAAAATGCAAAAGCCAATAAAGGCGATGAAAAAGAATTGATGCAGAACAAGAGTCTGCTGCATTTTGTTGAAATGCCAAAGCGACAGCTTGCTGATTCCGCGATTGATTTTTCAACTGCAATAATGCTTGCCCAGTTATTTTCAAGCAACGAGGATGCTTTTTCAAAGCTAGGGGAAATGGGTTTTTCAGCTGGAGCACAAAAAAAAGTAAGGGAATTTGTTTTTGAACGGCTTGACCTTGCAAGGGAATTTTCCCGCATTTATCTTCCTGCCGAACAAAAAATCAGGCTTGTTGATTTGCAGGAAGTTGATTCAAAAAAAATCGATTCAAAAGCAAAATCTTTGTTTCCCTCTTTGGCTGCAAAAATTGAATCCGCAAAAAATGCAGAGGATGCACAGACAATTATTTATGAAGAGGCCAAATCAAACGGCCTTGAGCCGGCAAAATTATTCAATGCGGTTTATCTCGCATTGCTGAACAGGGACAGGGGGCCAAAGGCGGGGTCGCTTGTTTTTGCTTTTGGAAAGGAAAAGGTCTGTGAAAGGCTGAAACAAATCGCATCTTTATAATTCTTGATTAGTGGAAATTCACTTCCGAAATTATTTTTATTCCCCAAATTAATTTTTAAATATGGTGCTACTTGTAGATTTTGAAAAATTGTCTTTGTTGTATCCCCCAAATTATAACTTAAATCAGGATACGCGTGTTGCAAAGTGGCTTCCTTTGTATTCCTCTCCAGAACTTGCCGCGTTGGTTGCTGATTTGATGGGGGATGGGCATTTGCAAGGCCCGCCAAAATGGAGATTTGATTTTTGTTCGAAGAATGTGTCTGAGTTAAAAAGATTTGAGAATGTTTTATGGGGTTTGTTCAGGGTTAAAGGAAAAATAAGGGACTGCACTACAAATAAATATACCACCAAAAATTATGGTGTAACCTGCAAACCGCTCTCAAGAGTTTTATTTTTAGCTGGAATTCCGCATGGCAATAAGGTTACAAAAGATTATTCCATTCCAAAGTGGATTTTGGATGACAAAGATTGCTTTGCAGCATTCACCAGAAGGTATTTTGATTGTGAAGGCTTTGTTGACCTGGGCAAAAAAGAGCTTGAAATTTCAATATCCAAATCAGTCGAGCTTAACAAAAGCGCTATCGCCTTTCTTGATTCGATAAGTTTTGGGTTAGATAAATTTTATGACATTAAAACAATGAAACCTTTTTTTGCGTCGCTGAAAATAAAGCGTAAGTGCGGATGCGTTGTTCAAGCGGCAAGGTTGAAGATATCCCGAAAGCAAAATTTGACTTTATTTTACAAAAATATCGGTTTTGATTCAAAGAAAAAAATGGAAAAGTTAAAGTTAGCCATATCTTAATAAACCTTCTTTGAGCAAATTTATTGGGCTGAAACTGAGCTCAACGGGGACTTATTGTGTGTCTACACCAATAGGCCGTTACTGTAGCTCAGCCTGGTAGAGCAATCGGCTGAAGACCGGTGTGTCGCGGGTTCAAATCCCGCCAGCCCCACAACTTTTTCTTCTTAAAGAAGAAAAGCATTCACATTAAAAATTTTAAGAATGTGATTAAATGCACGAAATAAAGCTTTCAAAGTTAAACTGGGAAGATGCTTCTCATGGTTATTTTCGAAAAAAAGTCATGGAAGTTAATAATGCTTCGAACAAGGTTTGCAAGGTGCAGTTTGTGAAAATTCCCCCTAACCAAATTATAAAACCTCATGCGCATAAAGGTCAGACAGAGTCAGAATATGTTCTTGCAGGGTCTGGCATTATAAAATCTGGAAAACAAGTTTTGCGCTTGCGCCCTGGCTTATTTTTATTGTTGGGCCCGGAGAATTTCATGAGGTAAAAGCAGGTAGCAAGGGCTTGTTATTGTTTGTTACAAAAGCAAATTACAGCGAAGACACAGAGTGGATTGAATAAAAAAATTGATTTTTTATGGCGGAAGAAAATGTTAAAATCGGGATTTGCATTCCTTTGTATACCCAGGTGCCAAGCGTTTTTTTTATTCATTTTGTTTCTTTTTTCTTTGAAACCGCAAAAAAATTCCAGGTTGAAATTTTTCAGGTTGATTCCACTGTTGTTGATGTGGCGAGAAATGTGCTTGTGGAAAATTTTTTGAAAAGCGATTGCACTCATATGCTTTTTCTGGATTCAGACATGGTGATGCCTCCTGATATTGTTGAAAGGCTTTTAAGCCATAACAAGGAAGTTGTTTCCGGCCTGTATTTTTTGAGAAAAATGCTTTTTCCGTGTTTCAGGCTTTTAAAGGACGGGAAATACCAGAGCACTTATGATTTTCCAAAAAATTCCCTTGTAAAGGCGGATGCCTGCGGCCTTGGCTGCATTTTGATAAAACGCGTTGTCCTGGAAAAAATTGACGCGCAAAACAAGGGCAAACCGTTGTTTTTCACAAGGTATGAGCAAAATTCAAGGACAGCTGTTTTTGGGGAAGACACTGTTTTTTGCGAGCTTATTAAAAAAGCCGGTTTTGAAATTTTTATTGACACCGGCGTTGTTTTGGGGCATTATGGCGGAATTATTCCCGATTCCGCTTTCAGGGGCTATATCTATTGATGCACTTGAAATTGCTGGCTCCCAAACATTGTGACTTTGGGTTTTAAATTCTTTTTCTTTTTTATTGATATACATTCCTTGTCCGGGTGTTTGTGTGAAAGATTTTGAAAAAGCCATTAAAAAATTTTTGCTTGTTTTTTTTGTGGTCTGCTTTTCTGTTTCTGTTTTTTCAATTTCTGCGCCAGTTGTTTCCTCTTCAACGCATCCGGATTCTTCAAAATGGTATTACTCCCCGCAGGCAAATGTTTCCTGGCAAAAAGACAGCTCCGCCACTTACTATGCTTACGCCTATAACTCAGTGCCAGATACTATTCCCGATGCCTCTCGCACCACAACAGAAGGGGAACTTGCCTTGCCTGCAAAAGAAGATGGAATTTATTATTTTCACATAAGGGCAGTTGCTTCTTCAGGAACCAGTGATACGACTCATTTCAAAATTCAGATTGACACTGTTGGCCCTTCAAGGCCGATTGTTACTGCAACAACCACTGCTGACAATGCCATTAAGCTTGAATGGGCTGCTTCAGAGGATTTGCGTTCAGGCGTAAAAGGTTATGAGATTTACAGGAACAGGCTCACTAATTTCAGCATTACTGACATTGGCGTCAAAAAACTTGGTCTTGTTACTGAAACAAGCTTTTTGGATGCAAATGATTTGGACGAAGGCAGGACTTTTTTTTATAAGGTTGTGCCGATTGATAATGCGGGAAACACTGGCTTTATCAGCGCACAGGTCCAGTCAACAATCAAGTCTGTCTGCACTCTTGGAATTTCCATTGAACCAATTTTGTCGCAGTCAAAAGACGCTCTTTTGATAAAAATCACTGCGCAGGGCCAAATTTATTATTCTTCCCTGAAAGTCAAGGTTAATGATTCAAATTCTGTTTATTTGTTCAGGGACAAATCCGATTATAATTATTGGGATGGAAACCTGCCTCTTTCGGAAACAGACCAGGGCAATATTCTCCTTGAACTTGCTGCAAAGGAATTTTACGGGGACAATTGCGATACAAACAAGACATTTGTTTTTGACTCAATATCGCCGAATATTGAATTTGTTTTTCCAAAAAATTACCACGAAGAAATCAGCGGCACTGCAAAAATAAAAATCAAGGCAGAGGACACTGGCAATTTCAAATCAGGGATTGGCACTGTTGCTGTTTCTTATGACAACAATTCAGGCTGGATTGCAATTGGCAATGCAATTGACTCAAATTCAAGCGGCAATTATTCAATTGACTGGAACACAGAGGCAATTCCTAATGGCTATTATTCTTTGAAGGCTGTTGCCACAGACAAGGCCCAGAACAAAACAGAGAAAACAAAAGAGATTTTTGTTTTTAACACTGCAAGCCTGTCTTCGGATGCAAATTTTTTCATTAATTCAGTTGAAAGCCAGTTAAGCTCCCTTGAATCAAAGGCAAGCCTTATGGAAAAGTACGGAGTTTCTTCCGATGCTTTTTCAGCTGCCTTATCCAGTGGCTTGCAGAAATTGGAATCAGCAAGGCTTTCCCTTAAGGAAAGGCAGTTTGAAGAGGCAAAGGCCAGTGCAAAGTCAGCAGGGGAATTTTTTTCCACTGCAGGCAATGCTGTTGATTTGAATGTTATTGCCTCAAGCCAGTTTATTTTCAACAAGCAGCAGGTTCAGATTCTGCTTGAAGCCGCAAAAATGCCGCCTGAAACAATCACAAATGCTGTTTTCCTGATAAAGCAGGCAGATGTTTCAAGGAACCTTGACATTGTAAAAGTAAAGGATGGCAACAGTGTTTTTTTCAAGGCAGCGATTTCAATTGCTTTTAATTTTTCAAAAAACTTTTTGCGCGACAACAACATGGCTTCTGTAAGGGTTGTAGAAATAATCCCGAAAGAACTGGCCGAGAGCGCATCAAACATTGCAAGTGCGCAAAGCTTTGAAGTTTTGGAGCAGGACCCAAAAATTTCTTTTTTGCTTGACGCAAATTTTTTTGCCCCAAAAGCAACTCTTGTTTATTCCCTGAAAACCTCTTTTTTGGATGAAGCAACCGCAATGAAGCTTGTTTCGGCAGGAGTTGTAAACAAGTTTATTGCCCCGCCTGTCCTGCTTTCCCCTGCTTATGGCACAGGAGGAATTCAGATTGGTGAACTGGCCTGGCTTGCAATAATCGCAGTCATTGTAATTGCCATTGCCCTGATTATTGTTTTTGTTTTATTAAAAAGAAAAGGCGGCAAAGGCTTCAGGCTTAAAAAAGCATTCAAGAAGAAATGGTACAAATAAAATTCATGTTTCCGCGTATTCCTCTTCTATTTTTGTTATCCTGATTCCTTTCGGGGTTATCTGCATTGGGTGCAGGTCTTCGGAATGTTTTGTTGACCGCATTTTTCTTATGTGCATGGTTCTGTTGCTTTGTGTCCCGACTCCCATATAATGCAG
>JAQTNI010000026.1:5625-18774 GCA_028713935.1 Candidatus Iainarchaeum sp.
TATTACTCCGTCAACAACGTATTCTTCAACTCCGTATTTTCCAAACCTGTTTGTGCCTTCCTGTATCTCTGATGTCATCAGGGAAGTTGCACCGCTTCTCATAAGCACATAGCTGAGTTTTAAGATTGCTTTTCTCACTTCGCTGGAGTTTTCAAAATTGAATCCCAAAGCAGGAATTGAGTCTATTACAACTCTTTTTGCGCCTATTCTTTTTATTACGCGCATTATTTCGAGCAGAAGCTTGTCAACATCATAGCCTGTTACTGGCAATGCATATTCTTCCTGTGATGGCATGCCTATTTTTGCAATTGAACCGTCAATTATCTGGATTTTGTTTGCTTCTTCCAGTTTTTTAAGGTCCCAGCCGAATCTCATTACATCTTCCCTTATCAGGTCAGGCCTTTCGTCAAGAGTCACATAAACTCCCGGTTCTCCATAGTCTTTTGCGCCGCTGTAAATATATTGCATGCAAAAAATTGTTTTTCCTGTTCCGCATGCGCCGCTGAGGAGAATGCTTCTTCCTTCTGGAAACCCGCCTTCCATTAATTCGTCCAAGCCGTAAATCCCGGTTTTTATCCTTTTCATTACACCACCAATAACAATGGATTAACTGATAAAATAAATGAAATTCGCCTTAAATTCTTTCCGCTTCGAATACCTGCGGAAGTTTTCTTATTTTTTGCATTATTTTTTCCAGTTGTTTTGCCTGCTGGATTCTGACATTGAACAATGCATTCACTGCCCTGCTTTTGTCCTCTTTTGCGCTTGTTGAAACAAGGCTTGCTCCCGAAGAAGAAATAATGTTTAAAATTCCCGGCAAAAGGCTCGAGGATTCCCTTGCCTTTACCTGTATTTTTACTGCAAAAAATTTTCCAGACCCCATTTCCCAGTCCATTTGCACAATTTTTTCTTTTCCCGCTTTCAGGATATTTTCGCAGTCCGCCTTGTGCGCAATGATTTTTCTTTTTGTGGTTTTCAATCCGATTATCTCTTCGCCCGGCAGCGGGTTGCAGCATTTTGCGATTTTTACATTGCTGTTTCCAGTTGTGACATTCTTTCCCGGCTTTGCTGTTTTTTTTATTGCAGGCAACTTCAGCCCGAGTTTTTGCCGTATTTTTGCCTTTGCTTTTTCAGATTTTGCAAATCCAAGCCAGTCCCTTTTTACCTGCACAGTTTGGCTTGGAATTATTTCTATTGTGTCAGCATTTTCAATTTTATAGTCAAGCGGGACTATTTTTCCATTGGCCTTGGCTTTCTGGCATTTTAAGCCAAGGTCAGAGTGGATTGCAAAAGCAAAGTCAACAGGAGTTGATTTTCCCGGCAGGACAACAACCTTGTTTTTCGGGGTTAATGCAAAAATTTTGTCTTCCCCAAAATCTATTTTCAATGAATCCACAAATTTGCTTGTTTTTTTCTTTGCCCTGAACCCCTCAATTATTGCCTGGCCCCAGCCCAGTTTTGCGTCAAAATACCTGTTTGCAGGGTACTCTTTGTAAGCCCAGTGTGAGGCAAGGCCAGTTTCATTGTCCCAGTGCATTTCCATTGTTCTAATCTGTATTTCCACTGGCTTTTTTTGCCAGACAATCACTGTATGAAGCCCCCTGTAATTGTTTTCCTTCGGATTAATTATATAATCATCAAATTCCTGCGGCACAATTGTGTAATTTGAATGGATAACCCCGAGAATTTCATAGCATTGCTTTATTGAATCGCAAATTAGCCTTATGCCACGCAAATCCGGCAGTTCCTCGAATTTTTTTCCCAGATTCATTTTTTTGTAAATTGAAAAAAAATGCTTTGGCCTGCCTGAAATGCTTGCTTTTATTTTTTCTTTTTTTAAAAGGCAGCTTATTTCTTCCGCAATAATCCTGATTTCTTTTTCCCTCGTCCCCCTTTGCTGCCTGACAAGGGCTTTTATGTTGCCAAATTCTTTTGGGTTTAGTGCCTTGAAACAGGAATCTTCAAGCTGCCATTTCATTTGGTGAAGCCCAAGCTTGTCGCAGATTGGCACGAAAATTGCAAGGCAGCGCTTTGCAAAATTTTCTTTTGCGTTTTCATCAAGAACAGCATCGCTGCCTAGCGAGTCAAAAGCAGAGGCAAGTATAATCAGCACTGCCCTGATATCGCGTGCAACAGCCAGGATTACATTTGAAAGGAGCTCGTCTGAAAAATTCTGGAAATTTTTTTCCTCTATCTGGAATGCCTTTGCGCATTCTTCCACAATTTCGGCTATTTCTTCGCCAAAAAAAGAATTTATTTCTTCTCTCTTTGTGTTTCCTGCGAGAAAAGTGTCGTGCAGCAATGCAGAGGCAATTGTGGCGTCGTCTGTGCCTGTCTGTGCCATTAGCAAGGCAACATTGAGAATGTGCTGTATTGCAGGCGAATCTTTTTTTGCAGCCTGTTTTTCCAGTGCAAACTCAAATGCTTTTTCCAAAAGCTTCCTGTCCGCTTTTGGATTGAATTTTCTTGCTTCTAGGAGGATATCTTCGAAATTTTTTTGCATGAATAAAAAACCCTCTGGCGGAATAATTTAAATACTTCTCGCAGCTATTTTAAATGAAAGGTGCGCTTTTTCCTGGTGTTTTTTTGAAGCTGAAACTCCCTGTTTTGTTCATTAATTTCAAGGCTTATGAAGAAGCCACTGGCAAAAAAGCCCTGGCTCTCGCAAAAAAAGCAGAGGCAATTGCAAAAAAATCCAGGGCTTCAATTGTTTTGGTTGTGCAGGCAACTGACATTTTTTTTCTTTCAAAAAAATCTTTTCTTCCCCTGTTTGCGCAGCATGTTGACCCGATTGAATATGGCAAGCACTCTGGCTGGATTTCTCCCGGCTCTGTAAAACAGGCAGGCGCAATTGGAACTGTTTTGAATCACGCGGAGCACAAGCTGGAAAATCCTGTCCTTGAAAAGGCAATTGCCCTTGCAAAGGGCGCAGGCTTGCTTGTAATGGCCTGTGCAGAGAACCTTGAAAGGGCAAGGCAGATTGCTTCTTTTTTCTCAAAGCCGGATTTTATTGCAATTGAGCCGCCAGAACTTATTTCCCGCGAAGATGTTTCAGTCAGCACTGCAAGGCCTGGGCTTATTTCAGATTCTGTGAATGCAATAAAGCAAATTGCCCCCGGGATAACTGTAATCACGGGCGCAGGAATATTCAATTCCACTGATGTTTCAAAGGCAATTGAGCTTGGCACTTCAGGGGTTTTTGTTGCAAATAAAATTGTAAAAGCCGCTGACCAAAAAAAAGCAATTCTTGATTTGGTTTCAGGTTTAAAAACTGATAAGAAGAATTAATTAATTATTGCGTTTTTTTTAATTTAAAAAATTTTGAGGGTGTTTTGCATGGTTGTTGCTTCCGATTTAATGGAAAAGGATTTTTTGAGAATTGAAAAGGACTCTGTTTTGTCGCAGGCCATTGGAAAAATGGTTTCTTCAAAAAAGCCTGCTGCGCTTGTTTTTGACAACAATGCTTTTGCAGGCCTGGTTTCAATAAAAATCCTTGCCAGGAAAACAATTTCAAATCCCTCTGAAACAAAAATCGGCTCTCTTGCGGAATCAATGCCAGTGCTTAAAGAAACAATGCCTATTGAAAAAATCGCTGACCTTCTTTTTTCAAGCGACGCAAGGGTTTTGCCGGTAGTGAAAAACAGCGCTGTTATTGGCGTGGTTTCCCTGGTTTCAGTTGCAAAGGCAATCGCCTCAATGCCTGAAATAAAAAAAATTCCCCTTTCAAAAATTGTCAGGAATGCGGTTGTCCTGACTGAAACAGATTCTGTTGGCAGGGCAATTGCATTGATGAAAGAAACAAATTCCCTCAGCGCCGCTGTTGTTGATAAAAATTCAAGGCTGATTGGAGTGGTTTCCCTGGAAGAAATCGTGAAAAAATTCCTGCTTTTGCAGAAAGAAAAATACCGTGCCTCCAAATATTCAAGCGGCGGAACTTCAGGCTCAATAAACCCTGAAAAAGATTCCATGGCAAGCACTCTTGCCCGCAACGAAATGTCAGAAAATTTTGTTTCAATTGGGCCGAACGAAACAGTCCTGAGGGCTGCTTCTCTCATGGCTTCAAGCAATGCCAGTGAAATAATTGCAGAGGAAAATTCAAGGGTTCTTGGAATTGTTTCCGCAAAAAACATTCTGCCGTTGCTTCAGTCCCTGAAGCCAGCAAAAAACATTCAGATTGCAAAAATGCCGGTTGTAGATGAAATTGACAAGGCAGAACTAATCGGGTTTATTGACAAGGTTTATGACAAAATTGCAAGGATTGTTCCAGGAGAATTTTCCCTGCATGTGCATTTTAAGTCCCATGAAAAAGGCGGTGCAAGGAAAAAGCACACTGTTCACTTAAAACTGGTGACGCCAAAAAAAACAATTGTTTCAAAAGCAGTTGACTGGAAGCTCTTGATTGCAGTTAAAAATGCAGCGGACTCCCTTGAAAGGGAAACAATTGGCTTTGTAAAAAGAAAATAGTTTTTTTTATCTTTTTTTCTTTTTTTTCTTTGCTTTTGAAGCCTTTTTTGGCCTTGCTTTTGCCTTCTGCTTTGATTTTTTGGCAGGTTTTTTCTTTGGCATTCTTGAAGGCTTTTTGCTGCGAACCTTTTTCCTGCGCTCCCTCATTGTGGCAGGCATGAACAGCTCCAAATCAGTGCTTTTTTCTTCGCGGAGCTCTCTTCGCATCTCATCAATAATGTCCTTGACTGTTTTCCGCTCTTCCATAACCTAAACCTTCAAAATCGTAATTAGTAGTTTTTTTCTAGTATATAAAATTATGTTCCTCAAAGATGCCCCCAAAACAAGGTTATGTAGAATAATTCCCTGGCTTGCCAGCTGCAGAAAGCAAAAATTTCACCAACCTTATCTGCGGCGTAATCTTGGCCTGCGCCTTGCCTTTTTGGCTGCTAACTAGCTTCCAATTCCTGCGCCAATAACTGCACTGCCTGCAATGCATTTTGTTTTGTGCTTTTGCTTGAATTGTTTTACTCTGTCAAGGCGTTTTGCCCAAACTGCATGTGTTTTTCCTCTTTTTGCATAATCCTGCTGTAATTCCCATGCAGCCATTTCACCAGCTGCATTGTGAAAGTTCGAGCTGGCAAAAAATTTTTTCCATTCAGCGTTTGTTTTTCGCGAAACTAATTTTTCAGCTGCTTCAATGCCGGAATTTGTTAGTGCGCCACTGCCAAGGGCCATTCCTGCAATGACTGTGGCTTTTCTAATTCTCCGCCTTCTCGGGCTTTCAATTTTTTTCTTGGCATAGGTTAGGGCAGGGATTGCGTTTTGTTGTGTCATTGTCAAATCAGCTATTAACATGTTAATTAACTTTCCGCGGGGCTTTGCACGTAAAGTCAAGTTCAACGGTTCAAATCAAACTTGTCTTTGATAAAACTCCAAAATTTATCCCAAAAGTCATCAATTTCTTTTGTTATTGCCAAAGACTAAAATCTGCCATAAACTCACTTCTTTCTCGCTGTGCTCCAATAAGGGCTTTTGCATTTTTGGGTCTCCAAATTTGATTAATATTTATTTAATATTTTTTTTAATTCTTTTAAAAATTCCCTGGTATCTGCAAAATAGTTAGGGTATGCTTTTTCAAGTTCTTTGGCGGTATCTACCCCAACAAGAACCACATCGTATTGCTTTTGTCCGTGATATTTTTTTTCAGCATTATTATACGCTTCAACTGCTTCTTTTTCTTCGCCCATTTTATAAGTTATAATTTTAAGTTCAGATGCAGTTTCTTCTGCAACATTTAGCTCCAATAAAAAGTATTGTGTCTGTTTCCTTTTATTTTTTTTTTCCTTTGACCCCTCTTTTGTGTCCCAATTTTTCATCGCATTTATTCCTCTTGTCCAGCTTTCAAGCCTATGCACTACATTTAATTCAGCTTCTTTCTTCTTGATTGCTAGATAAAGCTCTTTTTCATTATTTGGGGTGTTTGGGACAATGGGTAAGTTTTCGTTTTTAGCAAAAGCAGAACTTACGAGCTTAAAAAATTCTTTCCAATCCTCGCTTCCCTCGTTTGATTTTATTGCCTGCTTAGTAATAAACCCTGCTATTTCCACTGCTGTTGCCCATTGGTGTTGCAATTTAGACCTAAATTGAAGTTCAATTAGCAGTCCATTATTAAAGATTTTTTTCCCTTTTTTATCACTATAATATTCATAAACAAGATGATAACTTCTGTAGCCATCCCTTTTTGGTTTTGAGATATAATCATTTGTTTTTACTTGTCTATGTTTTAAATTCACTTTTAGGTTGTAATACTGTTCATATAATCGCTTTGTTTCCATAACCGTTGGCATAATTGCCCGGCATCCGCCAATATCCTGCATATCGTAGAGTGTTATGGCATGTTTACGACCAGAATACTGCTTTGTAAGTTTGTAAAGAATAGCTGGAACACGTTTTAATCTCTGCGCAGTTAATGCGTTTTTGTTTACCTCATTAGCTTTTGATTTTAGTCTTATTTTGAATACGTGCATCGGGTAACCGTGTGCTGCTCTCCAATTGTCCATAATTTTCATTGCTTCTTCCTTTTGTTCTTGAGAACTTGCAGGGTTTATTAGAACATTCCCGGCAGCAGTTATTTGTTCTTTGCTATATTCGGGTTTTATCCAATTCATGTTATACTTTCTGCGCATAACATTATTTAAACCTTAATATGCGCAATTAAACAAATTTTTTATTTTTGCCATAAAACATATTATAATAAGCATAATGGCATTTATAAAAAATGTTATGTTTAAGTAAATAGACTAAACATTATTTTGCGCTGTTATTTTTTGGTATTAATTCTATTTTGTAGCTCTGCTTGGTCTGGAAACAGTGATTGAAAAAGGGTCACTGAAAAATGGACTTTGCTTCCTGAAAAAAGTTTAATCATTGCTTTTTCTCGCTTCCGGCCCTTCAAAGCATTTTTTGTTAAAGCCACCGTTGCTTTCTTCCGAACCTGGCGGGTTTCACTCCAGCAAAAAATCTCTGAAGACAGAAGGTCACTGTCCAAGCAATGGCTCTTTTCAGGGAACCAAGCCTCTTTTCCAGCATCAGCCCCGGCATAAAGCAGGTTTCCGGTTACAAGGCACTGCTGCCGCCCCAGCCTGACCCAGACAAATTGTGTTAAAACAATCTTTTAATTGTTTTGATGAACAATAATTTTTAGGGATTGGCTTATGGAAAAAACTCCAATTGGAAAAATAACCCATTTTTTTGACAAGATAGGAGTGGCTGTTTTGGAGCTTTCAGGGCCCTTAAAACAAGGCGAAAAAATTTCTGTTGAAGGCCATGCAGGGGAATTGTTTGAGCAGACAGTCGGCAGCATGCAGATTGACAAGAAAACAGTTGTTTCTGCAAAAAAAGGCCAGGCAATTGGCCTGAAATTAATTCAGCCAGTAAAACCAATTGCACAGGTATTCAAAGTAAAATGAAGAAAGCCCAAAATTGCCAGCATATGCCTTTTGTAGCTTCTGCTTACAGCAATTCCCCGAGGAATAATTTTTTCAGCTTTCCACGTCTTCTATTCCGTGCTCTGTTACCCTGAAAATTGCTTCCCCGTCAGGCAATGAAGGCGAATCAACGAGTTTTGCGACTCTTTTGTCTTCCTTGCTTTTGCGCAGGTAAATTCTTGTTTTGCTGTTATGCGCAACAATGTCCCCTCCAATCGGAGTTGTTGGGTCGCCAAACAAAATTCCCGGGTTTTGCATTACCTGGTTTGTAACTAAAACAGCAATGTTGTTCATTTCCGCAACTTTCATCAGTGCGTGCATGTGCTTGTTCAGTTTTTGCTGCCTGTCAGCCAACTGGCCCCTTCCAATAAATTCAGACCTGAATTGCGCAGTAAGGGAATCAACTATTATCAATTTTATTCCTTTTTCCTTTATTATTTCATCGGCTTTTTCCGCAAGCAATATCTGGTGGTCTGAATTGTAAGCCCTTGCCACTAAAATGTTTTTCAAAACTTCTTCCTGGTTTAATCCAAGGTGTTCTGCAATTGCAATTATTCTTTCCGGCCTGAAGGAATTTTCCGCGTCAATCCAGAGGCATGGCCCGTTAAGCCCTCCTTTTTCAACTGGCAATTGGACTGTTACTGCTGCCTGAAAGCACACCTGTGTTTTGGCGCTTGCAAATTTTCCATAAATTTCTGTTATGCTTCCAGTTTCAATGCCGCCGCCAATCATTGAGTCAACGTCTTTGCTTCCTGTAGTAATTTTTCCAACAAGCTTTCTTCTTTCGGCAATTTTGTCTGCTGTTTCAAAGCCCATTTCAAGGGAGTCCCTTGCAGCCCTGATTGCTTTTGTTGCAGTTGCCTCTCCAAGGCCTGCTGCTTCAACAAGCTCCGCAGGGGAAGCAATTGCAATGCTTTCAACTGTTTTATAGCCTGCAGCCATTAGTTTTTCTGCTGCCTGTGTTCCAATGCCAGGCAAATCCTCTATTTCCTTTATCTGTTTCCCCATAACAATTCCTCCTTGGGCCAGCCATTTGAAGCAATTAATTTGGGAAATAATTGCCACTTGGGCTGCCAATTCAATAAGCATAATGATTGGATGCTTTTAAATAGTTTTTAGAGTGCACTTCCGCTATTCCGTCTCTTAAGAAGAATCAATATATTTTTATTTAATTATGTGCATTAAATAATTATAAAAAAAAGGTGTTTTTTTGGCGCGAACCATTACTTTGTCTGTTTCTGATAATACTTTTGAATTGATGCGGAAGCATCCCGAAATCAATTATTCTGAACTGGCCAGGCAGAGGATTAACGGGTATCTGGCTTCCCTTTCCGAGAAAAGGGTTGTTTCTTTCGATTTTTTAGTCCTGAAGGATTTGATTTTTGCTCCGGAAAAAATTGTTGAAATTCATAATAGGATTGAGAAGAACCACAAGATGATGCGCACTCTTTCTTGGGTTGAATCTGTTTTTGACCTGGATTTGTTTGACAGCCTGTCAAAGTTTTTGCACGAGTTTGCAAGGGTTCATCCTTTTGAAGATGGCAATAAAAGAGCTTCTTTTGTCTGCGTTGATGCCTTTTTGCGGCTGAATTTTATGAAGCTTAGAATTAACCAGTCTTCAAAAAAAACTACTGATGATGAAAAGTTTTTTTGGCAGAACGCAAACATGCAGAAGCCGCTTGATGAAATAAGGATTTTCCTCAAAAAGCATGTTGTTGAATCCCGAAGGCCAAAAAGCGTTGAGGCAGCTGTTTTTGATTCAATCAGCGAAAACAAAATTCTGCTGGAACGCCTTGCCCTTTAATGCTTTCTAATCAGGACAACAAACAGTTCATCCAAAGTCAATCCTTGTTTTGACAGGAATTCCTTGATTTCTTTTTCAGTGTTTTCCCTGTCTGCAGTCAAATATTGGTGTGTTGCAACAATGTTTTTTTGTTCCTTGAGCATTTTTGTCTGGCACGAGTCTGTCCATTCGTCAATAATAATTTTGTTTTGATTGTTTTTTGCTATTGCACTGGAAAGCATTGTTTTTTCGGAAAACGGCAGTCCAAAAATAACTATATTTTTTGTTTGCACTGCAAGCTCTGAAGCAATAACACAAAGAAGCCTATTATTTTCAATCTCCAAAGTTTTAACAATCCTGAAACCAAAACTTTTTTCCATTTCAAAATTCTTGAAAAACAGGCTTAAATGCATTTTCAAAGCAAATTTCCGCTAATCAGTGGGTTTAAATTATTGAAAGATTAAATAATTTCCGGATTGCAATGCAAAAAAAGCCAATGAGAAGGCCAGAGCTTAAGAGGCGTGTAGCAAGTTTGAGGCGAGCAGCTTCTGAAAGAGCCTTTGCTGAATTTATACTCAAATTTCCAAATCCTGAAGTTGCACAGCGTCACTATGACAGAATTCGCCAAGCATTGGCTGCAAAAACAGTTGATTGGGAAAAGGTTAAGAACTCAATTAATTATTGGGACAGAGTCAGAACTGAAACTTTGGAACTTAACAAAAAATTTGGCAAGGCAATCAGAAGCGGTTTGCGTTTAGGGATGCAACCACCTTCTATCATGGCTGAACAATTGCAAAGCATACAAGAAATGCAGCAGCAAGCTTTTTCAGACCTTGCCAGGATAAAAGCCCGCAGAAAAATGGAATTAGGAAAATAAATTTTCAAATTATTTTTTTTCAATGCTTCTTGCTGTTATTTCCAGTTCTGAAGAAAAAGAGTTTTCTTTTATTTTTCCCTGCAATGTGATTTCCGAGTTCCAGAGTTTGCCCCTTATTTCATCGAGAGTTTCTTCCAAACCTGCTTCCGCAATTTTTTTTTCAATTTCTTTTGCGCTCAGCCCAATCAGTTCTTCCGCTGTTTTGCCGTAAAAAACAGAATTAATGCTTCCGCTTTCATCGCCTATTTTCACTGAAATCACTGCGCTTGGCACTGATTCTTTTTGTTCTCCGCAGTTTTCGCACAAAAAGCTTTCTTCCATCTTAATTGCTTTTTTTCCGCATTTCGGGCAGGTGTTGAACAACAATTTTCCAGAGCCGATTTCAAGGATTTTCCCGTTTATTTCAACAAGGGCATCGTCCTTGTGCAAATTGGAGATTTTCTTTTTTGTCACGTCAATTCCGCGCAGTTCCATTGCGCTTGGCAATTCCTCTTCAATTTTCGGGTTTTTTATTATCCTTGCTTTGTAGCCAAGATGCAGTTCAATGCCTTTCAGGCCCTGCTTTGTGTAAGCGCCCTCTATTTTCACCAAATCGTTTTCCGCTAATTTTTCTGTTTCGTTTGCAATGTCATTCCAGGCAGTTGCCCTTATTGAATTTGTTTTGTCAGCAATAAGAAAATTTGCAACTTTTCCGGAAACATTTTCTTTTTTGAATTCAGTGGCTGGAAAAACCCGCAGAATGCGCACAATTGCATTCACATCGCTCAGGCCAGGCTGCAATTCGTCAAGCCTGAAAACCTTGTTTTCAATTTTTGGCAAAAAACCACTGTCCACGCCTGTTGGATTAACTGAAAGCTCTCCCTGGTATGACAGGTTAAGCTGGGCTTTTTCCTTGAAGCTGGTAACATAACAATTTTTGAGTTCAAGGACAGAGCCTTTTTCAGCTCCCTGCTCCTGGATTTTTTTTACATCGTCATGCCAAAGAGTCAGCCTGATTTCGCCTGAATCATCCGCAACAATAAGATTGCAGAGCCTGCCTTTTTTCCCGTTTTTTTCAAATTCCTTTGGGGCAAAAATCTGCATTACCTTCACAAGCAAATCAACATTGCTCATCCCATCTTCAAGCTGTTTTATCTTCATTCTTTCAGAGCTTTTGTCAAGCTCAAGGCCAAGCTCCTTTGCAACCATCAAAGCAGCCCCGCTTTCAGTGAGCAGGCCAGCAAATTTTTCCTTTTTTGACTCAATTTTTTCAAGGATTTCTTCTTTCGGCTTGCCGCTTTCCGCGACAATTTTTTCAACAAGAGAAATAGAAGTTGTTTCCATTTAAACCAAAAAGATAAGGGCGTGCAAAAAAATAAAAAGCAATCGAGCAGCCACACAACAAGTTATGTATAAATTAATCTTTTCTGCTTGGTTTTTTAATTTTTATTTTGCCCGCATTAGCTATAATAACATAATTCTTCCTTATTGTTTTAGATAAAAAAGTTCACTTGGTGTTAAGTTGCGAAAATTTTTAAGAAGAGTAATTAACCCATTAGGGCAAAAAAAGCCGCAACCGCAACTGCAAGCCCCGGCGTCAACCAATATGGCCAGGTCCATTCCTGACCTTGATGTTGGCCAGCTTTACTCTGACCTACTCCAAGCCTATCAAAATCCAAAAGCCGGCAGTGAGCTTCGGAAAAAATGGGCTAATCAATTCCCAATGCACCTTGGCATTCAAACAGCTTTTCGTGATATTGGCGATTATGCCATGGATCCGCGCAAGCATGCAAATGTAGTGCAGTCAGATAACCCCAATTATATGCACGAAGTTGTCGCATCACGGGTTAGAATGGTTCAAGAACAGGATGCTAAAATCAGGCAAGGCTTATTGATTGGCGCCAGGAATAAAAGAATGCGCAAGACGGGTTTTTGGCAGTTGAAAAAAGAAGGTCAGGCGCGAGCACGGAACGAAAGGACAGTTAAAATTGAATTGGGCAGATTCCTTAAAACAGTGGGCCCTGAGTTAAAACCCCGAGTTCAGCATATTCAAAAACTGTTGTTTTCAAATTTTCAATCAGCATGGATTCGAAGAGCCTTGGTCAGCATGGCTCTTGAAGGGCCAAGCCCCCAAAACATTTCTGAGGCAGCTAAAGCATCGACACACACCCTTGGCAAAGACGAACTTTCAGATACTGCCTGGTTAATTAATTCAATGGCAGTCGAAATTGCGGCAAGAGAAAAAAAAGCGATTCCAGACAAAGAAATATCACTGGCATTCAATGCACAATATCAAAGATTCCTCATTCTAAGGCAAAAAATGACACGCGAAGAATACTTGCGACAACAAGGCGGCCAGGTTATTAGCCAAAAACTTCTTGAGTAAAAATCGCTTCAATAAAATTCACTGTGCTTTGATTATTTGTTCAGCCTAAAAAAACACCTTTTGACTGCTGCTTGCAGGTTTTTTTTTGCAAAAACCCTTTTAATTTGTTTCAAAAAACAAATTGTTATGTTCCGCGAAATTCTTCCGAATCTTTTCTTTTTTGACGGGCAAGGGGCAGGAAGCAATGTTTTCCTGCTTGCAGGGAAGAAAACCGCCCTGGTTGATTCTTCTTCAGAATCAAATTCTGCTCAATTGATTTCTTCGCTGGAAAAAACCGGGTTTTCCCGCAATGAAATTGATTTTGTTTTTCACACTCACGGCCATGCGGATCATTTTGGCTGCGATTTTTTGTTTCCAAATGCAAGAATCAGAATGCACAAATTTGACGCAAATTTTGTCAATTCCCCGAATTTGAAATTCACTGCCGCAAATCTTATTCCAACAAGCCATTTTCCAAGAATCACTTCTTTTTTCAGGCAGGATGAAGTTATTGATTTGGGCTGCTTTAAATTGCAGGTGCTTTTTACTCCCGGCCATACAAAAGGAAGCGTGTGCTTTTTTGGCAAAAAACAGGGCCTGTTGTTTTCTGGTGACACTTTGTTTAATGGCAGTTTTGGCAGGTTTGACCTTCAATCCGGAAACCCATCCAACTTGTGTTTTTCCCTGAAAAAAATTTTAAATCTTGAATTCA
>JAQTNI010000027.1 GCA_028713935.1 Candidatus Iainarchaeum sp.
TTGCCCGCCGCGCGCGATGGCAAGATAATGATAAAATCAAAATTAACAGATATTGCCGCTGTATCTGCGGGCACAAAGGTGCCACAACGCAGAATTAGCGGCTCTTAACAGTAATGGATTGACTTAAACTTTCTTTTTAAGAAAGTTTAGCGGGGTGAGAAATAAGCCCTGACGAGTTCAAATACCTTGTAACCAATATGTTTAACCTTGCGAAACAGATTTTTTAAAGCTTGTGCTGGCCATAGCTTTGCGCCTCCAATCTGAAAATCAGTGACTTTTAAAGCCAAGCTGTTGTTATTTAAGCTTTTTAACCAAAATAATATCGTGAATCGCTTGTCAAAAATAAGGTATCCAAAATTTTTGTTGCTGATTCTGACTTTTATAATTGCCTATATTTTGTTTAGTGGCAGAAATTTGTTGTTTTTGCAACAGGCCTTGCTCGCTTTAAATTATTTGGGGAGTTTTTTTGCTGGAATTTTTTTTGTTTATGGGTTTACTGCTGCTCCGGCAACAGCGATTCTTTTGATTATTGCCAAACAGCAGAATATTGTTGTAAGTTGTCTTGTTGCGGGAATTGGAAGCGTTATTGGAGATTTGATTATTTTCAAGATTATTAGGCATTCTTTTCAGGATGAAATTGATGAATTGTCAAGAGAAGAAATTTCTCTTCAAATTGAAAAAAGTATTCCAGGTTTTTTGAAAAAGTATTTGGCAGTAATTTTTGCCGGGTTAATAATTGCTTCGCCTCTTCCAGATGAGATTGGTGTTTCCTTGTTGGCCATGGCAACAAAAATTTCACAGAAAAAGTTTATTGTTTTGTCTTATGTTCTGAACACAATTGGAATTTTTGTTATTCTGCTGATTGGTTCTGGAATATGACTGTTTTTTCTGTTAAGGGTTTTGTTCAAATATTTTGTAGAACCTAGTTTTGAGGAAGTCTGTAATAAGGAAAGAACTTATGGCAAGTGCCCATACTATTGCTGCAAGGTTCCAGCCTATTGGTGCGAGCAATATTCCGTAAACTGCGATTATTGTGGCAATTGTTTGTGTTCCGAGAACAGCTGCTAATAAGATTTTTGAGGGTTTTACTGTCCAGAATCCTTTTTTTGTTCTTGCTGCAAAAATCAAAAAGTGGCCTGCAATTGAAAGTTTTAGGTAAATGAAAGTTTGAAGTGTTGCTAAGGGCAGTTTCAATATTTCCAGGCCAATGTATAACACTGTGAATGAAGTGAAAACCCCGATTATTCCCAAAAAAGTTGCTACCCCCAAAAGAGACTGCATATTCCATCTTTCTGGCTTGTCAGAATATTTTACATTGTCATAGGCAATTGTCATTATTGAAACATCATTTAGAATTGCTAAAAGAACGATTATTACTGCTGAAACTGGATAAAAATTAAACACGATTATTGAGAGGCTAACAAAAATTAGTATTCTTATTGTTTCTGCAATCCTGTAAATTGCATAATTTGTCATTCTTTGAAAAATTTTTCTGCTTTCTTTTATAGAATCAATTATTGTTGATAATCCTTGTTGTGCAAAAACAATGTCTGCAACTGATTTTGCTGCGTCTGTTGCATTAATAACTGCAATTCCTGCGTCTGCTTTTCTTAATGCGGGGGCATCGTTTACTCCGTCTCCTGTCATTCCAATAATGTGGTTTTTTGCCTGTAAAATTTCGACTATTTGGAATTTGTTTTCTGGATAAACTTCTGCAAAACCGTCAGAATTTTCAATTATTTCTGTTTTTTCGCTTTCAGAAAGGTTTATGAAAGAGGATGCCTGCACAATGTTTGTTCCAAGCCCTACTTGTTTTGCTGTTTCTTTTGCAATTGCAATATGGTCTCCGGTAATCATTTTTACATTGATTCCCATTGATTGTGCGGTTTGGATTGTTTCTTTTGAATCAATTCTTGGAGGGTCATACAAAGCGATTAACCCGCATATTTCCCAATTGCTTTTTCCACTTTTTTTTGCAACACCAAGCGCCCTATAACCTTTTTTTGCAAATTCTTCGACAAAATTCATTATTTTATTGTTATTTTTGTTTTCTTGCACAAGTGCCAGAATGCTTTGGGGAGCTCCTTTTGCAATAATGATTTTTTTGCCCTTGTTGTCTTCAAAGATTGCTTCGCTTTTTTTTGTTATCGGGTCAAAAGAGCGGAATTCAACAAGCTTGAGTTTGCTTGTTTCCAAAAAAATATTTTCTCTCTCTGCTTTTTCAATAATTGCATTGTCTATTGGGTCATTATCTTCTTTTTTTGACGCAAGAACCCCTGAGAAAAGAACGTCTTTTTCAGAAAAACCATTAAATCCAATTATTTCTGCAACTGACAACTGGTTTTTTGTAATTGTGCCTGTTTTGTCGGAGCATAATATGTCAATGCCTGCGAGTTCTTCTATTGCTGCAAGTTTGCTTACTATTGCCCCTTTTTTTGCAAGTGCAATAGCGCCAACTGCAAGAGTTACTGATAAAACAGCTGGCAACGCAACAGGGATGGATGCGACAACAAGAATGAGGGAAAATTGCAAAATTTCAAGGATATTTTCATGCCTGAACAGGGAAACAAGAAAAACAATTGCAACAAGAACCAATGCAAAAATAGTTAAAAAATTTCCTATTTTTACAATTGCTTCTTGAAGGTGGCTTGGTGCTTTTGCAGCTTGGATTAGTTTTGCAGTGTGGCCAAAAAAAGTGTTCATTCCAGTTGAAACGATTATTCCTGTTAGTTCGCCGTGGTTTACAATAGAACCTTCGAAAATAATGTCTGAAACGTGTTTTTCAACTGGCAGTGATTCTCCTGTCAAGGAAGATTCGTCAGCAAGAACATAGTCTTCTTCAATTATTTTTACATCTGCAGGAACAAAATTTCCTATTCGCAATCTTGCGATATCCCCTGGCACTAATTCTTTTGAATCAACCGAAATCCAGTTATTGTCCCTTAAAACCATTGCTTTCTGAACAAGTCTTTGTTTTAATGCTTCAATTGCATGGTCTGCTTTGCGTTCCTCCCAAAAGCTAACTCCTACGTTCAAAAAAAGCAATGCAAGAATAATCCAAAAATCGTCCCATTGGCTTACAAGTGCCGATAAAATAAGTGCAATTTCAATCATCCAGGGAATAGGCCCCCAAAAGTAAAACCCAAATTTCAAAAAAAGATTCGACTTTTTTTCAACAATTTCGTTTTTTCCGAATTGCTCAAGTCTTTTTTTTGCGTCTTCCGAAGAAAGCCCGGTTTTGCTTGAAAAAATTTTTTGAAAAATCTCTTCCAGAGAAAGATTTTTTGCATCCGAAGTAGTCAAAACAGAATTGTCCATAAACAAAGCCATAATTCTTATCTAAAATCAAGCATATTATTTTTTCCACAAGCTGAGCTTTACCCGTCAAGTCTGTCTTGCCTGCAAAATCGGCTCAAATATACGCCCTAGCTCTTTTCAGCAAATAATTTTTCTGAACTTTCGTTTGGAACCAGTTATTGTAATCTCAAAAATAGAAGTATTCTCAACTATTGTTTCAAGCGCCTTCTTTTGTCTCCAACCTAAGATTAGTTTCAACAAAATAATTGTTGTGCCAGAGTGGCTTACTATTAAAAAGTTTTTAAATTTAAAAGAAAGAATTTTTTTAAGAACGAGCTTTAGGCGTTTTTCCAAATCTGAAAAAGATTCTCCTTTCTGGGGCCTTGTTCTGAAATGGTTTTTGCGCCATTTTTTTTCAAGCAAAGCATTTTTGCCCGTTAATTCTGAAGGTTTTTTTCCTTCCCAATCACCAAATTTTCCCTCACGCAAACCTTTTTCTTTGAACAATTTTGGCTTTGGAGAAATTTTTTTTGCAACAATGTGTGCAGTAACCGATGCTCTTGAAAGGTCGCTGAAAAAGATTGCTTGAATGTTTTTTTTTGAAAAAAAATTTGCAATGCTTTCTGCTTGTTGTTTTCCTAACTTTGTCAGCCGCGTGTTGCCCTGCCCAGAAAACCTGTATTGAGCATTAAAAATGCTTTGGCCGTGCCGTGCCAAAAAAATTTTCATGCTATCACTCGGATTTTTCCTCTATTAACAGCAATTCTGAAAGGTCTTGGATTGTTTTGTCAGCAATTTTTTCAAGGCCTGATTTGCCAAAAGCAATGCCAAGCGCACCTGCTTTCAAAAGAATTTCTTCTTTTGGAATTGTTCCCACAATTGCGGTATCTTCAAGCGAAAAACCATTTTTTTTCAGTGTTTTTTTTACTCTTGATAATAGTTTGTGTTCTGGAACATTTGCATTCAAAAAGCTGTGGCAGCCAATTTGTTTTGCTTTTTCTTTTGCATTGTTGCTATAGCCAAGCATTATTATTTTTGCTTTTCTTTTTTTCAATCTGCTAATTACTTCTAATGCGTTTTTGCGAAGTTTAGAATTGGAAAACAAAGCATTTTCTGAAAAAACAATTGCTTTGAAAAATTGCATTGTTAAACCGGATTTTTTTAGCATTGTTTCAAGCACTTGTTTTGACATTTCTGCAACCTCTTCATTGGAATGACCTCTGTGGACTATTGTTCCAATATCCACTTCAACAATTTTTTGACCCGCTTTTACCGCATCGAGCAAAATAGCAATGTCAATTCCATATCTGTCCTCTATTGTAAGGCCTGACAAAAAAGATTTTTTTCCTGCAAACTGCCCGGAAATTGGCTGGCTGAACTCAAGTTTGGGATAAAGAATTTTTATCATTGGCTTTACTGCAAATTCTGTAACTCTTCCTCTCGCCCTTGAAAAAGTTGATTTTGTGAACTCTGCCTTATTCTCCAGTATTGGCATTATAAGTTTTCTTATTTTTTCAGTGTCGATGTTTTGTAAGTCAGCATCAAGGAAAAGAATTATTTCGTTGGAAGAGTTTTCAATGCCTGTTTTTACTGCTTTTCCTTTTCCAAGATTTTTTTCATGTCGAATTATTTTTACATTAAGCCTTTTTAAGGATTCAATTGTTTTGTCAGTACTGCCATCATCAACAACGATTACTTCTGAAACAAAATAACTGCCAAGGGCTGTTTTTGCAACTTTCCTAATTGTTTTTGCTTCGTTAAATGCGGGTATTATTATTGTTGCCTTGCGCGGGGCAAAAGACCATAAAAATTTTCCAAACCCGCGGAGAGGATATTCAATTATTTTTGCAATAAAATCTGTTAAAGTCATGAGAGAGCCTTTTTATTTTAGTATTTTGTATGTCAGGTATGCAAATTCCACCCCGATTTTTTCTAATTCTTTTTTTATTCCAAGGTTTATTTTTTGCTGGGTGTCCATATATTCATTGTAATTATTGGAGTCTAAAAAATAGACTGTTTCAAATTTTAAGGCATAGTCTCCAAATTCTTTGAAGTGTATTCTATCAACACGGGTTTTTTCCTGGTTTTCAATTATTTTTTTTACAATTTGCGGAATTTTTTCAATTTTTTTTGTTGGTGTTTCATATGCCACCCCAAATCCAAATTGCACTCTTCGGTAATCCATTTTTTTGAAATTGTGAATTTTTGAAGAGGTTAACTCCTGATTTGAGATTATTAGTTCTTCGCCGCGCAGGCTCTTAAGGCGGGTTGACCTTATGCCTATTTTTTCCACTACCCCCATTTCTTCTCCAATGATTAAAAAATCGCCTTCTGCGAACGGCTTGTCGAAATAAATTGCAAAAAAATTTAAAACATCCTGGAGAATATGCTGTAATGCAAGTGCAATTGCTATTCCTCCAATTCCAAGACCGGCTATCAATGGGGTTATTTCAACGCCGATGTTTGCAAGAAAAATCAGTGCTGCAAAAAGCCATAATATGAGTTTTGCAAAAATAGCGAGGTAATGCATTGCTTTTGGCTGGTTTGAAACATCCTCGCCATTTTTTGCTCTTTGTTTTTCATATTCTTTTACAAAAAAGTCAATCAGGTTTTGTAAAGCGCGGACAGCATAATATAATGCGCCTATCAGCAACAAATAGTACGAGGCGTCTTGAATTATTTTCGGTGTTTCCAAAACTTGGATTGAAAAATAAAAAGCAATTATTGCATAAAAAGGAAACTTGATTGAATTAATCATTTCAATTAGGGCATCATCGTATTCGGTTTTTGTTTTCAAAGCCATTTTCTTTAGAATCCGAAGAAGATATTTTTTGAAAACAAAAGCTATTGCCATTAGAACCAAAAAAACAGTTATAAAAAACAAGTATTGGGCAAAAGTGTTTCCAAAAAAACTTATTTCAAGAATTTCACTAATGCTCAAAAAAATCACCTTTGTATTCAACTGGCTGTAAAAAACAAGGAAATTATGAATTTGAATAATAAAACACTTGATTGGATACAGCATAATGAGATTATTAGGACCGAACTCCCACCCTATAATTTATTTCCCGCCACTCTGCTTTATTTTTTTGTATTTAGTCGGTACAGCCTATCCTTTACTATAATTTTATAATCTAAGCCCAACCACCTCCTGCCTTCCAACTTTGCCTTTTTTTGGAGTGAGAAAGCCAATAAGTTAATTGTTTTTTGCCACTAATATAATTGATGTTCAAAAAAACAATTAAAAAATTGAAAAGCGCATAAAAAAAGTAAAATTGTCTAAAAAAGATATTTTTTTATGCATTTTTGACCAATTCTATTCAATGAATAATCAAAAAATTTCTGTTGCGAATACTGTTAAAGAGCTTATTGAACAAAACCCTTATGTGCGAAACAATCTCACAGACGGCCTCATAAATATCTCTGCTTTGGCAAGAAAGCTTGCCCCAGAACTTGAAACAAAGTTTGGCAAAAAAATCAAGGAAGAATCACTGATTGTTGCAATAAGAAGATACTCTGACGAAATCAAAGGCAAAAGCATTAAAGAGGATTATGCAAAAATTTTTGCAAATTCCCAGCTTTCAATGCAGGAAAACATGGCTTATGCAGTTCTCCAAAGAAACGAAAAAACAATTCTGGCACTTGAAGCAATCGTAAAGGAAACAGACTGGCAGGTTGGAGAATTACGCATAATAATTCAAAGCTCTCCAAAAATAATTGTCCTATTAAAAAAGCCTCGCTTGGAAAATATGTTGTCGCAAGTTGAAGACTGCATTATAAAAAAAATAAGCGACAAAACACTCTTGACTTTGCATGCAAAACCAGAAGACATAATTACTTATGGGGTAATTGCAGAGATAGCCGGCTTATTGTCAAAAAAAGGCATTGCAATAGAACCAATCAGTGTATATTCTGACCTTCATTTCTTGGTTGACGAAAAAAAAGCAGAAGAAGCATACAGCACACTAAAAGAGTTCCTAAACAAAGCAAGGCAACTAACTGAAGAAAACAACAAAAATTGAAAAGCAATTTTTTGAAATGCTCATTTGAATCTTCTTCTCCACTTTTGCAGCGGCATTGTTTCAATATGAAATTGCCATTGCAAGAGCTTTATCAAAACCATTGAAATAGCAGTAGTAACAAGCAGCATGAACAATAGCATTCCCCAGTCTCCAGTGCGAAGAAAATACAAGGTAAAATCTCCACTCCAAAGCCTAAGTTGCAGTGAAATGAAAAGCACTATTGCAAAAGCAATCAAAAAAATTATTATTTTCCATGACCAGGAAATTACTCTCCCTATAATTATTGCTGCAGAATTCATGTTTCACTGCCCATTATTTTTTCAGAGATTTTTATTTCTTCAAGCGCTTCGTTTTTTTCGCTTGTTTTTTTGTCATTTTTTTTTCTTTCGCTGAAAATGACGCCTGCACTGGTTATTATGTTTGAAAACAGGATTATCAAAAAAACTATTTGAATTGTTTGTGTTGCAAAATCAATCTGGAGGCCAGCACTTAAAGGATAAGATGCAAGGACTGCCGCTGCAAGGCCGCGCGGCATCATTATTGAAATTGCCTTGTTATCACTTGAATCTTTTTTGGATGCCTTGTAAAGCAGTTTTGTTATTGCAGTTCTTGCAAGCAGAAGAGCAATTGCAATGCCAATTGAAACCAGGATAACAAAGCTTGTTACCATGGACAGTTCAAAAATTATTCCAATATAAATAAAGAAAAATGTTCGAATAAAAAAAGATATTTCTTTTTGGAACAAAGAAATGTTTGTGTCTAGAGTAATTGGTTTCATTCGCAAAAAGTTCATTATTGCCCACGAGTTTCCTAAAACTAATCCGAAGGCAAGTGCTGCAATTGCCCCGTTGCTTTTTACGAATTCTGCTATGAAAAAGACTGAAAAAAGAACTGCGATTGTCAAGATATATTCCATTTCTTTTATTGTTTTTATGTCGCGCAATAGTTTCATCCAGATTATTGCTGCAATTGCCCCAATGCCTATTGCTATTAGAAATGCGCCTGCAATGCTGTGGCTTATTTGTTGCGCGTCTATTGTTGAACTAAGCACGATTTCGATTAAAACAATTGTAACAATTATGCATAAAGCATCTGTGAATGCTGATTCAAGATTTAACAATATTTTTGTTTCAGGTTTTACATTCATTCTTTCTATTAATGACAAGACTATTGCACTGCTTGTGCCGCCAATTATTGCGCCAAGAATCAGGCCGTAAAGAAGAGGCCATCCAACAGCAAGCATTGTAAGTGAAACCACTGTAATGCTTGCCAAAAAAACCAGGATAATGAAAACAAAGGCAAACCTTAGTTCATGAATAACCTTGAAAAAATTCATTTTCAAGCCGCTTTCAAACAAGAGCATTATTAAAACAAGAGCAGCCAGAAAAGGCGCAAGTTCACGTATCAATGCAATTGTCTGAAAATCAATTAATTGAAAAACAGGCCCTATCAACAAGCCCAAAATCATCAATAGTAGGACATCTGACAATTTTGTTTTTTTAAAAACAAGCATGCCAATAAAGCCAGAAAAAATAACCAGTGCTATAATCAAAAGAATTGTTTCAGTGCCAAACAAAAAATCACTTCAAAAATTGTTGATAAAATTAATGCCTTCATCATATTAAAATTTAACCCAAAAAACACTGTTAACAGAAAAGAAAGCAAAAAATGCGCATTCTGCCAAACAACAAGATCAATTACCATGATTAATTAACTTGGACGTTTCCTTTCTTTTTTGGTTAAAATGTCTCAAAATGTCGCACTTTTTTGTCAGGTTCTTTCAAACCATGCATGCGCAAAATAGCATCATCAACCTGCTTGCCAGACAAGTGAACATATTGCGCAGCCATTTTTGATTCCTGCACCCAGCCAAAATATTCTTTTAGTTGTGCTTCAGTCAAAAACTGGGCCATGTACGTTGCTCTTGAATGCCGAAAATGATGCGGATTAACAGGCTTTTGAATTTTTGCTCTTGTACCACTTTTTTTTAAAACAGCAACCATGTTTCTATGGTGCATTCTTCCGGCAAATGTTTTTTCAATGTTCACGAAAGCAAAAGCATTTGGGTTTCCTCTTTCTGGATGCTGATTTATCCATTCCAAGAGATTTGGTGCTGAATTTACGAGTCTTACTCTTCTCATGCCGGTTTTTCCATCAACAAGAATTTTGCAGCCGAACTCGTCAAAAACAATGTTCTTCAATTGCAGGGTTCCTATTTCTCCAATTCTTGCGCCAGATTCCCATAAAACAGAAATCAAGGCCTTATCGCGCAAATTCAAAGCATTTTTTTCCATTTCTTTGACATCCTCTTGAGATAACAGGCTTTCAGGCAGTTTATGCGAATGTTTGTTAGTGCTCTTAAACCAAGCAACACAAGCAGGATAACCCTTGCCCTTGTTAAGCCACTTGTAAAAAACCTTCAAAACTTCCTTGTATGTGTCCAGTGTTGAGGGAGATTTTTTTTGTTCTTTTAATAAGCCAACAAACCTTTGAAAATCTTCTACAGTAGCTGCTTCAAAATCCTTTTTCAAGAAAAGGCTGACAATTTTCAAAGAACTAATATGCTTAACAAGCCTGGGGATAGAAAGGTCTCTGGGATAATTAAAATTTTAAAAATCCAGAATCAGTTTCTTGTTATGAACAGAAACAGGATATTTATCCAAATCCCTGAATTGATGCGCTAAAATTGTTTCGTAATCGTAAATATATGTTTTCATATGCAACACTCTCCTAAACCGAAAAACACTTAAAAACACTCTGTTTAGGAGAGAGCTGACATTTACTATCAAAGCGGGGTGAGGGAGTTGAACCCCCTTACTCGGCTAACCGCTGCAAACAGCGCCCTGCCGGATTTCTTTTTCTTTTGGGCACCTTGCACTTTTCTTTTTCTTTCCCAAAGAAAGAGAAAAGGGCAGCTGCAGGCCGGTCCATGACCGTTCTGGCAACCCCGCAAAAGCCTTTCGAAGCACTCGCTGATGCTCGCTTTCGAAAGCCTTGGGAAAATTGAATTGTTATTTAATTGGGAATTGGAACTTATTTTAATGCTTTTCGCGGCTTTTATCGGCAAATTTTTTTGCCAGCAGGATTCTTTGCAGCGCTGTTATGTTTGAAAGCACTGCTAAAATAATCAGGACGAAAACCAGGTAAAGCGGGTTTATTACTGCCAGCAGGATTCCAACAAACAGGATTATGAGGCGCTCCGCTCTTTCAAGTATTCCGCCTTTCAATTCTTTGCCTTCAATTACCAATTCTTTTTCTTTTGCAGAGGCCTTTGCATAAGTTGTCATCAGGCTTCCAAAAAAATAAAGGAAAATCCATGCATAGGCTGGAATAAAAAATTCCGGCAGGGAAGCAAACAGCAGGCCAAAAACAATCATTCCTTCCACATAGCGGTCAACAATTGTGTCCAGATAAGCCCCGAATTTTGAAACAGTGCCTGTAACGCGCGCAACACTTCCATCAACAAGGTCGATTGCCGCGGAAATAAAAAACAAAATTGCGGCTGCCAAAAATTGCTCTTTAACCAAAAAATAAACAGCAATAATTGCGGGGATTAATGAAACAAGAGTCCATTGGTTTGCGGAAAGGGGAACTTTGCTGCAAATAACCCCAATTTTAATTGACAATTTGTTGAATTTTTCCCTTTGCCTGTACAAAGTCATTTTTATCTTTCCCTGCTGCCCTGAATAAATTCTTCAAGCATCTGCCTTGCAATGTCATCAGGATACTGGATTGGAGGATGCTTCATAAGATAAGCGGAAATAGAGGTTAATGGCCCGGAAATTTTTCTGTCAAGGGCAATTTTGCATGCGCGGATTGCATCGATTACAACGCCGGCGCTGTTTGGGCTGTCTTCAACGCTTAACCTCAATTCAAGGTTCATTGGAATGTCGCCAAACTGGCTTCCTTCAATGCGCAGAAAACAAATTTTTTGGTCAAAAAGCCATGGCACATAATCGCTTGGCCCTACATGAATCAATTCCCAGGGAAGAGGCGCAGACATATTTGACTGGACTGATTCTGTCTTGGAAATTTTTTTGCTCTTCAGCCTTGCCTGTTCCTTCATGTTCAAAAAATCAGTGTTGCCCCCAACATTCAATTGGTAAGTGCCGTTGATTTTTATTCCGCGGTCACAGGCAAGCTTTGCCAAAACCCTGTGGACAATTGTGGCGCCCAACTGGCTTTTCATGTCATCGCCAAGAACAGGCAGGCCCTTTGACTCAAATTTTTTTGCCCACTCTGAATTGGAGGCAATAAAAACAGGCATGCAGTTTATGAAACCGCATCCCGCTTCAAGCGCGGCCTGTGCATAAAATTTTGTGGCTTCCTCGCTGCCGACAGGTATGTAATTGACAAGAATTTCTGCGCCGGATTTTTTAAGCTCGGAAATAACATCAACAGGCTTCTGTTTTTCATCAACCAAAAAAGCCCTGTCTGCTGGCCAGTCAGCCATATGGCTTGCAACCCCATCAAGCACCGGGCCTTTCTGCACAATCACTTTTTGCTTTGGAATTTTTTTGCAGAAAACCTTTGTGCAATTCGGCTTTTCAAAAATCGCTTCCGAAAGGTCCTTGCCTACTTTTCTCCTGTCAATGTCAAAAGCGGCTACAAACTTAATGTCGGAAATCTTGTAAGGGCCGAAAACATTGTGCATAAGCCCCGGCACCGGCTCAGCATTTGAATCGACATCCTTGTAATAATAAATTCCCTGCAAAAGCGAGGAAAAACAATTCCCAACTCCAGAAACAGCAACCTTAATCTCTCCTGCCAGAAAAACCACCTATTTACAAACTGCATAATATTTTACAACCATAAAACATTGTAAATAATTGGTATTTTATGCTTATAAAACTATCTGAGAGCGCAGTATTTACATCCAAAAGTTCGACAAAAGAAGAATTGCTGTTCGTATTACTGGTTTTTAATTGTGATTGGGTTTTAAGTTTTTTACCTTTAGGGTTCCCATTTTAATCACGTGGCCCATTTTCCAACATCCATTTCCAAGTTGGCATTATTGTTATTTTTTTTCCGGAAACGGCAATTTTTTCTTCCTGGTCGTTTGTTAGTATTATTCCTTTTTTTAGTTTGAATTTGTTCATTGTTTCTATTAAGCCAGCCATTTCCCGTTCTCTGTTTTCAGGAGTTAGCTTCCATGTTGCTTGAATTGCTTCAACAATCTGGTTTCCTTGTTTTATTACAAAATCACACTCTTTTGTTTCACTTGAGTAATAAATATCTTTTGACCTTCTTTTGAGTTCTATTGCGACAAGGTTTTCAAGCATTTTCCCTTCATTATCACTGAAGCGAAAACCCAAAGCAGTAATTAAACCGTTGTCAATGCAATACAATTTTCTTGGATTTTGAATTTGTTTTTTTATGGAAAAATCAAATTTTGGCAGGAAAAAAAACAAGAAAGAATTTTCAAAAGCATTTAAGACTTTTTTAACGCTTAATAAATTTGTTATGCCCATTAATTCTCCGGCCTTTCTAGAACTAATCTTTCCAGATGGATTCGAAAGAAAGTAAGACGATAATTCTTTCACTGGTTTTTCCAAATTGGCCCCTAATCTTGCTATCACGTCACGATAAAGAATGTTTTCGTATAGTTCTCTCAAAATTGTTTCATCCCCAGAAAGAACCATTTTTGGAAAACCGCCTGTTTTATAGTATTCCAAAAAAGCGCGTCGTATTAGCGCTTGTTTTTTTGCATCAAGCAAATAATTTTCCGTCTTAATTTTTTTGGCAAACAAAAATTCTTTGAAACTGAATGGCTCTAAATGAAGATTAATGCTTCTGCCCGTAAGGGTGCTTGCTATTTCCTTGCTCAAAAGCTTTGAATTGGAACCGGTTATAATTATTGGGTGTTTTTCTTTCAATCTGTTAACCCATTTTTCCCAGTGCTCGGCTTCCTGAACTTCATCAATAAACAAAAAGCATTTTTCAGAATATTTATTTTCAATTAAAAAATCTTCAATTTTTTGAAAGTCGCTATGTTCAAAACCTATTAACCGTTCATCGCTGAAATCCACAAAAAGACAGCTCCCTTTGCTTAATTTGAGTTCATCTCTAATCAGAACCATTAGTGATGATTTTCCGCAACGCCGCACCCCAGTTATTATGAGAGGCAATTTGAGTTTCAATAAAGAAAGCATTTTAGAAACCGCTTCTCTACGAATAAGATTTTGAGGGCCAAAAAACTGGTTCTGTTGGCTTGAAAGCACCACATACAAAGAGTTTCTGTCCATACCAATAATGTTCACCGAACAAAATATAAACCTTTCTAAAGTGATACAAAAAAAGCATCACTTTTTGTTAAAAGTGATACAAAATGAGTGCCAATTATTGCTCATTATATTGAGCAACAATGCGTAATATTGCACATTACAATGCACACATAAGATGATAGTATTTGCCGCCATTTTATGCTTTTAAAGGTTTCGGCTTTTCTTTTTCTTGTTTGCAATGGCAGCGGATATTTCAAAAAGCAGGGAAATGGAAAGGCTCAGGAAAAAGCTTACAGTGGACTTGCTCTGGATTTACCTTTTGGGAATTTTAAGGAAAGAGCCGATGCATGCTTATGCACTGCGCAGTGAAATTGAAAAGCGCTTCGGCTTTCTCCCTGGAAATGTTTCCGCCTATGTTGTGCTTTACAAATTGCAAAGCAGGGGCTTTGTTTCTTCTTTGCAGAAAGGAAACAGGACTGTTTATTCAATAACGCAAAAAGGAAAGGAATTGCTTAAAGAAGCTGAAAAGGAATTTTCCGCAAAACAAAAAATGCTTTTCAAGTGAATTTGTTTTTTTCTGTTTCTTTTTTAATTTCATTGTTCTTATTCTTTTTTGAATGGAAAGAAAATTATTGCTGCTGCTTGTTGCATTGTTCATTGTTACGCAGGCAATCGGGCTTTTTGTCGCATACAATCTTGTTCTTGGAATCAGCTCGGGAGAAATTGCACAGCCGGGAATTGTAAGCGAAAATCCCAATGATCCTTTGAATGCGCTTGCATTGATTGGATACATTCTCATTGGAACTGGGGTTTTTTTGGTTTCAATAAAATTCATGAAAAGGCCTTTTGTTTTCAGGATTCTGGAGGCATTCATTGTTTTTATTACTTCCTGGATAGTGTTTGAATTTGCCTTTGGCGAGCCGATAGGAATAATCTGCGCCGCATTGTTTTTGATAACAAGAATTGTTTTCAGCAAAAGCATCTGGCTGAGGAATGCAAGCAGTGTGATTTCAGCCGCAGTTGTCGGCTCTCTTGTGGGGGTTACTCTTGGAATGATTCCTGTTTTGATTTTTGTAGTGGCTCTTGCAGTGTATGATTACATTGCTGTTTTCAAGACAAAGCACATGGTTGCGCTTGCAAAAGGAATCAAGGGAAAAAACCTTGCTTTTACAATTGCAATGCCAACCAAAGACCACACTTTTGAACTTGGCACTGGGGATTTTGTTGTCCCGCTTGCTTTTGCAACAAGCGCAATGCGCGGCTCTTTTGAATCTGGAATTGCTTTTCCAAATTATTTTTTCATTGCTTTCCTTATTCTCATTGGAAGCATTGTCGGATTAATTCTTACTCTGGAATATTTAAGCAAAAGAATCGGGACAGCATTGCCTGCTTTGCCTGTCCAGACAGGAATAATGCTTGCAATGTTCCTGCTTGGAAAACTGCTTGGATTTTGACAGGTGAAACTATGGATTTGCAAAAATTCAGGGTCTTGCAACCAGTTACAGTAAATAGAATCCGCGCAGAAATTGATTTTTTGAATGGTTTTCCATTCCAAATTGCGCATATCAATTTGATGGACAACAAGGATGCCTCGGCAATTCTTGCACTGGGCGAGGAGTCACTTACAATTGTAAGTGACAGGCATTCATACCATAAAAAAGACCGTATTTTCCCAATCAACCAAGAGGAAAATACTGTTTTTGCACAATATGTTTATCGTGATTCAAAAAATATTCGTATGAAACTGGCTTGGACCTTTGCACTGGTTGTGGTGTTATCGCAATGGCACAGGCGAAGGCTGGCACACGGGAGGTCATTGCTACTGATGTTAATTCCCGTGCAAAAGGGTTTATTGAAAAGAACAATTCGGTGAATAGTTTAAAAGTGCAGTTTAAGAAAGCAAATCTGTTTAATGGGCTCGGGGGAAAGTTTGACAAGATAACTATGAACCCGCCGTTTATGCCTGCACCAGCAGGCGTGTTCCCATTACATGCACAAGGAGGCAATTTTGGAACGGAAAATGTGATAGAGCCTTTCTTTAATCAGTGTTGGGACTATTTAAATGACGGAGGGTGCATTCAGGGAATTTTTCATAGTTGTGCAAGCCAGACAAGAGATTCAATTCTCCAAATAATTGATAAAAATCTTCCTTCAGGATGGTCTTACAAAATCAAGCATGTTTTTCCAGTTAAAGAAATCCCACTGGAATTATACAAAACAGGTTTCCTTGGAGAAAATGGGTGCAAAAAATGGTCAGCAATGCTTGAAAAAAAAGGGTTTTATCTATCGCGTTTTTTTATGGTTACAATAAGAAACAATGGCAAAAATGGTTTGCAAAAAGAAGAACTTTCTGACCCAAGATTGTACAATATTGTGTGCCCTCCAACTCAACTGAGTTTTCTGAAAAAGAAAAACTTGAAACCAAAGCTTCTTGAAAAGCCAATTTCAGAAGAACAATTCCCAACAATTGGACACTTGATGCGCCAAAGCAGATACAATTATGGGTTATATTTAACGTTAAAAACCATTTTTTCCTGACTCAAAAATTGGATTTTGAAATTCAGTGCAAAAAAACAGCTTGTATTGCTTCCAAGCCGTAGAAAATTGCGTATGCAATCAGCACATGCCTGATTATTCTTCCGAGCATTGCTGCTGCCAAAAATCTTTTCCAGTCAAATTTTATCAGGCCAGCCGCTATTCCAATGAAATCAAAAGGAAATGGGATAAGCGCGCCTATAAAAATGAAAATTGTGCCAAGGTTTTTTATGCGGTTTTTGAAATCATTAACTTTGCCAGTTTGCGCGTGAGTCATTTTTTCAATTGTTTTGCTTCCAAAGTAACCAGTTGCATAGCCGACCATTTCCCCCATTGCAGCGCCTGCTCCTGCTGCAATTCCTAAAAAAAGGGGATTGAAAACCCTTAGGCCTGCAATGAAAACAAAAATAATGTCGAATGGCAGTGGCAGGAGCACTGATGCGTTCAGGCCAATGGCTGCCAAAAAAACCCCTGCAAGGCCGTAATTCATTATGAATTGGACAAGCAAATCCTGCATTTGAATCTTTTAAGAATAGGAAATTTGGGTTTAAATCCTTTTTGGCATTGAAAAGCAGGTTTTTAAAACAAAGCAAGTCTAATTTAATTAATAATAATTGTTTTAAATTCTCAATTTTTAAAGGGTGTTTTTTTGGCCGCCTTTTCTTTCTTTGCGAAAGAAAGAAAATGCAGGTTGCCAAAAGAAAGAAACCATAAACCTTTGATAAACAGTTAAAAAAAAGTGTTTTTTTATGGAATATGAGCAGATGCTGGACAGGCTTTATTTGTCTTTGCCGAAAGAGGCTTTGAACAAGGAAAGGTTTGAAATGCCGAGGGCTGAGTCTTTTGTGCAGGGCACAAAAACAATAATAAAAAATTTTTCCCCTATTCTGAAAGCAATCAACAGGGATAATGAGCAGTCAAAAAGGCATTTTGTAAAGTATCTTGCAAAGGAAACAGCAAGCCCAGCGAACATTGAGGAAAGCCAGCTTATTCTGGGCGGAAAATTTTCAGATTTTCAGGTTAATGATTTGCTGAAAAGCTATATTACACAGTTTGTTCTCTGCCCTGTATGCAAAAAGCCCGATACTCATGTGATTGAAAAGCAGGGAGTAAAAATTCTCAAGTGCGAGGCCTGTGGTGCAATTTCCTCTGTAAAAGGGCTATAAAACCTTTTCGGAGCGCTCGCTGATGCTCGCTTCCAAAAGGTTTACGAAAAACAAGGTGAAATCATTTTTCACAAAATCCATGGTTCGGGAAGAAATTGCGTGCTTGCTGTTTGCGACAAGGAGCTTTCCGGGAAAACACTGAAAAGCGGGGAAATTGAATTTTTTGTCAGTGAAAAGTTTTATGGAACCAAAAAAATTTCCAAAAAACAGCTTGCTTAATTGCTGAAAGAGTTTGGCAATGTGAACCTGGTTGGCGAAAAAAGCGTTGGAGTTGCCTTAAAGGAAAAGATTATAAGGGAAAAAAGCATAATTAGAATTTCGGGAATTCCGCATGCGCAGATTTTCAGGTTTTGAGTGAAAGTGAAAAAAATGGCTGAAAAACAGGATGAAAACAATCCGGAAGAATATGTCTGGGTAAGGTTTCCAAAGGAAAAAGACAATGAGCAGTTTGCAATTGTATTGCAGTTAATGGGCGGAGACCAGGTAAAGGCAAAATGTGCAGACGGCCTGGAAAGAAGCTGCAGGATTCCCGGAAAAATGAAGAAAAAAGTCTGGCTGCGCGAAGGCGATTTGATAATTATCAAGGTCTGGGATTTCCAGCCAAGCAAGGCAGACGTTGTCTGGCGCTTCCTGGGAAATCAGACAGAATGGCTCAGAAGAAAAGGCTATTTGAAAAACCTGAAGCCATAATCCAAAATTAAAAATTGCTTTTTTCACAAGCCCTATTTAAAGGACTTCCATGTTTAAATAATTAAAAACGGGGGCCTTTTATGGATTTGCAAAATGTCAGGACTTTTTTGTCAGGAACTCAGAACGGAATTGAAGACTACTGTGATGCCTGCATTAACCATGAACAGATTTTTTTTTATGCAAGCGGGGAAAAAAACACGCCTCTGTTTGAATTTGACATTCACAAGTCAAAGGACTGGGAAGTTGTCAAGTGTTTTCCAACAGCAAGCATTTGTTCCGGAGGCGGAATTCCTCTTGGAAGGGCATTCAACACTCGCATGCTTGTCCATGTAAAAAAGAATTTTTCAAAATTGACAGAAGAAAACAAAAAATAAGCAGCCTGAAAACCATTAAATTAAGGTCGCGTTACCTATTTTTTCATGGAAAAGCAAAAATTTTTGCTGCAGGAAATTGTGCCTGAAGAAGAGACAAGGCGGATTTTTGCACAGGTCTTTGACAAG
>JAQTNI010000028.1 GCA_028713935.1 Candidatus Iainarchaeum sp.
CTTAGCGCATATTTTCCTGGTGTTGTTATTCCCTTGTATTTTGCAATTTCACTTTTTTCAGGGTCTATTATCATCACATAGCCCTGCCAGAAAGTTGTGAATGCAGTGCCCTTGCATACAGGGCATTCTTTTGAGTCTTCAACGACTAATTTGCAGTTTCTGCAAGCTTTTTCTTTAGCCATTCTAATCCCTTTTTTCCTTCCTTATTTTTTGTCCTTTGTTTCTTTTGGCATTTTTATCCTGCCTTTGTCGGAGCCTTTTTCTTTTGGCTTTGTTTTTTCCCTTCTGGGGCTTTCTACTGCCACTCTTTGCCATTCTTCTTTTCCAAGGAAAGGCTGCCTCATTGTCAGGCCGATTTTTGAATTCTGGATATTGCCTTTCAGTGAAATTGTGACTATGCGTGCCAATACTTCATCGTTTGCCCCTAGCTTTACTTTTGTTTTTTTGCCTGTAAAGCCGGGAAGTTTTGCATCATACGTGATATAATCGTCTATTATCTGGCTTACATGGACAAGGCCGTCAATTGGGCTGAACCTTACAAATGCGCCGAATTCCGTTACTTCTGAAACAAACCCTTCAACAAGCTCGTGCATCAATGGCTTGAAGACAAGCATTTCCAGTTCTGTTTCAAAGTATGCTGCCCCGTCGCCTGGAACAATTTTTCCTTTTCCAATGTTGCCTGCTGAAATTATTGCCACAACAAGGCCGAGGTCTTCGTCAATCAGGCCTTCGTATTCCTGCTGCACTATTTTCAATATTGTTGAATCAAGTTTTTCGCCGAATTCTTTCGGGGGAACCCTGACTTTTTCGTTTATTTTTACCAAATAATACATTTACTCACCCTGCCGTCAAAAACACAATTTTTTTTTACAAACTTATTCAAATGCAATAAACTGCTTTTTTTTCAAGAATATATGGCTGCCAAACACTTTTATTTTTTTTCTAAGCGCCTTGTCATTGGTTGCTATTATTATTCCTTTTGCAGCCAGTTTTTCAAGGCATTCGTCTGCATTCTGCGCTTCTATATTTACCTCCTGCACATTGTTTTTTTTGATTATTTCCAATGCCAATTCAATGTTTTTTTTCATTGCCTTGTTTTTTTTGGAAAGCTTTTCCAGCTCTTCAATGCTTTTTTTTGTAACAACAAAAACTGTTTTGCTTCCAAACAGGTTTTTTGCCTGTGTAAAAAAATCTATCCTGAACTGGACAATTGCCAGAATCATGTTAGTGTCCAATGCAACAATCTTATTTTTCGGGTGTTGCGTAGCCAATCAGCCTCCATCTGCCGCCTTCTTTCCTGCTGACCGCAATTTTTCCGCCTTCTTCAATTACTGCGGGAGTTTTCAGGTCAATTTCAAGCACTCCGCCTTTTTCCTTTATCATTGTTCCGAGCGCAGTCATTGCCCCTATTGTAAGCACCAATACATCGTTTGTCCTGATTTTTTTGTCAATGTTTGCGGCTACTCTTTCAATAAAAGTCATTTTTAAAAAAAGCTTTTTTGCCGGCAATGGCATTAAATCAGGCCGTGCAATTACCTGGCCCCGCATCCTGTCGTTTTGTGTAAGGCTTGGGTCGAGCATTGTGCCAATTCCTATTAGGCCGCCTGGTTTTGCATCTGTGAGCTTTCCTGCTGCACAACTGAGGCTTTTCACTGTTGTCTGCATGAGCTTTCCGTCAATTCCAGGCGTGATTTCAATTTTGTCGCCTATTTTTATTGTGCCCTGGATTATTGAGCCTCCAAGCACGCCTCCTTTTAACTCTTTTATTTCTGAGCCTGGCTTGTTTATGTCAAAGCTCCTGATGCAGTATGCCTTCAATGGCTTTTCTGTTTCAAATTTTGGGGTTGGAATTATTTTTTCAATCATTTCAATCAGCAAATCAATGTTTATGCCAAGATGCGCTGCAACAGGGACAATTGGCGCGTTTTCAAATCCCTGTGATTTCAGGAATTCTTTTATTTGCTTTTCGTTTTCCAGTGCCTGTTTTTTGTCAACAAGGTCAATCTTGTTTTGTGCAACAACAATGTTTTTTATGCCTGCAATTTTTAATGCCACAAGGTGCTCTGTTGTCTGTGGCTGTGGGCATTTTTCGTTTGCAGCAATTACAAGAAGGGCTCCCTGCATAAGCGCTGCTCCACTAAGCATTGTTGTAAGCAAAGTTTCATGGCCAGGCGCATCAACAAAGCTCACTGTCCTTAGCTTTTCTGTTTTTGAATTGCATGACTTGCAAACAGGCTTTGCGGTATAGGCTTCGCTGCTCCTGCAGTTTGGGCATTTGTAAAAGGTTGTGTCCGCATATCCCAGCCTTATTGAAATTCCCCTTTTCAGCTCTTCACTGTGGGTTTCAGTCCATTTTCCAGTAAGGGCCTGTGTAAGCGAGGTTTTTCCATGGTCAACATGCCCTACCATTCCAATGTTTACAACTGCCTGTTCTGCCCGGGCCGCATTGCCTGTTGTTTCTTTTTTTGCTGTTTTTTCCGCAGCAGGCATTGCTTTCGCTGTTTTTTTTTCTTTTGCCGCAGGTGTTTTTTTTTCAGACAAGTTTTTTCCTCTTTTTATTTATCTTCTTGATTTTGGCTTTATTTTAAGCGCTTCCTGTGCAAGCTCTGTGTTTCCCACATTTTCCAGGGATTGTTTTACCATTTGTTCCTTTATGGATTCTTTTTTCTCTTCTACTTTTTGTTTTGGGATTAATTGTTCAAAAGCCTGCATTTCCCCTGCCTGTGTAATTACAAGGTTTAACTGTTGTGTTTCAGTGCTGACAACATTGCCCCTTATGTTCTTTTTTTTCATCTGCCCTTTTACTGTTGCCCTGAAGCCTGTGCCTTTTTTGAGCAATGTTTTTTTTCTTGCAGTGCCATGCATGCTTGGCTTCATTGGAAAGCCCTGCTTGTCGCTGCCCCCAGTAATTTTTGCCTTGAATCCTGCCAATCCAAGAGTGTCAAGGCTTACTTCTTCGCCTATTCTCCTGTTGAGAAAAACAGGTTCCTCTGTTTTTTTGTTTGCGCTTCTCCCGCTTTTTGGTTCTGCAATTACAATATTCATTCAATCGCCCCTTTCTCCCCTTTTCTTTCTTTTTTTAAAAAGAAAGAAAAGTGTAAGTTTCCGAAAAGAAAGAAAAATTCCTTTCGTGCAATTATCCAATTTTTTAAGACACCATTCCTTTTGATTTTTCTTTTTGAGATTCCAATTTTTTTATAACCTCAACCAATTCAAGCTCTTCGCTTGAAAGAAAACCGCTTAATTTGTCAAGCTCCAAAAAATTTTTTTTTGGCATAAAGGTCAGCAATTCTTCTCCGGGCGCAAGGTTCCTGCCTATTACAGCGCCTTTCACTGAAACAGCGACTTCCTGGCTTTTTTTTGCTTCTTTTACAGACTCATTCTGCGATTGTATTGCCTCCAGCTTTCCAATAATTGCGCCTTTTTCGTTCATTATTTCAATGCCTGGCCTGATACAGCCCTGCAGGATTTTAATTCCAAAAATTGCAGGATCGCTGTTCCTGAAAACAAAGCCCCTCATAAAAACCATTCTTGCAGGCAAAACAACGCATTCAAGTGTTTTTTTCCTTTCCGCTTCCTTCATTTCAGAAATCCATTTTTGGTAATCGTCAATAACCTTGTAAATCACGTTTCCCGAAAAAATTTTTATTTCCCTTTTTTTTGCCTCTTCTTCTGCGCCTGGCTCTATTCCAACATTGAATGCAAATACAATTGCCTCAAAAGGCTTTTTTTCCTTTACTGCAAGGGCCTCCATTATGTCCCTTCTTGTGACATCGCCAACATCCGCAATTTTCGGCTTCAGGCCCTGTTTTCCAATCAGCAGCACCATTGCTTCAAGCGCACCAAGAGTATCTGCTTTCAGGACAACTCCTTCTGCCTGTGTCTCAATTTTCACTTCTGCAATTTCTTCTTCAATCATTTTTGCTTCGTTGCCGGTTTTAACTGCCAAAAGTGGAGCGCCTGCAAGCGCATCTGCAAGGTCAGGCGCTGCAATTTTCACTCCTGCTGCTGCATGGACTTCTTTTACTGAAACAAATTTTTCCGCTGTCTGCCCTATCTGTTCCATTGCAGGCGGTTTCAGCAATGCCCTTATTTTTGTTTCAATCACGCTGTGCTTTCCGCCAAGCGCAATTTTGTCGTTCACTTTCAGCATTCCATCATAAAGAATAATGTCAATTGTTTTTCCAAGCCCGCGCTCTTCTTTCACTTCAAGGATGGTTCCCTTCCCTGGAATGTTCTCGTCAATTGTAAGCTGGCTTTTCAGGAATTTCTGGCTTAATCCTGCAAGAAGCATTAGCACTTCCGGCAGGCCTTCGCCTGTTTTTGCGCATGCAGGCACTATTGGAATTTGTTTTGTGAAATCATTGCACCTGTCAAATCTTTCTGATTGAAGGCCGTGCTCAAACAGCTTTCCAACCAGCGCATAAATTTTTTCGTCAAGAAGTTTTTTTGCCCTTTCTTCCTGATTCTCTATGTTTTTTGAAAATTCCTCGTTTTTTGATTCATATCCCTGGATAAGGTCAATTTTGTTTGCCGCAACTATGAACGGAACCTTGAAGCCGCGCAAAATTTCGAGTGCCTCAAATGTTTGCTGCTGCATTCCCTGGTTAATGTCAACTACAAGCACGCTCATGTCAGCAATGCTTCCCCCGCGTTTCCTCAAATTTGAAAATGCCTCATGCCCAGGAGTGTCAATGAAGAGCAGGCCTGGAATTTCAATTTTAAAGCCGAATTTTCTTATTAAGTTTCCGGAAATTTTTTCAATTGCGCTCATTGGCACTTCTGTTGCGCCTATGTGCTGCGTTATTGCGCCGGCTTCTTTTTCAACAATTGCGCTTCCCCTTATCATGTCCAAAAATTTTGTTTTTCCATGGTCAACATGCCCAAGCACAGTCACAATTGGTTGCCGTATTGCCATTTTCACACCTTAATCCAATCCTGTTGAGCCAAAACCGTTTTTTCCCCTTTTTGTTTCATCAAGGCTTTCACTGATTTCAAATTCCGGCTTTTCAATTTTTTGGAAAACCATTTGGCAAATTTTTTTGCCTTTCTCAACAACAAAATCTTTTTTGCCGTGATTGACAAGAATAACGCAGATTTCTCCCCTGTAGCCGGAATCAATTGTGCCGGGAGAATTCACAATGCCAATTCCCGAATTCAAGGCAAGCCCGCTTTTCGGCCTTACCTGCGCCTCAAATCCCTCTGGAAAAGAAATTGCAAGGCCAGTTTTCACAAGCCGTATTTCGCCAGGCATTATTGTGCAGGATTCAACAGAATAAAGGTCGACTCCGCTGTCTCCCGAATGCTCTAATTTTGGAATTCTTGCCTCTGGGCACAATTTTTTTACCCGAACCTTCAACAAAAACAACACCGTTTCCAGGATTATTTCAGTTCCTTTTCTCCCTTTGAATAAATCCAGTCAAAATTCATTTTTTTGTATTCATGAATTTCCTCTGGCCTGAAAAACCTTTCAATTTCTTTCTGCGCTGTTTCAGTGCTGTCAGATGCATGAATAAGGTTTGACTGGTTGCTGACACTAAAATCTCCCCTGATTGTTCCTGGGCCAGCTTCCCTCCCCTGTGTTGGGCCAATCATTTTCCTTACAACTTCAATGGCCTGTTTTCCTTCAACCACAATAAGAATGCTTGGAATGCTTGACATGTATTTTATGAGCTCCTCATAGAAAGGCTTTTCTTTCAGGTGCGCATAATGGTCCTTCAATTTGTAGGGCTGCAGTGTCTCCATTTTCATTGCAGCAATTTTCAGGCCTTTTTCCTCAAACCTGGAAAGTATTCTCCCGATAAGGTCGCGGTTCACAGCATCAGGCTTTATTATTACAAGGCTTTTTTCCATAACAAAATCACCTTTTACCAGTTTTCTTATTGCTTGACCATTTTTTGTTTGCAGGGTTTCTCTTCAGCTTTAACAGGTTCATCCTGCATTTTCTTGAACAAAAGAAAAGCACTGTGCCTTCCTTTTTCACGAACATCAGGCCTGTTCCCGGCTTCAGTTCCTTTGAACAAAAACTGCAATTAACCATTTTTTTCACCTTTTTTGAGAATTAATATTTCATTTTTGCGCAACAAAAATGTTCTTTTCCCCAGGCTTTTATCTCGCCTTGATTTCCTTGGCTTCCCTTTCAGTGCTCAAAAGCACAACTACGTCGCCTTTCTGCACATTGCCCTTGACATTCCGCCTTTTTACCCTGCCTTTTTCAGGCCCGTCAAGGATTCTGCACATTATCTGGACAATTTCGCCATGGACCCCTGTCCTTTTCATTACTTCAACTACTTCAGCTGGAGTTCCCATTTCCATCAAACACACCTTTGGTTATTTTTTCAATTCAGAGATTGCATTGGCAATTTCAGAGAGCTCTTTTTTCAGGTCTCCCTCGTCAACAATTGCAACTGCGGCTGTCCCGACTGCAATTCCCGCTTTTTCGCCGAGTTCTTTTTTTGTTTTCACAAAACTGTAGGGGATTTTTTTTTCGTCACAAATCAAAGGAATGTGCATTACCACTTCTGCCGGATTTACATCCTCTGCTATGAGAACGAATTTTGCGTCTCCCCTTTCAACAGCCTTTGTGACTTCATTCACGCCAATCCTTACCTTGCCCTTTTTCTTGATTTTTTCAAGCAAAGAAAGTTGCTGCTGTGCGATTTTTTCTGGAACTGAAAATTTTGCTAGCGCCATTACAAGCACCTCCATAAGCGCTTACTGCCTGTTAAGGCAGCGCTTCATTTTTCATAGGTGAAAAACAAGCAATTTATTTAAATTATGTAGAACAAAACATTTATTGTATATAATAAATTAAGAATTGAGAATGTTTAAAAAGGCTTTTCTTTGCCCTCTGCAAAGAAAACCCTGGGAAAGAAAGCATTTTTCCTTGAAAAATGCGGGCTTGCCAAATTTTTTTTCCCTGCAAATTGCTTAACTGTGGGCCCAGAATAGCACTGCCTTGTTTTCTTTTAACTGGTCTATTCTGCAATAACCGAATTTTTCAAGGTAAACAATTTCGCCTTGTTTTTTTTCAAGTATTTTGTTGTCAACAAAGCCCGCAATCATTCCTTTCGGAGTCCATATTTCTGTGTCAATGCTTTGCTCTTCAAGCAGCCAGTGTATTACTGGGAATTCTCCCGGGCTTTTTCCAAGCCATTCCGCAAATGCCTGCAAGGGGTCTTTTTTCACCATGCGCGCGTTATAGGCGTTTCTTATGCGCACAATTTTTCCAATTTCAATTTTGTCAATTTCTTTTTTGTCAACCAAAAATGCCTGTGAGCCCTGTTTTAATTCAAATTCTTTTCCATCAATTTCCGCAATTGCTTTTTGCGCAAATCCCACTTCAAGTCTTATTGGTTCGGTCAGGAAAGCTATTCTCTCGGCGCTTGCAACAAATTTTTTGTTCAAATCAGCAATTTTTTTGAATTCAATTGTAGTGTCTGAAGTTTTCAGGCCAATTTCAATTATTATTTCCCTTATTGTTTCTGCCTGAAAGCCTCTTCTTCTTAATGCCATTAATGTTCCCAGCCTTGGGTCTGAGTAACCCAAAAAATCTTTTTTTTTCATCAGGGCATTTATCCTGCTTTTGCTTAACAGGCCAATGTCGCTTTTCACCCTGCCGGTGTGAATTGCATTCGGATATTCCCAGCCAAAATATTTGTACAAAAATTTTTGTTTTTCCGCATTCTGCGCATGTTCCTGCCCCCTTATTATGAGTGTTACTCCAAGTTCGTGGTCGTCAATTGCAGATGCAAAATTATAGCTCGGCCACAAGTGCCTGTCACTTGCTTTTGGGTGCTGTGGCTTGTCAACTATTTTTGCTGCCCACCAGTCCCTTATGCTTGGGTCCTTGTTTTGCAGGTCTGTTTTTATCCTTAATACGGCCTGGCCTTCCTTGTATTCATGATTAAGCATTTTTTCAAATCTTTCGAGATTTTCTTTTTTTGGCAGTTCCCGGCAGGAACAGGCAATGGCTTTTGCTTTTTTCTTTTTCCATTCTTCATTGTCGCATGTGCAGACATATGCCTGTTCTTTTTCAATTGTTTTTTTCATGTACTCATAATACAATTCAAACCTGTCAGAGGCCCTGTAAATCGCATCGGGCTTTATTCCAAGCCATTCCAAGTCCTGTAAAATCAGTTCTTCGCCTTTTTCAAGAGGCACTTTTATTTTTGGGTCTGTATCATCAAACCGCAGAAAAAATTTTCCATTGTATTTTTTTGCAAGGTCATGGCTTAAAATTGCCTGCCTTGCATGGCCCAAATGCATAACTCCTGAAGGATTTGGCGCAAATCTCGTGATTACTTTTCCGCCTTTTTCCGCAAATTCAAGGTCAGGCAGGCCTTCCCTTTTCGGCTTTGGTTTTAATTCATAACTATTTTCAAATTTTTTGTATTCCTTTTCTATTTCAGAAAAAGCCATTGAATTTACTTTTCTCACTGCTTCCATTATTTCAGGCATTGCTTTTTTTATGTCCTCGCCTTTGTGCAGTGCAATTATTTTTCCCACTACTGCGCTTGCATCTGCCTTGCCATTGTGCGAAAAAGCGTTTTTTATTGCATAACGGTAAGCGTCTTCAATTATTTCTTTTGCCATCCAAACCAGCGTTTAATTTGTTGTTAAAACAGGAAATCAGTTTTTTCCCTGTGCCCATACTTTGTCAAAATAGTGCCTGAACGCGTTTGCCATGGGCTTGTTTTCGTGCCAAATAGTGAAGTGATATTCGGGCTTTTCCTTTTTAAAATCGCTTAATGCAAGGATTACTTTTTTGTCGTCAATTATGAATGCATTCAGGCCATGCTCAACCTGCTTAAATTCCTTGACACTTTTTTTCAGGCTTTCGCTTGGAAAGCTGTTCAATAATCTTATTGCAACATTTTTTCCCTTTGCTTTTTCAAGGGCGTCTTTTAGGACAGTGTGCTTGTCGGAAATTTCAGTGAAACCCACTATTGTGCCCTCTGCCTTTTCAAGCTCTTGCGCCAAAATTCTTTCAAAATCATGCTTGTCCTTTACTTTTATGACTGACTCAGATTTTACCTCTCCAATGCCTTTGCGGGTGTTTGCAAGGCCATTCTTCATTTCTTTTACCTGGCTTTCAAGATCTGACAAATGGCTTTTCCTCTCCGCAACAAGCGAATCAAGGACCTGTGGGGCATCAATTACCCTGTATTTTTTGGGGCGCACCCTAATTTCAATTACAAGCTTTTTTTCAATAAGTTTTTCCAATACGTCATAAACCCTTGTTTTTGGCACTTGTGCAAGCCTGCTGATTTCCGGTGCTTCTGCCTCTCCAAGGCCAAAAAGCGTTGAAAGAGTTTTGCTTTCATACTCTGTCAGGCCAAGATTTGCAAGCAAGCCATTCAATTCAGCGTTATTCAAAAAAATCAACTTCCAAAAACCGTTTTTCAGGTTTTTCTATTATATTCTTGAACCTTCAAATATTTAAATTTACCTTGGGCAGTTAATAGGGGAATTTGAGCTGTTTTTTTGTTTTTATAATTTGCAATACTCAGTTCTTTCAAACTTCAAATTTTATTGCCGCATATCCTACTACCTTGCTTTTGTCGCCTGTTGCTGTTGCAGAAGAATCGTATTTTAAAAGTGAGGCTTTTTTGAGTTTTTTTTTCCTGCAATACTGCATTGTTGCTGTTATAGGGCAGAAACCGCAGATGCTAAGGTTTTTTTCTTCCACTTCTTTGTAAAATCCTTCGACATCAATTTTTTTGATGAATTCAATTGCTTTCAGGTCTTTTTCCATTGCGTTTTCCAATGGCAGAAAATGGCTGAAATCGGAAGAAGCCACAATTGAACTTTTTTTTTCACTGCAGATTTCTGCAAGCGCATTCCCAAGCTTTTTCAGTTCTTCAAGCCTGTTTTCCATTATGCAGATGGGCAGTATTTTTGCTTCTGGAAACAGGAATTGTATGAAAGGAAGCTGGACTTCAATGCTGTGTTCTTGTATGTGTGCAGAATCATCTGCTTCTATTCCAAGCTTCTGCAATAATTTTTTTCGCAGTTCTGAATCAACCCGGATTTTTCCCAAAGGCGTTTCCCAATAATCCGCTTCGCTTATTGCAATTTGTTTTCCAAGGCCTGTGTGATTCGGCCCGAGCAGGATTATTGTTTCCGCTTTCTGCAATTCTGAAAATGCTATTGCCGCTGTCTGCCCAGAGTACTGGTAGCCTGCGTGCGGTGCAATTATTGCAAAACTTTTTTTTCCGCTTTTTCCTGTTTTTTTGAAAAAATCAGTTAATTGTTTTTCCAGGGCTTCTTTTTTTGCAGGATAAAAAATGCCTTTTACTGCGGGTTCCCTAATATTCATAATCAGTAGCTGTCTTCGCCTCTTCTTTCAAAAGGCCTTCTTCTGAATGGCTTTTTTCCTAATTGTTTTTTGCCCCTGCCTTTTGCCTGCTGGGGTTTTTCTTCAAGCTGCCTTTCTTCTTCGCCTGCCTTTAATTGGTATTCAAATTCTTCAGCCTGCATTGTGAATTCTTCGTCTTTTTTTATCATGCCTTTCAGTTTCAACAGTTCCCTTGCAAGCAGCCAGAATACAAGTGCAATGCTTTTTCTTCCCTTGTTGTTTATTGGGATAATAAAATCAATGTTTGAAAGGTAATTGTTTGTTGAGCACAATGCAATTACCGGAATTCTTTTTTTTACTGATTCTTCTATTGCCTGCTTGTCATATTCGGGGTCAGTGATTATTATTGCATCGCATTCCAGGAAGCCCCTTGCGTTCGGGTTTGTGAATGTTCCGGGCATGAATCTTCCAGTCAAAAATTTTGCGCCTGTTGCTTCTGCAAATTTTTTTACTGCTGCATGCCCGTATGTTTTTCTTGAAACAGCCATTATTCTCGGCAGTTCGTAATTGTTCAGGAATTCTGCTGCCATTCTTATTCTCTTGTCAATTGTTTCAACGTCGAGCACTTTCAGGCCGTCTTTTCTTGCCTTGAAAATGTATCTCTGCATGTCGCCTGTCTTGAACCTTGTGCCTATGTGCGACCCTGTTTTAAGGTACCTTTCCAATGGCAATAATGTTTTTTCTTCCATTCAACCACACTTGTCCTACTTCTTATATTTCATTATGTCATCAATCAAATCAACATGTGTCAGGAGCATTCTCCTGCAGCAGTATCTTGTTATGCCCATTTCGTCAAGGACTTTTTCGGCATTTTCCCCCAAATTCACTCTTTTTACAAAATCCTCGTAAAAGCTTGCCAATATCTTGCCGCACGAAAAGCATCTTACAGGCACCATCATAAAAAATTCCTCCAAAAATTCTTTTCTTTTCCCAAGGCTTCTTTTCCCCAGGCTTTTCTTTCCAAGAAAAGGCTGGCTTATCTTTTGCTTTTTTGCTTGTGTTTCCTTGCCCCTGTTCCCAATGGTTTTTTTGTTTCCTTTTTTCTGGGGTCGTCAACAAGCAGCAACCTGTCATAAGCCAAAAAATTTTTTTTAAGTTTTTCATCTCCAAAATATTCGTCAAGCGCTTTTGCAATTGCTGTCCTTGCGGCTGTTGCCTGGCCCATAAATCCTCCGCCATGGGCAAAAATTTCAATGTTGACTTCTTTTGCAAGGCTTCCCGCAATTTTAAGGGGCTCTTCGACAAATTCTTTTACATAAGGGGGATAGTAATTCTGGAGCAGGGTTTTGTTCACTCTCATTATTCCTTTTCCTTTCCTGATTACTGCCCTTGCAACGGCTTTTTTCTTTTTTGACTTTACATTCAAGCCGGTTTTTGTTTTTTTGTTTTTCTTTTTTGCCATTCTTGTTCACTTGCCTTTTTTTTCAGAATTTTGCGCCCAATAACTTGCAAATTTCTCCCAATACGACAAATTTTTTAAGGTTTTTTGGCTTTGCATCGCCTGCTTCAAAATTGCTTTTTTTGCCTGCTGGAGCGCCAATGCAGACCATTACATTCCTGAGCGCTGTTATTCCGCGCCTGGTTTTTGGCAGCATTTTTCTTATTGAATTCCTGAGTATCTTGTCAGGCATTCTGCTGAACTGCGGGCCTTTTTCAGGGTTGCCTTTTCCGTGCATTCCCATCCAGCGCTTGAATTTTTTCAGTGTTACTTCCTGGCTTCCGGACATTATTGATTTTTCGGCATTAAGCACTTCAACCTGTTTTCCTTCAAGGGCTTTTTGTGCCGCTATGCTTGCAATTCTTCCAAACACAAGCCCTTCCGCATCAATAACAATTTTTTCCATAAAAACCATTTTTTATTTTACAATTGCCATTTCTTTTGGCTTGATTTTTTTTTCAAGCGCTTCCATGAATGTCATTGCAGTGCCTTTTTCCAAAATTTTTTTCTTTGCATCTGCACTGTATTCCAATGCAATGACATGCACTGGCCTGGTTAATTCGCCGAATCCCAGCACTTTTCCCGGCACAACCAGAATTTTTTTTTCAATTATTTTTGAAAGTTTTTCTATTTTCCACACATTGATTGAAGCCCTCTGCCTGCGCGGCTTTGCAATTCTTTCCGCAAGGTCAAGCCAGATTGCCTCTTTGCTTTTCCTGTAATGCTTTTCCATTTCCGCAATTATTTTTTTTGTTTCAAGTTTTGCGGGGCCTGTGACTTTCATTTAAACCACTTCAAATTCCATTTTAAAATAATTTTTTTTTGTTTTCCAAAAATTCAAGTTTCTTTTTCTTTTAGGCAACTTGCGCTTTTCTTTTTCTTTCTCAAAGAAAAAGAAAAGGGCAGTGCAGAGGGGAGGATTCGAACCCCCGAAGGCACTAAGCCACGGGATTGCTCCAGGCTTTTTTCAAATACTGCTCTTGAGAAATTTTTTTTGTGTTAGCAATTCTCCAAAATTGCGAAGCAATTTTGTTTCTTTCCCAAGGCTTTCTTTGCTCCGCAAAGAAAGGCTTCTTAAGTCCCGTCCGTTTGACCGCTCCGGAACCCCTGCAGGAAATTGCCTTGTTGCAGTTTAATAATAATTTTTCCATTTTTTCAGCCTTTTTTTTCAGTCTATTTTTGATATTGCCTTGTCAAATTCTTTTGACTTGTTTTTAAGCGCAGTTATTGCTGACAATAGGCATTCTTTTGCAGTGAGTGTTCCGCTTGTTTCTATCATGAGCAGGAATGTTTCGGGCTCAATGTTTATTTTTAGGGCGCCTTGCTTGCATGAGTCCCTGCATGCTCCGCAGATAGTGCATAGGAAAGGGTCCACCAATACAATTTTTTTTGCCTTTAATTCCAAAACATTTTTTGGGCATTTTTTGATGCATTCTTCGCAGCCATCGCAGTCTTTTGCTGTTTCTATTGAGGCAACTTCCTGGTATGCTATTATTGCGGGCTGCCATTTCACGTGTTCTTTTCCTGTCTGCATTACTGCATCCATTTCAATTTTCAGGTTTTGCCCTTTTGAAAGTTTTGTAATGGGTATTTTTTTGTCTGCAACATCCACTTTGGGGTCTGTGCTTTTGATGTCTTTGCTGTAAACAGTGCAGGGGCCTTCTTTTTCAAGCACAAGCTTTACGCTTTCTCCCTGCTTGTAGCCTTTTGCGTCTGTTTTTATTGGCAGCATTCCAAGCCTGTGGGCCAGGAATTCGTCAAACATTACAGAGTCATTTGCGTAAATTGAAACGTTTTCAATTGCGAGGCAAGGAACTTCTTCCATGACGCTTCGCCTCAAAGCATTCATTGCTGTTGCAGTAACGCCTTTTACCAAAAATTTCGAGGTGTTTTCTTTTTCAAAAATTTTTTTTATTGAAATTGCCATATTCAAACCTTTTTTTTGTTTATTGTTGGATTGTTTTAATTTAATAATTTTCAATTATATTAGCCTTTTCTTTTGCCGCGGTATCTCTTTTTTTTCCTGCAGCCGTCATGCGGTATTGGGGTGACATTTTCAATGCTTCTTATGAAAAGCCCGTTTCTTGTAAGACTTCTTATTGCGGCTTCCGCGCCAGGCCCAGGAGTATTTGACTTGTTTCCGCCCTGGCCTCTTACCTTTACATCTATTTCCCTGATTTCGCGTTCTTTTGCCTTGTCTGCAACAATTTCCGCGACTTTCATTGCAGCGTAAGGGCTTCCTTCCTTGTGCTGTGCCTTTACAACCATTCCCCCGGAACATTTTGCAATTGTTTCCGCTCCAGTTATGTCTGTAAGCAAAACAATTGTGTTGTTGTGTGATGCAAAAATATGCACAATTCCTTTTTTTCCGGCCATTTATTCCCCTTCTTCCTCTTCGTCTGTTTCTTCTTTTTCTTCCACGTCTTCTTCAGTATCATCGGATTCTTTTTCAACTTCCTCGGGTTCGCCTTCCGCCTGCGCTTCTTTTATTTCTTCTTCCATTTCTTCTTCGGCTTCTTCCTCTTCCTTGCCTGCGTCTTCTTCAAGAAGCGCAATTTTTTTTCCGGCTTCTTCTGGCGGCACTGCTTTTTCAAATTCTTTTTTAAGTTTTTCCTTGTCAGTCATTTCTTTTCTGATTTCCCTTTTTTTCTTTTCCTGGACAAGAGGCGGGGTTCCATAATAGCCGATTTTGTCCTCTTCGTCTTTTTTCACCATATAACTCGGAATTGTAACTTTTTTTGATTTTACTGCAACATGGCCGTGCACTATGAATTGCCTTGCCTGTTTTATTGTTGAAGCGAGGCCGTGCCTCCATGCAATTGTTTCAAGGCGCCTTTCCAAAAGGCTTTCAGTTGTCATGCTCAATACATCGTCAATGCCTGCTTTTTCGTCAAGCAAGCCGTATTTTGCAAGTGAATCAATAAGCTCTTTTTCCCTTTTTTCCCTTTGCTCGGGTTCCATTGCAAGCAGCTTTCTCGCGTCTTCCTTTTTTTTCCTCAGGAATGTTTCTGTTTTCCAGAGTTCCCTCTTGTTTTTCAATCCAAACCTGTTTTTAACGCCTCTCTCGGAGTCAATCCTGCCCTTGTCCCAGCGTTTTGCAGGAGTGTCAAATTTTCTTTTTCTTTTTTTAATATCGCCCATTAAATCACTTTTTAATTTTCAATTTTATTTTTTCGGTGCCGCTGTTGTTTTTTCCTCTGTTTTTTTTGCAGGAGCTGCCGCTGTCTTTGCGTCTTTCTTCATTACTCCTACAACAGGGCCTTTTCCCCTGTGAGTGCTTTTTGTCCTCTGGCCCCTTACTGTCAGGCCCCAGCTTAATCTTAATCCCCTGTAGGATTTTGTTTCATTCATCCTTTGAACGTCTTTTCTTATTGCAAAATCAAGCTCTGCCATTAATTTGTGGGAATTTTCGCCTGTTTCAAATTCTTTTTTCCTGTTAAGCGACCAGCTTGGAATCCCGTGCTTGCCTGGATTTAAGGCAATTTCTTCAAGTGTCTTGTCAAGGTTTTCAGGCAAAACCCCTATTTTTGAATTGTAAGGGACTTTGGTTTCTTTTTCAAAAACAATTGCAATGTTTTTTCCCATTCTGTGGCTTATGCCTTTTATGCCTGTAAGCGCCATGCATATTGGCAGGCTTCCGTTAAGGTCTTTTCCCGCTATTCTCACAATATATCTTGCTTCTTTCTCTGCCATCATAATCACTTCAACAGTTCCGCAATTATTTTTTTGTCGGAATTTTTTGCAATTTCTATTTTTTGTGGCGTGGGAAACAAGTGCCTCAGGTTGCACCTGCGTTTTTTTATTTTCGGGCCGTCAATTATCACAAATTGCGGTTTTGCGTCAAATTCAATTACCACTACTTTTGAACCGGCTTCCCTGCCACGGGTTTTTATGCAGACAGTTCCGATTTCTATTCCCGACATTTTAAAGCCTCTTCAGAATTGCGTCTACAAAAGGCCTGAACCTTAAATCAATTTCTTCTGTTTTTTTTCCTGAAATTATTTTTGCTGCTTCTTCCGCTGCTGTTGCCCTGCACACTGTGCAGAGAATCCCGCCGAAAGGCACGCTTGGTTTTTTCTGGGTCTTGCTTAATTTGCCAACCCCGAATTTTGTCGCGCCGTGGGGAACTCCTGCAAGTTTGCTTCCGCAGATGCTGCACTGCCTTTTTGCAGTCTTGCCTCTCACCAGCTTTATTTTCTGGCCATGCATGCGGCCTTTTTTCAGGTATTTTTTTTTGGACAAGACAAAACCTTTTTTTTAATTAAATTCAAAATAAAAAAAATTAAATTTTAAAATCACTAATTAAGCCTGTTGCTGTGCTTTTTCAGCCCGCTGCAATGTTTTTTCACTTGTTTTTGCTTTCATTTTGTCAAGGATATTCAGGATTATGCTGAGAACCACGCTGAATGCAAGCGAACAATAAATGTACCACCAGAGCCAGCTTACATTTGGCGTTATTTCAAATGCAAAGTTCCTGTGTATTATCGGGAGCGGCAATGGCGAAGTGATTTGGACTCCGATGTAAAATGCCCCAATGGCTGCAAAGACAATCCAGAAAATTGGCAGTGAAACCAGCATGTGCTTCATGCTGCCCTTCATCTGGGCATTCATGAGCTGGAGCATTTCGTTCTGTATCCTTGAGGATTCCAGTTTTGATTTTTCATCGCCGCGCTTGAGCAATTCGTTCATTTGCTTTTGCATTTGTTTCATTTTTTCCTGGCTTTCCTTCATTTTTTTCCTGTCAATTAATTTTCTCTGAAGGATTTGCGAAACAATAGCCATAAAGAATGAAATAATTGCTATGTCAACAATAGGGGAAATCAATACCATAGAACATTCAACCCCCTCGATGCCCTACTGCTTTTTCCAGAATCGCTCACCAAAAAAGGGTTGAATAAAGTATCTTTCATTGCAAAGCAATTTAAACATTTGTGTCGCAAGTTTTTCCCTCTTTTATCCTTTGAATAATTTTCCAAGCAGGGGATGCATTGCAATCATTTGTTCCCTTGCCAGTTCTTCATAAAGCCTGTAAATAATTCCAACTGTCAAAAGTATTCCTGTTCCTGATGCGAGCCCTCCCAGAGACATGTCTCCGAATGCCGCAAGCAGTGCAACAAAAATGCTGCCAAGAATTGTTATTGTAGGAATGTAACGTTCAAGGACTTTTTGGATTATCCGTTCATCCCTCCGAAAGCCGGGAATATACATTCCTGAGCCCTGCAATTGTTTTGCAACTGCTTCCGAGCCTTGTCCGCCCATTTGCACCCAAAAAACCCCGAAAACTATGCAAATTGCAATGAATACAATCACATAAACAATTGCCTGTATTATTTGCGGTGAAAGCACGCCTATTCCCGCAATGCCCTGGCTTGCAACCTGCAGTATTATTTCCCTGAACAAGTTATACTGGCTCGTGGTTGCCCATTGGATTGCGCCCATTATCTGCCCAAGAAATGGAATGCTTGCAGTCATGCCTGCCCATAAATGGAGGTTTGCAAACAATGCAGCTGCAAGAATCACTGGCATGTTTGAAACATAAAGCAGTTTTACGGGAAATCTTCCGCCTGTTCCTTTTGCCCCCATTGTAATCGGAATGTTTACATGCATTCCTTCTGCAAAGACAATTACCAAAAAAATTATTATTGCAACAATTACTGGCAGGAAAATCAAAAAGTTCATTCCAGTGCCGAGGCTTGCAACGAATTCTGCAATTATTCCGCCTTGTGCCAATTCTGGCCTCAATGGATTGATGATTGGCGGCCTGAAAATCTGCCAGAAAAATTGCCCTGAAACTCCGCCTGCAATGAACAATCCTATTCCTGAGCCAATTCCATATTTGGATACAATTTCGTCAAGATAAAGCAGTATCAGGCTTCCAATTGCCACCTGCAGTATGATGACTGCCGCCATTCCCGGCATTGGCGACAGCATTCCTGAAAAAGTGTAAACAGCGCCTTCGAAAAAGCACAGTACTATTGCAAGCAATTTTTGCACGCTTTGGAATTGTGCCCTTCCGCGCTGGCTATGCAAATCAAGATTTATAAGGCCGCTTCCAACTCCAAGCTGGAGTATGATTGAAGCCAGCACAATCGGGCCTATTCCCGCAGTAATCAGTGTTCCAATGTCACTTGCAAGCAGTGTCTGCAATGCCCCAAGCCTTTCCCCTGCGCTGCTGCTTAATCCCCACAATGAAATGTTTGCCATTATGAAAAAAAGCAGCAATGCAATTGCTGTCCAAATAAGTTTTTTTTGCAGGTTTGGCTTTGTTGCGGGTGTTTTTATTTCCGGCAGGTATTTTGAAATGCTTTCCAAAGAATCCAAAAATCCCATTTTTGCACCCGTTTTCTTTTGTTTCAAAAAAAGTGTTTGATGATTTACAATGTTGTTTCAGGCTTTTTAATTTATTCCCCTATTCCTCTTTTTCTGTTTCCCCTGTATCCGGGCTTTCTTCTTCATCGGCTTCATTTTCTTCTGTTGTTTCTTCTTCCGATTCTATCCTGCCGCCTGCTGCAAGGATTCTTTCAGA
>JAQTNI010000029.1:0-7524 GCA_028713935.1 Candidatus Iainarchaeum sp.
CCAAAGCGCATCAGGTATGCGCCAACCATCCTCTTTTGTTATAAGTCCCATGTGAGTCTCCTACCCACTCACTCCCAACAAAAGAGAAACAAACTTCTATATTAGTCTAACGGGACGGGCTCTAAGTTACTTGTACCCATTTATGTATAAATACTTTTCGATTATGTTTTTGCTGGCACTGGCAGCTGCAGGAAAAAAATAATGTAAATCAGTATCAGAATCAGGATTATTGTTATGAGCCATTTGTTTAACAGGATTTTGCGCAGCAAGCTGCTGCCTGCAATTGTTTTTCCTGTTTCAATAGAGTATTTTCCCCATGTTTTTGGGCTTTTTAATTCGTAAATTGTTTCTTTTGTTATTTCCATCAGGCCTTTTTTTCTTTCTGGGATTTCTTCTTCTCCAAAAACCATGCCATTTGTTCCTGATACCTGCAGTTCAAAGTTTCCTTCCGCAACTTCAATTCCAATTATCCACATTGGATGGTAAATCATTTGCATTTGGGTTGTTATAATGTTTCTTGTGTGCAACCCGAGAAAAGACGCTGTTTTTATTGCGGCTATTTTTTCCGCTTCTTTCTGGTTCATTGAAGGGCGTTCAACTTCAATCGGCGCATTCGGGGTTTTTCTTGTCAGTTCCATTCCTTCAAGCTCTTCGGAAACTTCCTCGTCTATTTCCGCGCTTGTTGCGTCGAGCGCAAGCCTTCCGCGCTGGGTTTCAGAAATTTTTTTTTCGCCGTCTTCTGTTTTTTCCTCAAAGAAAGCGTCGTAAAAAAAAATGTAATATGGCACGTAAGAAAGAGTTATGTCTGATTGCTTGAATTCGTGCCAGTTTTTTTTCTTAAGTACTTCTGAAACCAGTTTTTTTACTTCTTCTAATCCAAAGGATAATGAAAAAGAAGGCTTGCCTAGGTACATTTTTTACCGCACTTTATAAGGCGCCTTTCTTTTTGACAATTTTAACGTTTGCAGGTGTTACAATTACCCTGTCCTGGCTTATTCTTGCTATGTCGCCGTTGATTCCTTCAACGCCGGATTTTACCTGCCCAATGAATTCCTTGAGCTTTGCAGCGTTTCTCTTGTTCAAATCGCCAATGTTCAGCAAGAGAACGTTTCCCGCTTTTGCTTCGTTCATTATTGTTTCAACGTCTTCCGCCCTGTTCAAATTGAATGATTTCACATAGGCATCCGCGTTTTCATATGCTGTTTCGTCTTCAACATCGATGTTGTTCAGCACTTCCTCTATGTCGACATCGTCGCTCCTTTTCAAAACTTTTTCCAAAAAAGCCATTTTTTTCACCCCAAATTAAAATTTAATCTGCAAATTTTATAATATATTCCCCTATGCCAACAATTTAAATACTTAGCGCAGAAAAATCCTTTTTTATTGCATCCAAAAATAAAAAAATTTTGAATTGCCTTCAGTTAAAAAATTATTTTTTTGGGATTTTTTTTTCTTTGCATTTTCTTTCCGTTTCCGCAAATCTGTTTCCTTTTCCGGATTTTTGTTTAGAAACCGAATTTTATTAGCGGAATTGGTTTGCTTCCGCAAATCAATCTTTTTTTATTAAACCTATGCCGTAATACTACTGCAATAATTTTTTTGCATTTTTTTCTATTTGCGCAGCAAAAACTTTTTTGCTTGTGTTGGTGGGGTGTTGTAATGCAGGGTTCTATTGGGCAGTCTGGTTCTGTTTTCAGAAATTCGGGTGCTGGCATTGTTCCATCTGCAGAAATTGCAAATGTCCAGAAAAACATTTTTGAAAGTGTCATGCAAAAGCCGACTGTTTTTAAGGACAGGAATGCAATCAGCCCGCATTTTACGCCAAGCACTCTTCCTTTTCGGGAAAAGCAGATTTCAGATGTTTCACAAATCCTGGGCATTGCATTGCAGGGCAAAAAGCCTGACAATCTTTTTGTTTACGGGAAAGTGGGAACTGGAAAAACCTGCACAGTAAAGTTTGTTCTCCAGCAGTGCGAGTCTTTTTCATTGCAGAACAACGGTTCTGCTGAAACAACTTATGTGAATTGCCGCACCCATAACAGCAAGTACAAGGTTTTGCTTTCCGCTCTTAGAAAATTTTTTCCTGACCAGAATTTCATGGGCTTTGGCTCTTCTTTTGTTTTGGAAAAGCTTCTTGAATATTGCAGGCAGAACAAGAGGCACATAATAATTGCGCTTGATGAAATTGACCAGGTAAAAGACCTTGATGAGCTTGTTTATTCGCTTACAAGGGCAAATGATGAACTGCATGAATGCAGCATTTCAATTGTAGGCATTAGCAACAATGTCCTGTTTAAGGACAGGCTTGACAGCAGGACAAAAAGTGCCTTGTGCGGCCAGGAAATGGTTTTCCCTCCTTATAATGCAAAGGAACTGAGGCAGATTTTATTGGAAAGGCTTCCGCTTGCTTTCAAGGAAAGCGTTGTAGATGAGGCAGCAGTTAACCTTGCTTCCGCAATTGCTGCAAGGGAGTCTGGAGATGCAAGGACAGCAGTAATGCTTTTGCTGCGTGCAGGAGAACTTGCAGAAAAAAACAATTCTTCAAAAATCACTGACCTGGATATTATAAAGGCAAGAAAGCAGGTTGAAGAAGAAATAATTTTCAGCATGATTTCCACTTTGCCAATTGACGAGCAGCTTGTCCTGTTTGCTGTTTCTTCGCTTTCAAAGGACAAAAAAGGCACAAAGAGAATTACTGGCATTGATGAGAATGTCTTGTTTTCAGGCGATGTTTATGATGAATATGTGCGGATTGCCTCTTCTTTGAAAGAAAATGTTGTTTCAGCACGCTGGTACCGCGAATACATTTCCCAGCTTGAAATGCATGGCCTGATTATCACAACCCAAAGCGGAAAAGGAATAAGAGGCTCAACACGCCTCATAAAGCTCGCATATGATTCTGAAAAAATCTTTGACGCAATGAAAAAAGAAATATTCAAATAATCTGCGCTTCCAATTTGCGAAGCAAATTGCTCTTTTTCCAAGGTTTTTCTCTTTAGAGAAAAAGCTTATGCAAATTCCAATAATCTTTTTTGTTCCTGCTTGTCGCTTTTGAATACTGAGTCTATTTCTTTTGTTGCAAGGTCCAATCTTTGTTTTAAGTAATTTCCCAGTTCGTATGTCACTGCTATTTGTTTTGCTATTTCAAGGTATTTTCTTACTGAACCCTGTGCAATTGTAAGGATTATGTTTCCCTTGTCGCACTGGTTGCATTGCCCTGTAAGCGGGATTCTTCTGTATCTCGTGTTGCAGTTTGTGCACCTGAATGTTTGCTTTGAAAATGCCCTTGTGTTTCCTATTATATCGGGCATGAAATGTGAAACCATTACTCTTTCAAGGGCGTCTTTTCCATCAACTGCTGCAATCATGTTTTGCAGTTTTGCCTGGCTCTTGATTTTTTCTTCCATGCTTCCCAATACAATGTATTTGCTCATTTTTGGGCCTGCATCAAATTCAGTTGTTTTGTGTGTAAATCCCAATCCTGAATACTGGCTTTTTTTTCCAAGCCTGTTTTCAACTCTTTCAAGGTTTTTTATGTCCGGAGGCAATAATTTTTGCGCATTTTCATACAATTCAAGGGGGTATTGCCAGCAGGTTTCCATGTTGTAAACTTCGTCGTCAATTTCACTCGGTCTTAATGCAACTGTAAAAACAAGCGGTGCATCCATTCTTCCCCCCCTTGAACCAGGCAGATAGGAATGAGAAAAATTCAGGAGCCCGTCCATTAGCAGCATCAATGAATCCTGGTCTCCATCAATGTTTCTTCTTTTTGTCTGGTGAAAATAAGGGTGTGCAAAGCAGGCCCTTGCTTTTGTAAAGCCGATTATTCTTCCCACAATTGCAGCTGAAGTGTGGGGGGCAAGCGCAAGCATGAGTTCCCCAATCAGTTCCTGCCTTGAATTGTAATTGAAAAAATGTTCCTGCTTGTAAAACCTTGCCAAAAGATCATCAATGAATTTTGTTATTTTCAAAAAAAATTCTCCGCAGGATTCCGGAATTATTATGTCCTGCGGCATTAATTCAAGCAACTGTTCAGAATTTTCAAGCTGTTTGCCTTCAATGTCTTTTTCATAGCCAAGCTCTCTTGCCTTTTCAATGCTTAATTCTATTTCTTTTGGCTTGAAATGCGTGACAGGCGCATTAATCGCCTCATACCTTATTGTTGCATCCCGAAAAACATGCAAATCGTATTTTGCACGCAAAAACCCTTTTTCAATTGGCTCAGGAGTCTTGTTTTTGTTAATCATTCCTTTTACGCCTTTTACAAGTTCCGGCATTTTCATTCCAAGCTTTTTGCTTGCCGCTGCAATTATTTCATCAAGCCTGATTGTCCTTTTTGAAAAAGAAACAGTTTCTGCCTTGCAGGCAGGGCAGTGCTCTTCTCTTGTTTCCCTGCCGCATTTTGGGCAGACCTTTACTTTTACTCCTCTTTCCCCGCAATCAGTGCAAAACTGCCCCTCCAAAACCTTTCTGCATTTGGGGCAGCGGAACAATGCAATCTGCACTTCTATTCTCCCTGGATTGTTTTTGTTTGATTCAACTGCCTTATTGATGGACCTTGTGTTTCCGCCTGCAGCCCCAATTGGAAACAAAACATGCGGATTCCCAATCATCTTGCGGGGGCGGCTTGCTTCAGGCCTTCCCATTCTTGTGCCAATAAAAGTTCCGCATTTGTCCCTTATTATCAAACCACTCAATTCGTTCAGGGCTTCAATAACACTGTTTTTTTCGCTGATTATTTTTTCAAAATTTTTTTCAGAATCCAATGCAAGTGTTTTTTGCAGTGCAAGGAAATGGCTTTCCGCAATTACAATTTTTTTGTCCAATATTTTGTGCAAACAGCCAATTTTTTCCAGCAATTCTTTTTTTTCAGGCAGGTTTTCAAGTTCCAATCCTTTTTCAAATTTTTTTCCTGTTTTAAGGAATTTTATCAGTCCAACCAACTCGCTTTTCTGCAATGCATTGTAATAAAAAAGCGCCTTTGGAGCAAGCGGAATCCCGAATTTTTCAGAAAATTCAATTGCCTTTTCAATTGACATTGTTTCCGGCTTTTCAATGAACCCAGCCAATTGCTTTGCTTCAGGATTTTTTTCCAAGGCTTTTTCAATTTCCCTTGCAAACCATTCTTCACAGTAACCTGCAGGAATAAGTGAATGCGCAGAATGCCGAAAGTCCCCAACACAAACAAGAATGTCGCCCAAAAACAAAAGCCTTTCCAGCTTGTTTTTCAATTGCTTTGCTTCTTCCAAAGAGCCTGCCTGCACAACATCGCCATTAACAAGCCTGATAATTGGCCCTTCTATTCCATCAACAGGGCACATTCCAGCTGCCTTTCCAGGCCTTTCAACTTTTATCTGTGTGCCAACAGCAATAAATTCATCCAGCAAGTGCATTGTTGCAGGATGCACTCCTTTTCCCATTATGCCAGTATTTCTCGCTCTGCCGTATCTCAGCCTGAATCCGCCTATCCTGCTTGGATAAGAAAAAACAGGCCTTCCTGCAGCCATTCCTTCCAAAAATTTTTCAAGCGGCTCCAATTGTATTTTTCCGGATTCCGATTTTCCTACTTGTATTATTCCTTCAAGCCAGCTCCAATCCAGATTCAAAATTTTTGCAAACTGCAAAATTTTTCTTGCCTTCAAGGCAATTCCTTCGCTGATAACAAGGCACATTCCCCCTCTCACTTTGTTTGTAGGAATTCTTTGCAAATTCCTGTGAACAGCAACTTCCCTGTCTTCTGTTGGCTCTCCATTAATGCAGACAGTGCAGCCCTGAATTATTTTTCTAACTTCTTCGTCCTTGATTTTGTACTGCCTGCTCATTATTTCATTGTAAATCACGCATTCCTCAACATACCTTTCAATTTCATCCTGAGTAGGCTTATACCTGTCAAGCCCAAGTAAAATTCTCCCATAATCTCCTAAAATCAGCGGGAATACTGTTGCTGTTCCGCCAGCTGCCCTTATCGGGCCTGCATAATAAATGTCAACAAATTTGCTTCCATCGGGATTTGAACTAATCTTGATTTCTGGCACCCCATCAAGAGGAGCAACAACAACTCCTTCAGTAATCAGCACAAGCCCTGTCTTGATTGCCTGTTCAAGCCTTTTTTCAGGATTCTCTATTTTGCACCATTTTTGTTCAATTATCTCTTTAAAAATCTGGAAAATTGTCCTTATCCTGTCGCCGTCATGCTCTAGCAGGCATTCCCTGTAACGAGAAGCAATTCCAACTGGCCCGACAATTGTTTCTGTCCTGTCAGCCAGGTCCTGCACTGGAATTGTTTCAACGCTTGTGCTTGCATCAAAGCCCTTTTCCTTTGCAGCAGAAGCAATGTCAAACTGCTTCATTGACTTTTCCACAAGCGCCTCATAATATTTCATGATATGCGGCTCTGCTTCAAAATCCAGTTTTATACGAGACATTCAAACCCAACCAACAAGTTTTTTTAATTTTAAAAATTAAATAATTCAATCTTTCTTTTTGCTGTCGCTTTCAACAGCAAACTCAATAATCTTTCTTTCTTCAATAGAAAGCCCATACAAATCAAAAACAAGAGAATCAATTTGTTTATGAATATCTTTTGTGGTTTTTTCAAGTTCTTTTTGCTCTTGCTTATTGCTTTTTTTGTAGATTGCATGCAACTGTTTTGATAATCCCACAATTTTTACGCAAGCAGGATTTTTTTCATTAAACGCAACAATTGGCATAGGTTTCAAATATTGTGGCTTATAAGTAAAATATTTTGCTTGAACATATGGGCTGTAAGAAGTCAGATAAAAGAAGATTAAGTTTGAGTTAAGCAATCCAACAATATAATATGCTTCTTCTTTCTTTTTAGATTTTAGAAAAATCATATTGCAACTGTCAAAACAGAAGAGCCCATTGTCATCGAAATAAAAAGAACTTTTTTCAGATATTGCGGGGGTCAGGATTTTTGGTTTTCCAAATTTTTCTGGTGAAACTGGTTGTTCTATTTCAAACCATTGCATATCTTTTCTTTGTTTAAATTGCGCTCTGTTTTCAAGCGTATTTTTGAATTTTGTCAAGTGTTTTATTGTTCTTGGGATTAACCGCGCGTCTTTGCCGTTTGGGTATAAACAATATTTTGGATTTTTGATTGCAAAAGGCTCAACATCTTTGCCCGTAACAACTTTTTTTACTAATCCTTCTTCAAAATTTTCAGGAGAATCTACAAAAAACGCTTCATTGTACCCGGTTCGCATTCCAATAATTACATCGTCAGCAAACTCAGGATACAAAGGTTTGCCATTCTCTTTTATTTTTTTTAGTATGCTTTCTTTCTCTTTTGAAACAATTTGCCATTTGTCAGTTGAAAGATTATTTTGATTGATTTCTAAAAAATCAATTCCTTTTATTTCCTGTTTTTGTTTTCTAATAAGAAGTAAAATTTCTTCCAATTCATTAGCCTTTATTACTGCTTTATCAGTTATATCCACTGCGGAAATAATTTGGTTTTCTTCTTTTGGAGTGCTAACAACTAAAATCACAGGATAATTAGTA
>JAQTNI010000029.1:7534-18253 GCA_028713935.1 Candidatus Iainarchaeum sp.
TAATTAGTAGCATCTGCGAAAAGTTTTGAATCTCCAAAATCAACTATCTGTATAATTGATGTATTTTTTAGAAGGCAGTCTCTTGTTTTTTGTCCATATCCCGTTTTCATAAATTTGTTTGAAGTTATATATCCTAAATACGCTTTAGGTTTTAGCAATTTAATTCCAAGTTCTATGAAATAAACATACAAATCTGCGCGGCCATCATAAACACTAGGGTATGCTTTTTCTAATTCTTTTTTGTTTTTTACTGCTTCTTGGCGAACATAAGGCGGGTTTCCTACTACGAAGTCGTATTTCTTTTTTTTGAGTTCGTCTATTTTTGTTTTGTCTTTTGCAAGGCTTTGGCCTGTGGAAGTGTAAAAGTTTGTTATGTTTGTTTGATTTGACGGTGTTTCCAATGAGTCTGTTTCGTAAACCTTGAACCTTGGGACAGTGAAGCTTGGGTTTTCTTTTATTGCTTTTGAATACAGGTCAATTATTTGGAAGAGAAGATTCATTTCTGTGATGTTTACTGCAAAGGGGTTAATGTCAAAGCCGTGAATGTGCTCTGCTACTGACAAGATTATTTCTTTGCATTCGGAAGGGGTTAGTTTTTCATATACTTCCGACCAGCGTTTATTGTCAAGTGCTTCTTTTGGAGTTGCTTTGCCGAATTTTACTGCTTGCCTTGCAATCAGCCTTCTTGCAGCCCGAACCAAAAACCCTCCAGAACCACAAGCAGGGTCAATCAGGTCTTTTTCCTCTATTGCTTTGTTGGGAACAAAGTCAACAGAATCTAAAATGTAATCTATTACTTCATCGGGGGTGTAAAATTCCCCTAGTTTTTTTCTTTCTTCTTTTGGCAAATATTTTTCATAAAGTTTTCCCAAAATATCCCTGTCTACTTTTGAAAAATCAAACTGATTTAACAGCCATAAGACTTTGTTTAATGCTTTGTCCAGTTCTCCGTTTCCGCTTTCATACCAGTCAAGCGGATTGTTCTTTTCATAAAAATGATAATAGATTTTTTGTGCTCCGGAATAAGAAAATAGTATTATCTGCTTGAATACTTCGGAATCTCCAACAATTGGTTCGCTTAGTTCTTCTCTTAATCTTTCAATGCCGCCATTGGAGATTTTTTTCTTTAATAGCCCTTTATCTTCGCAGATTCTAATAAATAAAAGCCTGTTCAAAAGGGCATAAATTGACTCTTTGCAAAAAATTGGCTTGTTTTCTTCTTCGCTTTCAGGCCTGTTGGATATTGCTTTCCAAATAAAGTAGCCTGAAAATGGCGCGTATCTTTTGAATTTTCCCTCTGTTTTTAACTCAAATTTTGCTATTTCTGAAGCGTGCTTTGTATTTTTTCCGTTTTGTTTTTTTAGTTCTTCAAGTTCTCCGAGTGTCTGCTTATATTGCATATATCCAGCGTAATATTCGTCAAATGCGCCGTAAGTATATTGCCTCAACAAATCGTTTGAAATATAATTTAGCTGTTCGATCAGTTTTTTGAATCCGTTTTCTTCCGTAACAGAAATTGTCGCATAATACTCGTTAAATTTTGAATATTTTTTTTCGCTCCAGACTTGTTTTTTTGTAATATTTTCCAAGAACAATATTTGTTCCGTTTCTTTTGTCGTTAATTTTTCCTCGCTTGTTTTTTTATTGTCTATCAATGCTTTGAAATCAATGTCCGCTTTTAATTTTCTTTCTCCTTTTTCTATTTCCCAAAGCAAAAAGCGATATCCATTTGTCAAGCCAACAAAATTTGTTGAAGAATCAGCGTATTTGGCGGCTTCGTTCTGCCACTTTTCCGCGGCCAAATTTTCTTTTGGTCTTTTTGTTTCAATTACTACCATTCGGCGTTTGTTTTCGTCTAACAAGGTTATGTCTGTTCTGCCTCTTTCGAATATATATTCGTTTCCGTGATAGTCGAGGACTACTTTAATAAAATGGTCTACAAAGCGAGGGCTGAAATCGTGTTCGAGTGTTTCAATGTTTATTTCTTCATTTATTTTTTTGAATGCATTTAACACTTTTTCTACAAAACTTTCTTCTTTTTGCAAAATATCGCCTTTTTTTACTATAACTTAGTTATTGGAACATATTTTAAGTTTTTGATAGTGCCCTGCCACTGTTTATTCGCCTTCCTTTATGAATTTTGTTTCAATTATTTTTCCAGTGTTTAATTCCACTATCGGGACAATTCCTGGTGTTGGAGTATGCCCAAGCTTTACCTGGTAGTTTGTTTGCGCCTGCCAAGTCCCTGAATTGATCACTTTTGTTCCCCTGTATTCCGCATAGTTATTGTGATGCATGTCCCCGATATAAACAAGGTCCGGCTCTTCCTTTATCACCATAAAATCTTTTTTTTCAGGAACATATGGATGGCTCATTCCATAGCTTGGCATCAAATCCCTTTTTTTCAATAATTCCACCATTGCCTCTGAAGGCCTGCTTGACTCAAGCGTTGAGGCATTGTCAATCAAGTCATGCAAAGAATCGCCATGATAAATGAGTGTTTTGAAGCCTTCTATTTCAAGCCAGGTTGGGCTTCCCAAAAAATGAATATTGCTGTATCCTTCCAAATCTTTTGTGAATTCTTTTGGAATTGCAGGCTTTGGGTCTGCCCATCTGACAGCATCATGCTGCCCAGGAATAATAAAAACTTCAATGTATTCCGGAATTTCTTTTATCAGCCTCCATACCTCTTCATATTGCTTTCCGATGTCTTTTATGTTAAGGTCGTTAAATTGTGTAGGGTAAATCCCAAGCCCATCACAATTGTGTACCACAATATTTTTTGTTGTATAAGAATTGTCGTCTGTAACTTGCAGATTGTATACAAATCCCTTATATTCCATTTTTTTGATTTCTCTGATGGGCACCAAAACAAAACCCTCTTCGAGCTGTGCATGCTGCCTTATCTTTCTTTTTCTTTTTTTCATGAACGGGTGCTTCCAATTCAAGATTTTGCTCATTCTCTCCAAATCTATTCCGCCAACCTCAACATTATATAATGCATTTTTTCTTTTCCCTTGTTTGCCTGCGGTTGGAATTTTGTAAATAGTAGGCACGACTCCCAAGCGCAAGAGCAGTATTTTTATTTGCGCAACCAGTTCTGCAGAAGTGTTGCTTAATGCAAATTTTTGCTTTTTTATGCAGCCATCGCCGTACCAAACGCCCTTCACAATCTCTTTTTGCTGTTCCTTTGGAAGAAGCATGAATTCGCCTGGCAATTTTTTTCCTTTTTCTGAACTGAACCTTTTGAAAAATGCCGCGATTATTTTTGAGTGAACATAAATTTGGCAACCGTTGTCTATTTTTGAATAGTTTCTTTTGGCTTTTACGCCAAATGTTTTTTTGAAGATATTTTCAACATCTTTAAGGCAGGCTTCTTCATTTTTATTGAATGAAAATACCACTGTGCCTCTTTTTTTATTAAATTTTATTGAGCCTTCGGCAAGATAATATCCAATCAATCGCATTAAATCTTTTGAAATTTTGATTTTGTCAAATACTTTTACTTTAAACCTGTCTTGCCTGAGAGAAATCAAATTTCCTTCTTTTTTTATTCCATTTTTTTTAAAAAGTTTTGAAAGTTTAAATGCAGGCATTTTTTTTTCTTCTGTAGGAAACGGAAAAATTGCATAGTCCTGTTTTTTTAATTCTCCTGCGGTTATCCATTCTATTTTATAGTTTCTGTAATGCTTGTAAAGGCATTCTCTGTTGTAAGAGGCATATTTCTGCCTGATGCATGCCTTGTTGCAAATAGTGGTTTTTCCTTTATTTCTGGAACTTTTGTATTGGCAATGCTTTGTTCTAACCGCCAGAACCGGGTGTTCAGGGGTAATCCCAAGTGTTTCATTTGAGCCAACAGTTTTCAAATTTATTATTTTTCCATGAAACTCTCTTTTGAATTTTTTGACAACTGGGCGGAACTGCCCTTTGTGAGTTAAAACATTTTCGCCATTTTCAATTTCAGAAATATTTTTTTCGCCGGATTTGCAGATTATTTTTGTGCCTGCACTAACGCAATTGTCGCCGCTTATTACCAAGTACTTTACTTTGCTTACTTTTTCCCTTTCCTTTTCGGAATCAATTCTCCCGTTAATCCATTCCAAAAAATCGTAAAATTTTTTTTCAAGGAACAATTTGCTTCCCATGTGAATATCGGAAGTTGAGGCAATTGAAACTTCGTCCGGAATTGTTTTTGTTTTGCGCAATGGCAGGTCTGGAAAAAGGATTTCTTTTGCAATAATCATTTCATCGGCAAACTTCACTCCTTTCACTCCAATCACATTGTCAGGTAAGATAAGCTCTGCAATTTTTGTCAGGACAGGGTCTGTTTTCATTATGAGCAAAATGCAGCTTGCTTCCTTGTCTTCTATCTGGAAAGCAATATGCCCGTTTTTAGTGACCCATTTCTTGAAAACCATTGCAATGACATCAACCTGGTTGTTTTTGGGAATTTTTTTAACCTGGCTTATTGGCCTTGGCTGCAGAGTGTGCCTTTTTTTCAGCATTTCAGAAAGCAAATCAAATTTTTTTTGGAACAAGGCCAGAAAATTTTTTACTGTGCCTTCTGAATTGCTCTGCCCAGTAACATCGTATTCTGACAAAAACCTTACTTTTTTTGGCATTCCTTTCGCGTCTGCCTTAAAGGCTCTGTTTTCCACTACTGCCTTTGCCTCAAAAACCTCTGTTTTTGGCCTCTGGATTTTTGCCTCAATGTCTTTTGCTTCCAGAACAAATGCATTCGGGTTTTCAGAGCGCCATTCTTCGATTATTTTTTTAAAATCAGTATTTTCAAGCAGTTCAATTGCCCTTTTGTCAAGGACAATGTTTTTTTCAGCAGCAAATGCAACAATTCCCTCTTGACTCGTTTCCAAAAAACCACTTTCTCGAAGCCTACTTTACTTTCTCCTTTAAAGCCTCGAGTTTGGATATTATCTGCCAGATGTCTGTCCTTGCATGCGAAGGCATGTTGATGTCGTTGCTTATGTCATCAAGCAGGTAAATTGCGTTGCCAATGCTTGTTGCGTCAATTGTTTTTGCCTGGATTTTTTGCGCCGCATCCTCAACAACAGTCCTTATGTTTCTTGGAACGCTCCTGTCATTTGCAACTTCTATCATGAGCGCAATAGCTTCTTTTGCTTCTTTTTTTGTTTCTTCTGCCATGAACACCAGCTTTTTTTAATTGACAATCAGCGCCGAGCGAAAAGTTAAATTATCATCCGCGAGGCTTAAAGAAAATAAAACAGCAAAAGACTTTTAAAGGAAAGCAAAATTGGTTTTGTGCTTGCTGTTATTGCCCCTGTTGCGTTTCTTCTATTGCATGAAGGCGTTCCCTGCTTTTTTCAATTTGGCGCAGGCTTGTTCCTGCTAACTTTGCAAGTTCCTGATTGCTAATTTCTTGGCCTTTTTTCAGCGCCCTGTTCAGAAAGTGAAGAACTTTAAGGTCAAGGGCAGCACGCCTGCGCGCGAAAAAATTTGTTTCAAGAGTTATTACTTGGCATCCAGTGCCAAACTGGGAATCATCTCTCTTTTCTATAATCTGAGTTGTGGAAATTTTTAATTTTGCGCCGTAAATTTTTGCGACTTGGTTTGCCTGGGTTGTAAGTTTTTCTGCAAAGTATTTTGCAAACTCCTGTTGTACGATTATTGCGCCCTTTCGGTTCAACAAAGAATGAATCAAAGTAAGCTTGAAATTTGCGCTATACATGAGAGGGAGAGGTTCGAATGAAAAGCTCCAGTCATATACTAATTTTCTTCTTGGGTATAATTGCATTGGCCTTGTTCTAAAAGAGCGAATTTGTCCAGGTCTTTTTGTGCGCACGAACTTTGTCATTGATTTGCCTGCGTCTGTATAATGGACTTCGCATTCCTGTGCTAATGCCTGCGCCACATCCCCAAAACAACCTGCAAAAACCAGAACTTTTTCTTTAGGTTTAATGCCAACTTTTTTTAATAAGTCCTTGTTTGCTGGAATCAATGCTTGGTGCTTAAATGTTCCTGAGTCTGCTTTCCAGATTTCTTCAGATCGTGGCTTTCTCCGCAAATTTGGGAACTTTTCCCCTGGTTTTCTGCGTTTCAACCATCTCAAAGGGTTGCCAAATGCCATGCAATAGAATAGTCTTTTATTTTTAATAATTGTTCCTCAGGCTAATTTTTTCTTTTCAAAGATTTTTTCAATGATTTTTTGCTTTAATCCAGAGTCAATGTTTTCCCCTTCAATAAGGATTTCATCGGCAATTTTTTCAGCGAGGTTTTTTGCTTTTTCAATTTGTTCTTCCGAAGCGAGGTCTGCCTTGTTCAAAACAGTAATTATGTATACTCCGAATTGTTTTTTTGTTTCTTCCATCAGGCCGGCCTGTTCTTCAAGCTTGTAGCCGCATTGTTCTGTCGGGTCTATTACAAAAATAATTATTTTTGCAAGGTGCCTTATTGCAGCAATTGCTTTTCTTTCAATGGGGTTTCTTTCTTCAAAAGGTCTGTCAAGCAGGCCTGGAGTGTCGATTATTTGTATGTCCTGGTATTTTGCCTCAAAATATCCTATCTGCAATTTTTGTGTTGTAAATGGATAAGAGGCTATTTTTGCTTTTGAACCAGTCAATCTCGCCAGTATTGTTGTTTTGCCAGTATTGGGAAATCCCGCGAGTATTGCTGTCGGCGCTTCTGCTTTGATGTTTGGAAGCTCGTTCATTCTCCTTGCTGTTTCGTTGTATTGTTCAATGCTTTTATCAAGCCTTTTTGCCGTGCTTGAAATCCTGCCGAAAAAGCTTCTTGTTATTTCCAGAATTTTTTTCTCGCGTTTTCCGAACATGCGGATTTTTTTTATTTCTTCTTTCTGTATTTTTCTTATTATTTTTGCTGTGATGCTGAATTGTGCAAGCGCTTTTTTTGTTTTTTCAATTTCAATTGTGGCTTCAAGCAGTTCTTTCTGGAAAGGAAGCAAATTGTCAACAGATGGAAAGTCTTTTACTGCTTTTTCAAGCTTTTCGGAAAGGATTTCCGCTGCATTTTCCATCTGGCTTATTCTTCTTGCCCTTTCAAAGCGCACTTGTTCCCTTTCATTGTGTGCCTTTTCTCCGGGCGCTTCTTTCCTTGCCCTTGAAAAGGCATTGTCAAGCAGTTCCTGGGGTTTTTGCAAAAAATTCAGCCTCATTTTCTCATCCCTTAAAATCAATTGCCTATCGCAGATTTTCAAAAGCTCTTGCCACTGTTATCTTTTTAATCCTTTACCTGCCTAATTTTTCCGATTGGCGGGTTTTAATAATTTTTAATTCAATCTTTTTTTAAATGCGAGAAAGGGGTTTTTTTGCTGGAAAATTTTTATGAGGGCAAATACAAGATTTTCCTTGGAATTGCAATTGCAATTCTCGTGATAATGGGAATTTTTGCTTTTGCATGGCCTGGCATTACAAAAGGCATTGACCTTTCAGGCGGAACACTTTTAATTGCAAGGACTGACAAGGCAATTGATTCCACAAAGCTTTCAGATGCAATTTCCTCAAAACTTGATTTGGTTGACCTGGCAATTTCAAGCATTGCCTCTCCCACAGGCTACGGAGTCACAATTAAATATGCGCAGAGCAAGGTTCTTGCAGCCGCACAGGCAGAAATTGATTCTGCAAAGGCTCTTCTTGAAAAAGACCCGAATTCTGCAGAAGCAAAAACCCATGCAGACAATGCAATTGCAATTCTTTCAAAATACCTTTCTGAAAAGCCTCCTGCCACAAATAATCCCTCTGAATCCGTTGCAAATGCAGATGTTGCTTTCACAGATGCAAAAGCAAGCATTAACAAGCAGATTCAAAACACTCTTATTGAAACTTTTGGCCTGAAGCCAGACACTGCTTTTCAGATAAAAGAGGTTTCTCCGACTCTTGGGGCGAGCTTCTGGCAGACAGCAATAAACGTGATAATAATTGTCTTAATCCTTGTAATCCTTGTTGTTTTCTTTTTTTTCAGGGAAATAATTCCCAGCATCGTTGTTTTTTCCTGCGGTATTTTTGATGCTGTTTTTTCCCTTGGTGCAATGGCTTTTTTTGGGATACCTTTAGGGCTTAACACTATCCCTGCCTTGCTTATGCTGATGGGTTACAGCATTGACACTGATGTAATGGTTGCTTCAAGAGTCCTGACAAGAAAAGAAGGCACTCCTGAAAAAAGGGCTTCTTCAAGCATGTTAACAGGATTTACAATGACCGGCACTACAATTGCGGCTGTCACTGTGATGGTGATAATTTCTTATGTTTACCAGGTTGAAGTTATTTTTGACATTGGAAGCGTTTTATTGCTGGGGCTTATAGGCGACCTGATAGGAACATGGCTTATGAGCGCTTCATTGCTTTTATGGTATTCCGAGTTCAAGCAGAAAAGAATTGACAAAAAATTTGCAGGCAGGTAATTTTAAATTTTTGAAAAGGTTTTTTTATGGATGTTCTGAAAAACTGGCGTTTCTGGCTATTGGTTTTGTTCATAGTTGCCAGCATAGCTATTCTTGCATTCAAGGGAGTTGACTTTGGAATTGATTTTAAAGGAGGGACGCTTTTTACAATTGAATTCTCTCAAAAAATCACTGACCCTGAGCAAAAAGCGAGGATTGCAAACACTGTTTCGCAGAGGCTTGACTGGACAGGCCTGCGTGATACAACAGTGACTTTTTTTGGCGATGAATTTGTCCTTGCCCAGCTTGCTGAAACAAATCCCGACACAGTGGCAAGAATTGAATCCTTGTTAAAAAAACAGGGAAATTTTGAAGCCACAATTGACGGCAATATTATTTTTACTGGGTCTGACATTATTGCAATAAACAGGGAATCAACCCAGGGCTATGGCTTCAGGAAAGAAGGCGATTATGTAAGATGGTACCTGCCTTTTACCTTAAAGGCAGGCATTGGCAGTGCTTCTGAAAGATTCAGGGATTTGACTTTCCACAGGTGCACTCTTATTTCCTTTGACCAGGCATCCGGAAAGCAATACGACTGCGACAAGACTTATTTTTTCATTGACAGGCCAGTTGAATCTGTTTTAATAATTCCCTCTGAATTGTATGATTCAGACAAGGCATTGCTCCTTGCGGGAAACACAACAAACGATATTCAATCAGACCTTAAAATTGATGAAATTATTCTGAACAGCGGTTCGCCGTATATAAAAATTGACACTAACGGCGCTTTTACAGAGGAACAATTAAATAATTTAAAGGAACTGCAAAAAACAAATCCAACTGCATTGGTTCAGCCTGGCCTGAATGCACTTATCCTGAACCAATTGAAAGGCATTGGCTTTGAAATAAAAGAAATTCCAAAAACACCTGAAATTCCCTGGGTTTGGAATGCATTGGGAGTCAAAACAGCAATTGCACTGAGTTCTGACGTTGCCCATATGGATGTTGCAACAAAAGAGCTTGCCCAGCCAATTTCAAGTTTGCAGATTACAGGAGTGACAGGAGATTTTGCAACTGCACAGCAAAGGCTTTCTGATTTGGATATTTTGCTTTCAAGCGGCTCCCTGCCTGTTTCAGTGAAAAGCATTAGCAAAGAATCAATCAGCCCAGCTCTTGGGGAAAATTTTTTCACAACAGTCCTATGGATGGGCCTGCTTGCAATCATCACTGTTTCACTTGTTGTTTTTGCAAGATACAGGGCTCCAAAAATAACTGGCCTGCTGGTTTTTTTCATTGTTTCGGAAACACTGATTACAATTGCAATGTCCTCTCTTTTGAGCAAATTTGACCTCGGCGCAGTGGCGGGAATAATCGCCGCGGTTGGAACAGGAATTGACACTGAAATAATAATCACTGAGGAATTACTGAGGGGAGAGGCAAGCGAAGAAGTTTCAAGCCTGGTTACAAGGATAAAACGCGCATTGTTCATTGTTTTTGCAGCGGCATCTGTTTCCCTTGCAACAATGCTTCCAATAATTTTCTTCGGGTTTGGCCTTGGAAAACTTGTAGGGTTTGCAATCACAACTTCAATGGGTGTCCTTATTGGGGTTATAGTTACAAGGCCTGTCTTTGCGGAGCTAGCAAAAATAGTTGTTGAAGGCTCAAAAGCAAAGCAAAATTGATTCTGCTTTTAAGCCTACATTTTTTTCTACAATTTGCCGTGATTTCGCAAAAATGCTTCTATTACGCGCCGCAAATTACGATTTTTTATGACATTGACTGTTACTGCGCTTGCTTTTTTTGGAATCATAACCCTGCAAAAGTTTGTATGAAAAAAGTTAATGCCTCGTTGCTCAAAACCCATTTGTTTTAGCACAGTCACCACTGTATGGCGTGGCAGTGTTTTTGGCACTTCAATTCTTTTTGCATGCGCGTGTTGCGCGGCAATTTTTCGTTCAATCCCTGTTGTCATGCGTTCAGATTTTCCTGGAAATGTTCGGACAATTCCATGTGCATCCACAATTTGAAATGCGCTTATTCGGGTGCCTGGTTTTAAAGCTGTTCTTGGCGGAGTTTTGGATTGTTGCCTGCACTTTTTGGATTGATTGGGTTTTGGCATTGGTTCATTCTCCTTAGAAATTGTTTTGTTTTTTGGCTTTGTAAAAGTATAATCCCATGGCTGTGCAAATTATTATTATCATTGCCAGAAGTGCAATTATTCCTAATGGTTGCCCGAATATTCTTATTGGCTCTTGATACTCTGTTGTTGGGTAGGCTATGCAGATTCCTTTGTGGCATTTTTGTGCATAACCGCAGGGAGTGTTGTCAGGCACCAAAAAAAAGGC
>JAQTNI010000030.1 GCA_028713935.1 Candidatus Iainarchaeum sp.
ATTTTTTTTATTTCATCCATTTCGCACGGAAGCCCTGCAAAATGCACTGGCACAATTGCCTTTGTTTTTTTCGAAATTTTTTTTTCAATTTCTTTTGGGGAAATATTGAATGTTTCTTTGTCAATGTCCGCAAAAACAGGCCTTGCACCGGAATGCACAATTGTGTTTGCAGTTGCGGAAAAAGTCATTGGCGTTGTCACTGCCTCAAAGCCTTCCTTGAGCCCTGCTGCCACTTCGCTTAGGAAAAGCGCTGTTGTGCAGGAATTCACGCTTAAGGCAAATTTTGCCCCGACGTAATTCCTGAATTCTTCCTCGAATCTGAGGCATTTCGGGCCCATTGTGAGCCAGCCGGATTTCAATGTTTCGACTACCCCGTTTATTTCCTCTTCGCCAATGTCGGGATTGCCGAAACGCAGGAATTCCTTTAATTCAGGCTTTCCGCCTTCAATTGCCGGCTTTTCAAGAGTCATTTTTTCGCTTCCTTTAAAAACTAAAATCAATTCATTTTATTAAACTTTTTTCGAGTTTTAAAATTTCTTCAAGGCCTTTTTCAAATTCAATTTTTGGGGCATAGCCAATTGCTTTTTTTGCCATTTCAGAGGAATAGGCAATGCGCTGGTTTTTCGGCTCAGGCTTTTTAGGCCGGACATGCCCTATTTCCGCATTGAATTCTTCCGCAATTTTTTCAGCCAAAGCAATTATTTTCACTGATTTTTTTCCGCCGATATTCAGCAGGCCTGCATAACTGGAAAAAATTGCTTTTTTGTAAGCCTGCATGGCATCCATTATGTGCAAAAAGTTTTTTTCCTGTTCTCCTGAGCCATAAACCTGGATTTTTTTTTCGCTTATTGCCTTTCTGATGAACACAGGAATAACAGTATCGGGCTGCCTGAAAAAACCGGCCCCGAAAATATTTGCCTTCCTGAAAACAAGGCAATCCAGCTTGCTTTGAAGGCACAATTTTTCACATTCAAGTTTCTGTCTTCCATATTCCGTTATCGGGCTTGGCTGAGTCTTTTCTGTTATTCTGCCGCTGGTTGCGCCATAAATCAGGATGCTTGAAGGGAAAATAAGCCGTTTGATTTTTTTTTGCTCACATGCCCCGATTAATATTTTTGTGCCCTCCACATTGTTCCTGCGAGTTTCTTCGGGATACTTTTCGCATTCTTCCGCGTTGTGCACGTAAGCAAGATGCACTGCAATGTCAATTCCCTCAAGCAATTCCGGATTTTTTTCAAAATCCAGGACAGACGCTTTTGCAAAAACAGCCCGCGTGTTTTTTTCCATGCAGAATTTTTCAAGTTTTGAAAAGTCTTTTTCCGCGCTCCTTGAAAAATCATCTATGCATGTGAGCTCAATTTTTTTTCCGGAAAGGCAGAGTTCCCTGACTAAGGTTGAACCCACATAGCCGTTTGCCCCTGTAATCAGAATTTTTTTTGGCTTCATATCAACAGCTTTCCGAATTTAATGCTCCCCAAAAGCCTGTAAAATTTTATTGCCAGAACATAGCAAATCCCGATTATGCCAATCATTATTACATTCAGGGGATTGTTCCCTTCAAGGAATATCATTCCTCTCGGAGAGCTTAATTTTGGAATTTTGTGTTCCATCCAGGTGCCTGTTATGGCTTGAAAATCTTTTTTTGGATTCACAATAAATCCAAGTTTTACATCCAAAAAATCCTTTGCAAGCTTTGGGTGCTTTTTGTATAACAAGACGTCATTTTTATGGTAGGAAAGCCTGCCCAAGCCATATTTTACCATGCCAATTATGCCTTTGGGTTTTACAAGCACATGGTCGTGCAAATAATCGGCTTTTACTGTTGCATAGCTATAGCCGGCTTCAATTATTTTGAAGGTCAGGTCAGTGTCTTCCCTGTAATACCTGTATTCCTCGTCATAGCCCCCAATTTTGTCAAGCACTTCTTTCCTGAAAGCAGTTGATGTCCCTCCAAAAGCGCCCATGCTGCTTACAACCCCAATTTTTTCAGAAGAAAACCCCGAAACAAGGCTTGTGAGCCAGTTTTTTGCAGGAAAGCAATCATGGTCCATGTTTACTACAATGGGGAACCTTGCCGCTTTTATGCCTGCATTGCGCGCAGCGCAAACCCCCAAATTTTTCGCAAAATTAATTATTTTGACTTTTTTGTTTTTTCCAAAATTTTTTTCAAGCACTTCCGCAGTGTTGTCTTTGCTGCCGTCATTTACAACAATTACTTCAAATTCCGAGGGATAATCAATTGCAAGAATGCTTTCAATCGTAGGGCAGACCTTTGCAGCATAATTATACGTTGCAACCACAATGCTGGCTTTCGGATACTGCAGAACCATTAAACCACAATCAGAATTAATTTGCTAAATTTTTTTTGAAGTATAAGCCCCATGAGTCAATTTTGGTATTTCAGTATAATCAAAATACCTGAATTCCTGTGCACCAATTCCTTTTGCCCATTCAATTGTCCTGTCAAGCCCCTCGGAAATTGAAACCTTTGCCTTGTACCTTAAAAGTTTTTTTGCCTTGCCAGTATCGCAATACGCAATTTTCACATCAGAAGTCCTTTTCGGAATAAACTCTATTTTTGTTTCAGGGCTCATTTTTTTGATTATTTCCTCTGCGAGCTTTTTCACTGTATAAACCTTTTCAGTCCCGATATTTATTGGATTGTTGACAAGCTTTTTGTTGCCAACCATATCACAGATCGGCTCAACAACATCGGAAATGTAAGTAAAAGCCCTTTTTTGCAAACCATCGCCAAAAATCACTGGCCGCTCTCCCTTGAGGCACTTGTTAATGAAAATCGGAACCACTCCTCTATAAGGGTCATCCATTCTTTGCCTCGGCCCATACACATTGAAAAACCTTACAATGTAAGGCTCAATCTGCCCAAGCTCATGATAAACCCTGAGATAATCCTCAAATGCCTTTTTTGTAACAGCATAAGGGTCGTCTGCATTCAAAGGCGCTGTTTCCTTTATCGGCATTTTTTTTTGCTTTCCATAAGCCGCAATGCTGCTTGTGAAAACAAAATCGTTTATGCCTGCATTGATTGTTTCAGTCAGCAAAGTCAATGACCCGATTAAATTTGTCTGTGCATTAAAAACAGGAATAAAAACGCTCTGCCCCTCTGCAGCATGCGCCGCCAAATGAAAAACAGTGTCAACCCCTTCCAAAGCTTTTTTGCAGTCTTCCTTTTTGCAGGTGTCCCCCTCTATCAGTTCAACTCCTTCATCAAAATATTGCAGGTTTTGCTTTCCCCCGACAAAATTGTCAAGGATTTTTACCTCTATTTTTCTCCTGCGCAATTCATTGACCACATGGCTTCCGATAAAGCCGGCTCCGCCGGCAACCAAAACCTTTTTCATTCACTCACCTTTTTCCTAATCAATAAATCCAGTTTTTATGCAATTGTCACACTGCCCTTTCTTTTCTTTTTAAAAGAAAAGAAAGTGTAAGTTGCCCAAAGAAAAGAAAACCTGAACTTTTGATAAACACTTCCGCTTAATCTATAAATCCTGTCCTAATGCAATTGTCACACACAGTTTTTCCGTTTGGCTGCATTTTTGCAACAGCTTTCCTTGCTGAAACATATTTTTCGTTGTTCCAAACTGTTTTAAAGCCCCTTTCAAAGGCATTTCCAAAATCAAATTTTTCATTGTAATTCGCACAGCACGGGCTCACAGAGCCGTTCCAGTTTATCACTGAAACAAACCACAAAAAAGCACATGTTTTTTTCAGGTTTTTCCTCTGCTTTTTTTCAAAATCATACCTGCTTAATTCGCCTTTGCTTGGAAGCCATTTTTCAAGGGAAGAAATTTTTTTGTCATCATTGACAAAAATTTCCTTTCCCATATCAGAGCGGACTCCGCCGATTGCAAGCCTGTCAATCCCAAGTTCCTGCCTTGTTTTTTCAAGCAATGGCAATTCATGCTCATTGTGTTTCATCACCAGGAATTGCCATACAATTTCCGGCTTTTTTGACTTTAATTCTTTTTTCTTTTCCACAACAAGCCTGATATTTTCCCAGACAATCCGCAGTTTTCCACCAACCCTGTATTTTTCATAGGTTTCCTGCGAAATCCCATCCATTGAAATGTACAAAACATCAAGCCCTGATTTTACAATAGATTCCGCCATTGTGTCATCAAATTTTACATTCAGGTTTGTGTTCACGCTTGTCCTTGCGCGCTTCCTGTGTGCAAATTCAATCATCTTAACTAATTCCGAATTCAAAAATGGCTCTCCCCAGTTGTTCAGGTCAATTTCATACAAAAAAGGCGCCATTTCCTCAACAATTTTTTTGTAATTGTCAAAATTCATTTTTCCAAGGCTTCTTCCTTTCTGCCCCCGCCCTGTTGGGCAGAGCGGGCATTGCAATTGGCAGATATTGCTCGGGTCAAAGCTCAGCTTGAAAGGCCAGCCAATAATGCGGGAATTCCTGAATAAAAAAAATTGTGCCCCAAGCAGCCCAATGTTAAAAAATTTCCTGAAGCCGAAATAAGGCGTGAAAATAAATCGCCCAACTCCCCGCTCCAGCTGCATTGAAAAATAGCCCATTTTAATCACTCGCATTTATGATTAATTGAATCAAAAATTGTTTTTAATACTCTGTGGTTCAAAACTCGAACAAGCCCTTCTTTCTAATGCTTTTTTCCAATTATGGAAATAAATGCGCTGCCCAAATGTTCCGGCAATAATTTGTCAATTCCCGCCTTGTAAAAAAATTCTTTTTTTATCACTTCAAGGCCTGCGAGTGCAAACAAATTTTCAAGATGGCCTGCCTGGAACATCATTTTGTGCTGCACCTTTATGTCCCTGCTTTCCTTGAACCAAAGTGTTGAGTGATAATTCCCGAATGGCCAGCTTTTTTTGTGGAAGCGCCAGTAATCAGCATTATCAACAATTACCTGCACAATGCCGCAAGGCTTTGAGTATCTTGCACAGTTTTCCAAAAAATTCAAAGGATTGCCTAAATGGTCCAAAACACTTGCGCTGTAAACCAAATCATAGGAATTCCAAAATTTTTTTGGCAATATTTTTTCAAGGTCCCACTCCAAATCAGTGCCCCTGGTCTTGATAAAATCCACTCCAAAGGCATTGGGAATTTTTTTGTCACCGCAGCCGAGGTCTAAAATTTTGCCATTTGTTTTCCAAACCCTCAAAAGGATTTCATCGTGAAAATTCATTGTAAAACGCCATTTCTTTTATGAGAGAATAGTATAATTCCTTTTTAAATTCTTTCAAAATTGACTTTTGTATCATGAGGATTTTTTTCATTACCCATACCTACTCCCTGAAAGGAGGCGGAGGCGGAGAGCTTTTCTGCAGCGATTTCCTGAAAGAGCTTGTGAAAAGAGGCCATAAAATTTTTGTTTTCACAACAAAAAGCGAGGATTTTTCAAAAGAGGAAAAAAGCCTTGGCATTGAGGTTTTCAAGGCAAATTGCTTTGGCCATCACGCTTTCCACAAATTCGAATACCTGCTGCAAACAGGCAGGGCAGTTGAGCTTGCAAAGCAATTCAAGCCTGACATTATCCATGCACAGAACGATGCATTTCCCGCTTTGATAGGCGAAAAAGTGAAAAAGGCAACAAAAGCGCCCCTTGTTGCGAGCGTTGAATATCTTTCAGACAAGGCTGTTTCGCTTAACCTGAAAATTGTTTTTTTGTTCAACAAATTTTTTTTGCCGCGCATAAAATTTGACAGGCTTGTTTCCTGGAGCCAGTTTGTAATTGATTCCTACTTATTGCCATGGAAAATCCCCGGCAAAAAAATTGTCCTGATTCCAGGCGCTGTTGATGTTTCAGCTTTCCTGAAAAAAGCTTCTCCACATCCTGCACTGAAAAAATTCGGTTCAACATTAATTGTTTCTGCAAAGCCCCTCCACAGCACCAATGCAATGGGGCTTTTGCAGACAATAAAGGCAATGAAAATTGTTTCAGAAAAATTCCCTGCCTGGAAATTCGTTATTGCAGGCGACGGTGAAAAAAGAAAATGGCTTGAGGGAATTGTAAAGCAAGAAGGCCTTGAAAAAAATGTTTTTTTTGTTGGGCAGGTTGCGGCAGAAGAAATTCCCAGGGTTTATTCAGCAGCTGAAATTGTTGTGCACAGCTTTGCCTTCAAGGCAACAACAAGCATTGCGCTCATTGAAAGCATGGCTTCCGCAAAGGCAATCGTTGCAACTGATTTTGGGGAAGTTGCAAGCACTGTCGGAAACACTGCTGTTCTTGTCCAGCCAAACAATCCTGAAAGCATTGCAAAGGGAATAATCAAATTAATTGAAAACCCAAAGCTGCGCGCAGAGCTTGGGGAAAAAGCAAGGGAAAGGGCAGTGAAAAATTTTTCCATGCCTGCAATTGTTGACAGGTTTGAAGAATTGTATGCAGAATTATTGAAAAAAAATTAGAACCCCTGGATTCCGCATCTTCCAAGAGAAGCCCGCATTATTTCATTTACCTTTGGGTCTGTTTGCCTTTGGACTTCTTCCAAAAACCCTTTCGGGTTTTTTGCCATCATTTTATTTATAATTGCATGCACATCAACGCCAGCTTTAATCAGTTCTTTTTCAAATTTTATCACTGCCTGCCTTTCCCTTGTCATTGCATCAACCATGGCAGGGTCTTTCTGCCTCTGGCTAATCAGCAGCTTGTAAGCTGTTTCTGAAGGAATAATCCCGTTTACAAAAGTATTTCCCACTTTTACGCCCCTGCAAATATTATCTCCGAGAGCCAAAATTCTTTTTTCAAGTGGCCAATTTGCATAATTTTGCAATGACCAAGAAGCCCCTGTTCCAACTAATTTTGCAACTGCAGGCGCGCCTCTTCTCGCCCAGATAATTTGTGCCTGTGCATCCTGGTCCTTGAAATCCCTTCTTGAGTCATGAGCCAGGCCAATTTGCCCAATTAATCCAACATCAATGCGCAGCCCCCTTGCTTTTCCTGCTTTTATATAATTTGCATTCAAAGCCTTTGCTATTGCAATGCCAAAGTTTGCGACAAGCTTGCTATGAACCTTAACAGGCCTAAAGCCAGGGTTCCTTTGCCCGATTGCAACCAGTTCCCTTCTAATTCTCCTGCCTGTTTTTCCAACATTTCCCCTTCTAATTCCTGTTCTCCCAAGTTTTATCTGAGATTCCAGAATTTCTCCCCCAATTGTCTTCGGCTTAAATTTTTTTGAAATCTTTATTGCCATTCAGAAACACCTTGCCTTTCTTTTTTTTCTTTCCCTGGCAATTTCCTTCAAATTTTTCAGATTGTTCCAGTATGCCTGCAAAATCAATTTTCCCTGTCCAGACCTGAAGGCATTAACAAAAATCAATCCCAAGCCAGGAACATGCCTTATCATTTCCAAAATTGTAAGGTTGTAAAGCATTGCCTTCAGCCTGTTAGTGTTCATTAAAACAAATTGTTTTTCTTTCCCTGTCTGCTTTGTAGTGTCATGGCTGCCATAATGGATTATTGTGCTTGAATCTGTTTCAATTATTTTGAAGCCCGCATTTCTTGCCCTGTAACACCAGTCAGTTTCCTCTCCATAGATTGGGGAAAAATGTTCCGCATCAAGAACACCGATTTTTTTTACTGCCGCTGCCCGCATTAACATTGCGCCGCCACAGACAGTCATTCTTTCCCTGTCGGGCAGGATTTTGTAATTTCCTTTTTTCCACATTGGATAATCAATAATCTTTGCGCCAATAGCGGCAGCATTCGGATATTTTTCAGCCGCATTCAAAAGATTTTCCAGCCAGTTTTCAGTAACTTCAGTGTCATTGTTCAGCATGAAAAAAAATTCTCCCTCTGCAACTTCAAAGCCCTGGTTATTGCCCTTGCTGAAGCCGAGGTTTGTTTCATTCAGAATCAGTTTCTGCAAAAATCCCTGTTTTTTCATTTTTTGCAGAAGTTCAACGCTGCCATCCCTGCTTCCGTTGTCAATTACAATTATTTCATATTTGCCTTCCGGAGAAAATTTTTTAATCGATTCAAGGCATTTTTTTATGAATTCTTTGCCATTCCAGTTTAGTACAACAATTGAAACAATGGGTTTTTTCAAGCCAATCACTCTTTAATAGATTTTATTGCATAAGAATAAAAAACAGTTTTTTTTATTATATACTGTGGCTGGGGCAGTTTTAATGCCATTGCAGGCATTAGATTTGTAAACTAGTGGTCTTATGAATATTCTTTTGGTAAAGCTTAATGCCGAAGCTGATGAAATAATTCCTCCTGTAGGCCTGGGCTATTTGGCGAGCGCTGTCAGAAAAAGCCACAATGTTGAGATTCTTGATTGCCTTAAAGAGAACATGAATCTTCGGGATTTTCTTGGCTTTTTGCAGGGAAAAAAAATAGATTTGATTGGATTTCTTTTCTTTTCAATGAATTACGAGCAGATAAAGTCTTATTCAAAAGCAATAAAAGAAAAGTTTCCCGGGATTTTTATTGCTGTTGGCGGGCCCCATCCTTCCGCATTGCCCAGGGAAACACTTGAGGAAATCCAGGAAATAGATTTCGCTTTCCTGGGGGAAGCGGAATTGGGCTTTGCGCAGCTGGCAGATGTTCTTGCCAAAAAAAAATTTTTTCCAAAAGACTTGGAGAAGGTTTTTTCCCTTGCCTGGAGAAACAAAGGCAAAATCGTATTGAACCCGAAAAAAATATTGGAAAACATTGACGATGTCGGCCTGCCTGCCTGGGATTTGTTAAAGCCAGAGGCCTACCCGCAGGCCCCGCATGGAAGTTTTTCAAAGCAATTTCCGACTGCTCCGATTATAATCACAAGGGGATGTCCCTACAGCTGCACTTTCTGCGGAGGCAGCCTTGTTTCTGGCAAAAGAATAAGATACAGGGGCCTTGACAGCGTAATTGAGGAAATTGAACTGCTTGTCAAAAAGCACTGCATAAGGGAAATTCACATTGAAGATGACAATTTTACAATGAACAAGGATTTTGTGGAAAAATTTTGCAAGGCGCTTATCAAAAAAAACTTTGGGATTACCTGGGCCTGCCCGAATGGAGTGAGGCTTGACACTCTTGACAGGGAGCTCTTGCTTCTAATGAAAAAATCCGGCCTTTATGTCATTTCAGTCGGCATAGAATCCGGAAGCGACAGGATCCTGAAAAGCGTGAAAAAAGTCCTGACCACAAAGCAGATAAGGGAAAAAATAGAGCTGATAGACAGCATAGGCTTTGACGTAATCGGCTTTGTAATGCTCGGCTTTCCCACTGAAACTGAGAAGGAAATTGAAAAGACAATTGATTTTGTCTGCAGCCTGCCCCTTAAACGCATAAATTTTTCGTGTTTGCAGCCATTTCCTGGAACAGAAATTTATGCCAATCTGATTGAAAATCACGAAATTGAAAAAGTTTCCTGGTCGAATTGTTTTCTCTTCAAGGCAAATTACGCCCCCAAAGGGCTTTCAATTGAAAAATTGCGGGCGCTCAGAAAAAAAGGCCTGAGAAAATTTTATTTGCGCCCAAAAATACTTTTTTCCATTCTTATTGAAATTAAAAATCCTAAGCAATTTTATTATGCTGCAAGAAGAGGGATAAGATGGCTTTTGCTGGCATAATTTGGCATGGTTTGGCTCGGTGGTTCAAATGAAAATTTTGTTCATGATTCCAATACAAAGGGCATATGTAATAATGCCGCCGCTTGGGCTTGGCTATCTGGCAAGCCTTTCAATAAAAAAAGGCCATGATGCCAGGCTTCTTCATTGTGTGCTTGAGAAAATGACTTTTGAAAAATTTTCAGAGTTCATAAGCAAAAATGATTTTGACCTGATTGGAATACAAATGAACACGATTGACGTTAACAGTGTGAAAAAGCACATTGAAATTATAAAAAAGCTTAAGCCCAAAACAATAATTGTTGCCGGCGGCTCCCACCCGTCATGCGATCCAATAGGGACAATGGCAGAGTTTAAAAACCTGGATTTTGCCTTTCACGCCGAAGCCGAAATCGGATTTGCAAAGTTTCTTGACTGGCTTAAGAAAAACAATGCCGGCAAAAAGAATCTTGCCGGGCTTAAAAAAATTCCCGGCCTTATCTGGCGTGACTCAAAAAAAATAGTTGCAAACCCGCCCGCCTTTGTCGATGACCTGAGCTCGCTTGACTTTCCCGCCTGGAGCCTTATGGATCCGCGCAGCTATCCCGAAGCTCCCCACGGCGCTTTTGCAAAAAATTTTCCCACTGCCCCCATGGTAATCACAAGGGGCTGCCCTTTCCAATGCACTTTCTGCGCAGGCAAGAGAATCACTGGCCTGAAGGTAAGAAAACGCTCAATAAAAAATGCCATTGAAGAAATAGAATTTTTGAAGAAAAATTACGGAGTCAAGGAAATAATGATAGAGGATGAAAACTTCACCCTGCACAGGCATCTTGTTGAGGAGTTTTGCAGTTCGCTGATTCAAAAAAACCTTGGGATAAGCTGGAGCCTGCCTTCCGGAGTGAGGCTTGACACCCTTGACGCGGACTTGTTGAAACTTATGGAGAAAAGCGGCTGTTACAGCGTTGCAGTCGGAATAGAATTTGGCAGCCAGAGAATACTGAACCTGACCAAAAAACAGCTCACAATAGAAAAAATAAAGGAAAAAATGGGCCTTTTCAAGAAAACCAATATCAAGGTAACGGGCTTTTTCATGATTGGTTATCCCGGGGAAACAATTGAGGAAATTAATTCCACAATAAAACTGGCCTTGGAACTGCCTCTGCAAAGGGCGCAGTTCAATGGTTTTATGCCATTGCCCGGGAGCGAGATTTATAACACCCTTGTTTCTGAAAAAAAGCTTGGCAAGCTTGACACTGACAGGTTTTTTGTGCATGATGTCGCCTTTGTGTCAGAGGGGATTACAAGGCAGCAATTGCAGAATCTGAGAAGGAAAGCATACCTCCTTTTTTATATGCGGCCTAAAATAATTGCGCACCTGTTTGAGGAAATAAAAAGCCCGAGGCACCTGGGCCTGCTTTTGACGCGTTTTTTTGATTCTTTGAAGTGACAATTTTATTTTATAATGCGTTTTTATTACTTTTCTTCAGCTTATTTACTTGCAGTCAGCCAATGATTTTGCGTGGTAATTTGGAAGAAAAAAAATTATTTTTCATAATTGTAACAATTCTTTTTTTGTCCCTGTTTGCACTGAGGTTTATTTCGCTTGAGTCGGATCCCCTGCTGCTTAAAAGAATAGGCGATGCCGGGGACGAGGGTTACTGGATTCATAATGCAAAAAATCTTGCCCTGTTCGGCCAGTTTTCCCTGGATGACTGGAATCCATTTATTTTGTCCCCCTTGAGCACTGTTTTGTTTTTCCTTTCATTCAAGGCATTTGGAGTCGGTTTTTTTGCAATGCGTTTTGTGCAGGCCTTATTCAGTTGCCTTATTTTGCTGTTAATGTTCTTTTTTGTCAAGAAATATTCAAATATAAAAACAGCCCTGATTTCAGTTGTTCTTGCAGGGACCTCAATAACCTTTTTGGCTTTCAACAGGCTCGGCCTGCTTGAAACAGGCCAGTTGTTTTTCCTCCTGCTCTTGGTTTACCTTATCGGTGAAAAAAAATTTTTTTTGTCCGGGCTTGCCTTTGCAATCGCTGTTCTCCTAAAGGTTTCTGCAATTCTTTATCTCCCTGCTTTTGGATTCCTTCTGCTGTTCGAGCTTTTTAAAGGAAGAGCGAAGATAAAGCAGGTTTTTTACTTTGCGGCCGCGCTTATTCCGGCCGCCGCAATCTACGCCGCAATTTTTGCCTTTTTTCCTTCTTTTGCCCAGAGCTTTTTTGGGGTTACAAATCCCGGGACAACGAGCCTCCTGAACTTTTTCTTTATTCTTACAAATCCATTGTTCCAAAGAATTGATTTTTACCTGCTGTTTTTATTTTCGGCCTTATTCCTGCTTGGCTTGTTTGCAAAGAAAAGAACACGGGAATTAAATTTTTTGGAATATTCTTCCATAATCTGGCTTGTTGTTGGCCTTGCAGCAATGCCTTTTGGCGATTTTTCCGACAGGCGCTTCTTTGTTTTTTTAGCCCCAATGGCAATTCTTGCCGCATTGCTTCCGACTGTCCTGCCTATTAACTTCAGGGACTTGATCGGAAAAATACAGAAGCACAAATTTTTCCTGCTTTTGCCTCTTGCAATAGCCCTGTTTTCTTTTTTTAATCCTGTTTTTGCAGTTACACTTCCAGATTATTATTCTTTTATCCTGCCAATTGCATTTATTGTGGCATTGCCTGTTTTGTGGTACTTGTTGCGGTTCAATCGGGTTGCCGCTTTTCTTGTCGGCTGCCTGGTTCTTACAACGGCATTTCAGGCAATTTTTGTCCTGGCAGGCGAATTTGGCGCAGTTATTTCAAAGGACATTTTGAAACTGGCTGTTTTTGCAGGCATTATTTTACTGGCGATTTTTTATTCGCGGATAAATATCACTGAAAATTTTTTCAGGCGCGCAATTTATGCCGCTATTGGAATTAATATTCTCCTCATAATCCTTTCTTTTGCTTTTATGGCAAACACGCTTTACCTTGAATCAAAAAATCTTGGGATTCCAAATAATAAAACACTCGCCGGGGCATTTTCCCAGGAGCTTTCCTTGGAAAACAAAAACCTGGATTTGAAAATTTATTGTTCCGGAGTAGAAAGCAATTTTAACAAGGAAATCAAGCCGGATTATATATTGGTCCCAATTGAAAGCAATTCCATGTATTGTGACGCAAACCATTTTGGAAAAACACGGCTTGTAAAAGAAATAGGGCTATTTCCTAATGCCTTTTCAGGGGAATACAGGGCGCATTTGAAATTGTATGAAATAATCAAATAGCGCTGCACTTTTTGCATATTGCTAATCAAAAAACCTGTATTTCAAAAGGGTTTTCAGCGCAACAAACCCATCGCTTATTTTTATTTTCTTGCCTTCCTTGTGTGTCCTTGCCCTGTAGGTTATGGGCACCTCAAGAATTGCATGCCCATTTTTTAGAATTTTTGCGGTAATTTCAGGCTCAAAATCAAATCTTTTTGAATGAAGCTCAATTCCCTTAATTGCTTCGCGCCTGAATGCCTTATATCCTGTTTCCATGTCAGAAATATTGTGAAAAAAAAGAATTGCTGTTGCAAGAGACAAAACCTTGTTGCCTATCAAATGGCTGATTATCTGCTTTCCGATTATTTTTCCCTTAAACCTTGAGCCAAAAACAACATTTGCCTTGCCATTGAGAATGGGGGCTATTACCTTTCCAATTTCTTCCGGGTCATATTCAAGGTCAGCATCCTGAATAATCATTATGCTGCCAGTTGCTTTTTTCAGGCCGGCCGCAACTGCAGAGCCCTTTCCCCCGTTTTTTTTGCCGATTGCAATAATGCCCCTGTTTTTCACTGCAATTTCCTCTATTATTGCCTGGCTTTTGTCAGTGCTTCCGTCATTTACAATTATTATTTCCTTTTCAATGGGCAATTCCAGCCCAATCACTTTTTCAAGAAGAATTTTTATTGTCCGTTCTTCGTTGAAAACAGGCATGATAATTGACAATTTTTCCCAAGGCTTTTGGAAGCGAGGCAATGGCCGAGCGCTCCGAAAAGGCTTTGACAATTTTTCTTTGTTCATTTAAAAAACCACTGAGGAAATCCTTTTATTTTTTCTCAAAAGGGGTTATTTCAACGGTTATGTTCGGGTTCATTGTTATTGCCATGAAAAAAGTATTTTTTTCATCAACAATGTACTTTGTGTAATCCTCTTTTATGCTTGCAAGCTTCCTGTTTCCGAAAAACTCAGTGAAAAACATTCCAGTAAAAGGGGTTTCCTTGTATTTGCCAGAGAGAGAGGAAATTTTTTCGTCAACAATTATCAATGCGCCTTCAGGGGTTTCCGAATAAATTTTTTTGAAAACCTCGAATTTCAAATCCTGCTTTTCCTTGTGCTTGAGCATTGCAAAGCCCGAGCATGCAACCATAAGAATTATTGCAACAACAGCAATTTTTCCCATGTATTTTTCAATGGAAAATTTTTGGATTATTCTCCAAAGGCACTCCGCATAACAAACAAGCATCAGGGGCACTATCGGCGCAAATTTATCAGCGCCTATTATCAAATCTTCCAGCCTGAACCTCGGGTAAAAGAAAAAATAGCTTCCCCAGAGCAGCACAAAAATTATGCTTGAAATTATTGTTGCATTGCGCAGCCTGTTTTTTGAGAAAAACATTGCAAAAAACATTAAAGGGAAAATAACAGACAGCAGCGCAACATAGTATGCCGCTTTCAATGGGAAATCCTGAAGCGTGAACGATGCGTATCCCAGCACAGAGTATGCTGTTGCAAAAGGGCTTCCATACAAAAAGCTGTTGAAAGCCAGTGTTATTGCAGCGCCCGGAACAGCGCCAGCAATGAAAAGCCATGCCTTTGAAACCTTTTTTTTGTCAATGAAAATTGCAATCAGGAATGCAAGCGCAATTGCGGCGTTTGTATAGCGCGAAAGAACAGAAATGCCAGCAAAAAAACCCGCCAGTGCAAATCCCTTATTGTCATTGCGCAGGAAAAAATAGGCCGTAAGGAGAACAAATGTTATTGATGACATTTCCGCCTCAAGAGTTGTTGAAAGCAGGGCAATTGCGGGAAAAAAAAGGTAAAGCAGGCTGAAAATTGCGGGCAAATCAAGTTTTTTGAGTATTTTGTAAATAATAAAAAGATTGATTAAATGCAGCACTAATCCCAATAAAAAGCTGAATTGCCAGCCGAACAGCGCAAAAGGCGCGATAAGCACTGAATGCAGCGGAGGATAAGCGCTTACATATGCGCTTCCATTGAAGGCATAGCCATAAGAGTAAAGGGGGTCTGTTATAAGCATTTTTCCAGTGAAAATCAGGTAAGCGTTCCTCAAATATGTCTGTTCGTCAGGGTAATGGTAAAAATTCGGGTAAAAGAGAAAAAACATTAAGGCGAACACTGCTGCACAGCCAATTATTATCCTCCTGTCTTCAAGAATATTCATTTTTTCTTCTCCAAAAATTCCTTTATTGCATTGACAAGCCCTTCCTTGTCTGAAGCGATTTTTGGCGAAAATTTTTCGGCTTCCCTGATTTTTGTTCCTAACTCTTTGATTTCAAAAACTGCAAGCGCCCTGCCTTCTTTTTCAAGCGCTTCAGCCAAATCAAGCTGGTGGTCGTTTGTATGCTCCCCAAATTTCTTCATTCTCGGCACAATTACAAGCCTTTTTTTGTTCAGCATTGCATTTATTATTGTCCCTGCGCCGCCATGCGAGATTACAATGTCTGCCCAGCCGAATTTTTCAACAAATTCTTTTTCATCCAAAAATTTTTTGAAAGCAAAATTTTTAGGCTCATAATCTGAATTTCCCGCCTGCGCAAAAACTTCCGCATTTATTTTTTTCTCCCCGAGCAGCAAATCCATCTCCTTCAGAAGCCTGTTGAACTGCTGCGCATGAGTCCCAACGCTGACAAAAATCTTCATCAAAAAACACTTCCTTCGAATTTCGCCTTTGGAAAAAATTCCAGGTTCTGTTTCCACTGGACAAAAAAGGCGTCTGCAATTTTGTACATTATTTTTCCGCTTAAGCTCGGTCCCTTGACCCTGCAGAAGCTTTCAATAAAAATTATTTTTTTGAAAAACAATTTTCCAAGCAGGCAAATCGGAATTGCTGTGTCAGCCCCAGTGCTGATTATCACATCGGGCTTTTCCCTGAGCAGAACTGTCAGGCCCTGCAAAAAGTTTTTTGCCAGTTTTAAAGGGTTTCTGCGCGGGCATTCAACAAAAACAACTTTTTCTTTTTTTGAAAGCCCTATTGCATTGCCCCTGTAATCTGAAACAAAAAAATGTGTTTTTCCCTGCCAGGCTTTTTCAAGCTGCAGCAATTCAGTCAAATGCCCGCCTGCAGAGCAGGCCAAACAGATTTTCATCAAAACTCCGCTCAGTAGTTTATCTTAAGCAAAAACATTGCAAACACGATTATGCTTATTGCTGCCTGGATTGCCAGGATTCTTATTACAACTTGTTTTTCATTGAAATTCCCGAGTTTCATTATTACATGGGTAAGGGAACCGCTTTTTTTTCCAGGCGCTTTAAGAATGCCGTTTTTTTGCGGGATTCCAAAAGATTCAACCTGCATTTTGTATCTCGCCTTGAGAAGCAATTCCACAAAGAAAAGCGCCATCAGCAAAACCCCGATTTTTTCCATGTTGCCGAGAATGACAATTGTTGCTATTCCGGCTCCAATCATGAGAGTAAGGCTGTCTCCTCCAAAAACTCTTGCGGGAAACCAATTGTAACGCAAAAAAGCGATTAATGCGCCAAGCATTGCGGCTGCAATTATTGTTGATTCAATCTGCCCGTATAAAAAGGAAATTATTAACAGAGTCAATGCAATTATTGCCCCTAATCCCGCTTCCAGGCCATTTAAGCCTGCGAGCATGTTTGTTGCATTGCTTGCCCCTGTCACTCCTATCGGCACAAGGAACAGGGAATACACCACGCCGAATGAAACAAGCCCGAAAAATGGAATCAGGAATTCGTTTGGCAGCAGGCCAAGAAAAGGGATTTTTATTGCGGGATTCCCAATTTTTATTGCCATGAGCGGAAGCGCGGCAAACAGGGGAATAAGCGCGTGCTGCCATTGCCTTATCCCGTCTTTCCATCCGATCAGGTCATCTATCACGCCTAAAAAGCAAACCAAAAAAATTGTTGCAAAACCCGCTAGCAGGTATGTCAAATTGAATTCAATCCAGTGAAGATAAGTGGAGAAAAAAATTGCAAGCATTATTGCAAAGGATATTCCAAGCCAGACAGGAATTCCGCCAAGCTCAGCGATTTCAGGCCTGCCAGCCTTGTTCAGGTCTTTTCCAGTCATGCCCCTTTTTTTCATCCTTTCTATCCAGAGGGGCAACACATAATTTGTAATCAGAAAAGACGCTATTATTGCAGTTACTATCACAATTAAAAATAGTTTCAAAAAAAACACTCCTTTCAAGAAGCCAGGTTATGTTTTTGCCAAAGCCTGTGCAATGGCATCTTTTTTTATTCTAAATATTTTTATGCCTTCTTTTGCATAAGATTGTTCAAAAAGCTTCATTGCTTCTGTTTCATTGAACCAGAGCCTTGCAGCCATGCTGTTGTTGCATCCATTCTAGGCGCAGGATAAACTTTCAGCGATCGAATGACCCCTGGATGCAACGCTTTGGAGGGATCAAATGCAGTGTTAGCCAGCCCAGACGATGGAATGTCCATATAAATGATGGACCCCCCATATAATCGAGCCCATTACAACCCCAGCATTAAATGCCGCTTGACATTTAGACGCTGTTCAGCCT
>JAQTNI010000031.1 GCA_028713935.1 Candidatus Iainarchaeum sp.
CTTCTCCGAACTCGGTTTCCTTGAATTTTTTGTGCCCAATTCCTCGCGTCAAAAGCTCTTGCATTAAACCTTTTTTCAGCTTGCGTGCTTGCTCAATAACCTCGTCGGTTTGTTGGATAGCAGAATCAATACAAAACAAAACAGATGCAATATGTGATTGTTCAATCAACGGAGGAGTTGAAATTTTAACTGTTTTTAATAATTTCATGTTCAGGCCATTTCTTCCTTCTGCTCCTGATAAATTTCTTAACTCAGAATACCTCGATTGCAAATTATAGTAAAGATATTCTGGGACTATTTTATGTTCATTTGGAATTATCCCAACTATAGATTGGTTGCAGGTTGTACTAATTCCCAAAATTCCAACTGTGCCCCTTGTTTTCCCCTGGCCATTCAATGCAATAACAATTGTTTTTTTAGGCAATAATATTGTGTTCGAATTTTGCATTCCTTTTTCTGAAATAAATCCTGTCGTTCTAATAATTAACCCTTGGTGTACGTCCCCTGAAGTCATCCAAGGAATATCTCCGTCCCAGTAATCTTTTACTTTGGTGCTTGGAGTGCTTCCAGTTTTTAAATTTCCAGCATCAGTTAAATCTAAAATGCCCCAATCTTTTGGTATTTTTCCAGATTCAGTTTGTTTGAACTTTTGTTTGAGCATACTTTCCCTCAATATTATCAATAATTGCTTTCCCTTGAGTCAAAACTTCTTCATAAGTCATAATCTTAATGTGAGATAATTGGTAGTTCCACTTTCTGATTTTTTTTACTGCTTCGGGTGTTGCATCGTTTCCAATGATAACAATTCCACGTGGTCGAAGCTCGTTAATTCCTTCTTCATCAGCTATTACTGTGCTATGTGCAGCGGCGATTGCTGATTCCATATAATTAATTAGCTGGTCGACTGCTTGGATAACTTTAGCAGATACGCTTCCATCGGAATTAGTTATTTCATCAGAGATTAATTTTATTTCAACGATATCATTAGTTTTATTATACCGTTCAAGGTAAAAATCAAATTTGCTGTATGCTCCCCTTAATTTTTGCGGCTCGGCCGTGATATATTCAAGCCCAAAAAGCCAGGAATGCGCATAAAGAAACTCTTGTAAATCAGCTTCTGATATTTTTTTTACTTTAACATTTTTAATTTTAGTATCTAATTCTTCAACATCGTTTTTAAAGTCTGGAAGTCGAGTTTTACTCAATTCGATTATTTTTTCAGCAACTTTTTTAAGCGCATCGTCACGTTGTTGCTCTACATCCTTTTGGCGAATTTGATAATTTTCAATTAGCTGCTGTTTTTCATGGAGCTCCATCTGAAGCTGTTGAACCTCGTCTTCAATGGTTGGTTTCCAACCGACAACTTTGGCTATCTTTTTAAGGAAAAAAAGGACTGACTCTAGATGTGCCAAAGTGTGGAGATTAAAACCATAATTTTTAAACCACTTAGAACCGCCACGCCTAGGTTTTTTGGAGTCGGATAAAAAACGGACAAATTCTTCGCCAGTTTTTTTATTTTTTGCCGCAAAGATTTTTCCTGAACGATTTTTTTCAGAATAGACTGTTTCTTCTGCTAGCGATTCATAGGGCTCCCCGAGTTTCATGTCGTGCGCAGGAGTCTTTTCATCAGTCATAATACCCTAACTCCTTTAAGTATTTTTCCAGTTCTTTTTCAGTTTCGTTTCTTTTTAGTTCATTTGATCTTAGTTTTAAGTATGCTTCCTTCACATTGATTTTTTCTTCCTGTTCTGTAATGTCAACGTAGCGCGTGACATTTAGATTGTAATCGTTTTCTCCAATTTCTTTGAGTGTTGCAACTTTTGCGTATTTTTCAATGTCTTTGAATTCGTCAAAAGCATTCCAAATTTTTTCGAGGTCTGAATCTCTCAAAAAGTTCTGAGCTTTGCCCTCTTCGAAATCGTTGGCTGCATAAATGAACAAGATTTTGCCTTTGCGCTTGGCTTCCTTTGCACGATTAATAATCAAAATGCAACCTGGTGAGGGGGTATTGTAGAAAAGGTTTGCTGGCAATGAAATTACTGCTTCAATAAAATCTTTTTCCAAGAATTTTTGTCTAATTGTGCCTTCTTGCCCTCCACGGAACAACACCCCATTATCAAGTACAATTCCGAGTTGGCCATTATCTTTTAGTGTTGCAAACATGTGTTGAATCCAAGCCCAATCCGCAGTTTTTTGTGGAGGCAAGCCAAAGGAAAAGCGGCCATATGGGTCTCCTTTGACTAGTTCATCTCTGCCCCATTCATTCTGATTCCACATTGGGTTGGCGATTACTCGATCAAAGAGCATTAGTTGTCTGTCTTCAAGCAATTTTGGCGTCAGTAATGTGTCGCCTTTTTCTATTCTGGCGTCAAGTACGCCGTGCAATAACAGGTTCATTTTGCAGATTGCCCAAGTATTAAGGTTTTTTTCTTGGCCATAAAGTGAAATGTTCTGCGGGTTTTTCTTGTGCTCTCGTAAATACCGCACTATTTCAATCAGCATTCCGGCGCTGCCCAGGCATGGGTCACAAGCTCGCATTCCCTCTTCCGGTTTGAGCAAGTGAGCAATTAATTGCACCACCTTTTGGGGGGTGTAGAATTCTCCGCCTTTTTTCCCTGCATCATCAGCAAATTGTTTAATCAAATATTCGTAAGCCCGGCCAAGCAAGTCTGGTTCGGAAAGGTCGGAGTTTCGCAGGCGATACGCGCTGAAGTGTAAAATAAGTTTTGATAAAACGCGGTCTGGCAGGCGGTCTTTGTTGTTGAAATCAGTAACTCCTAATACCCCTTCAAGTAAGGGGTTTTGTTCTTCCAGTGCTTCGTTAGCTTTGTTTATTGCTGCACCAATGTCGCTGGTTGTTTTGCGCAGCTCTTCCCAGCGTGCGCGCGGCGGAACAAAAAATTGGTGTTCATCTGGGTCTTCCCAGGCAGCTTTTTTGTTGCCCATTTCTTTTTCGATTTTTTCAGCTTCTTCTTCAAACACATCATTTAAGCGTTTGAGAAAAAGCATTCCAAAAATGTAATTTTTATAATCTGAAGAATCAATGCTACCGCGCAAAATGTCTGCGGCTTTCCAGAGGTGAGTTTCAAGCTCTTGTTGGGTTAATTTGGAAGTTGCTTTTTCTTTCGGGATAAATAGGTTTTGACCGCCAACTTTTTGAAGCTCGACGATACCCTCTTCTTTGAGTTCTTGCAAGTACTTTTCTGCAGTATTCCAAGAAATTCCTATTTTTTTGGCAATCTCTTCAGGGGTTATTGGTTTTTCATGTTTTTTGATTAAATCCAAAATAGCTGCCTTTCTAATATCTGCCTTTGCCATAAGAATCAATAAACATATTATGGAGCGTCATAGTTTTTAAATATATACTTTTTGGGTTGGGGTTGTGTTTAGCCACCTAGCCATAATGGCAATATGCTCTTTCTAGAATTTGTTCAACCGGTAGGTTGATTGTAATTCAACCGCAGTTATATTAATGCGGCTGAGTGAAGTAGTTATATACAGAGAATGTATGGATGAGCGGGTTTTGAGGTTTCGGGAGTTATTCCAAGGGTTAGTGCCGAATTTTGGTTTGTTGCATGCAAAGGCGTGCGTTGCTTTGTTGTCTGGGGGGATTAAGACTGCAAAAGAATTGTCTCAAGAGACTTTGATTTCTCATAACAAGATTTATTCTGTTTTAAAGGATTTGGCGCGTGAAAAAATTGTTTTTTGCACTAATGCTGACCCAGTGACTTTTTACATTAAGGATTTTCCAAAGATTTATGAGAAGCTTGTGAATAGGAAGATTTGTTTTTTGCAGAAGCTTCCGGAAGAATTGGACAAAATGCTCAGCAATGAAAACGAGGCCCTGGAAGAGAAAGAGTATTTGATAAAAGTTTCTGAAAAACAAACACGGTTGTTTGATAATAAAAACAAGGTTTTGGTCAAAGAACCCTTGGAAGTAAAGCAAGTGTTAAAGCAATTGAATATTTATATTGAAAAACTCGAACCAAAAAAAGAATACACATACGCGATTTATCATTAGCTCCAATAACAAAGGCTTATTAAAAAATCGCGACTAATTAAAATAGAATGTACTTGCAAATTCCAAAAAAGTATACAGTCAATAAAACTACAATGAATTTGGACTTCTATTACTTGGCGTTAGTAAAAAAGAAGTTCAAAATCCCTACTTTGAGGCCAGATACTTCCAAGATTTCCCACTCGAATAAGCTTTATTTCGGAGAATACTATGATGCATTGAGAAAACGCCTCGAAATATTTTGTTTTCAAGAAAGGACAGCAATGGAATTGAATGCACTTCCAGCAAATAATGATAGTCTATTTCTACTTAGGGTTTTCATTTTTGCTTACATAGTTAATACTTGCGCAATATTGGATAATGTTTGTTGGTGTTTAAACTATTTTTATGATCTTAAATGTGACAAATACGACATTGGGATGAGGTTCTCAAATAAAAAAGAGAAAGAATTCTTAAAAAAATTAAATAGAAAGAATGCCAATCTCGCACAAAAATTAGATGGAAAAGATATTCAAGAATGGATTGATTGGTTTGAGGAATATCGAGATATAATTCAACACAGATCTATGATTCATGTAATGCCAGTTCAAGAAGCTGGCAAGCAAATAGCTATAAAAATACCTTCAGATCCAACTCTCGCTGCAGGGGTGCCCGTTAGCAAAGGGGGTAAACTACTTTCGTATGAAGAGAATTGGGATAGAATCTACAAAGAGAAGGGGAATCCCTTTATTGAGATCGAAAAATTCTATTGCAATACAACAGAGAAAATAACCAGCATAATTTCAGCCCTAATGGAAGAAATTTCGGATGGAAAAACTTACTCAGACAGCATCCCAATTGTATAAGCTAGAAACAGCAACATATATTAACACCTATAGTCATTATGTAAAGCGTATGCCGTATAGAAGTGGTGTTACTACTATTCAGTTGAGCCCGGATACGAGGGATAAGCTCAAGGATTTGGGTAAGAAAGGCGAGACTTACGAGGAAATTATTCTTAGGCTTGTTAAAGCGTATAGGTAGGCTTTTTGTGTTAAAAGGTTTTCTGCCCAATTTTTTGAATAGGTTTTTAGTCTATGGATTGGGTTCTTGCCATTGATAAAATCAAAATGGGACTTAGCAGGAAGCATTTGGTTACTATTTTTGGCTCCTGCGAAGTTGATTACGTTGGCAGAGCCACTAGCAAGCTTTCCAAGGGTAAAAGACTTGTCTTAATCAAGGGGGATAATTCTATTAGCATTCACCAAAATAGGCTAGTCAGGCCCACAAATTACATGATGAACACAAGCATAACAATAGAATCGACAAAACAGGGGGCTGTTTTAACTGCAAAGCGGCTTAATCCGAGAGAAATTATTACTGTAATGTTTGACAAAATTGATGATGTTCAATCATATGAAATGGAAATCAGCGACGACCTAAGGCTAAGCGGTTCTGAAAGAGATTTGAATGACATTTTAATGGAAGACTTGTCTATGATAGAACCAGGATTAAAGCCAATTAACCAGCAGGAGCATTTCAGAAAAGGAATAGCGGACATTATTGCAGAAGACAAACACGGCCACTTGGTGGTTATAGAGCTAAAGCGTAGGCAAGCTGACTATGCGAGCGTAACCCAATTGCAAAGGTATATGCAAGAAGTTCAATCAATCAAAAACTGCAAAGCAAGAGGTATACTATTGGCTCCAAGCATAAGAAAAAATGCCTTAGAATTATTAGAAAAAAATGGTTTGGAATTCGCAAAAATAGATTTTGAATTAAAGCCCTCAAGCAAAGAAAAAGCGCACATCAAAGGGTTACAGAAGAAGCAGCAAACCTTGGACAAATTCTAGTAAAAAATCCAAAAATTGGGGGTCTAACAGTTACTATTTTAAATGCTATGTTGAATACTGGGGCAGGGCTGCGAGCAAGCTTCCAAAGGGAAAACGCCTGTTAATGATTAAGGGGGATTCTTCTTTTGCAATTCACCAGAACAGGCTTTTGAGGCCTGCTAATTACATGATGAATGCATCTGTTTCAAATGAAATCGAGGGAAACACTCTTGTGATTACTGCGCGCAAGGCAAAGCCGAGGGAAATAATAAAGGCTGTTTTTTATTGCATTGATGACGTAAGGGCATATGAAATGGACTCAGTTTCCGACATAAGACTTTTTGGCTCTGAAAAAGAGTTAAGCGATGAGTTGATGCAGGACCTTGGCTTTCTTGAAAAAGGCTTAAAACCCCTGAACCAGGAAGAAGTGCTGCGCAAAGGCCTTGTTGATATTCTCGCAGAGGATTCAAAAGGCAGGCTTGTTGTAATTGAACTGAAACGCAGGCAGGCAGATTTTAATGCTGTGCAGCAATTGAAGCGTTACATGGACCAGGTCAAAAATCTCAAGGGGATAGAAACAAGGGGGATTTTGATTGCCCCGGATATAAGGAAAAACGCGCATGAGCTTCTTGAAAAATACGGGCTTGAATTTTTCCACCTTGATTTTGAAATAGGCAATCCCAAAGCAAAAATAAAGGGACTGCAGAAAAAACAGCAGACAATTGACAAATTTTGTTAAGTTGCTGATTCTTACCTTTTTTTGAGCAGTAGTTTGCCTATTTTTTTCTCAAGCTCTTTCAAATAAAAATCCGGGGCTGTTTGTTCTTTTCTGGCTGAGAGAACAATATCCATGGCAGTCTGCGGATCTTTTTTTGCAATTTTTAATATAATTGCAAAAACTGTGCATTGTTCATGTTTTCCGCGTTCTTCTATATTTAACGCATTTATTAGAATGGGCAATATTTTTTCTTCAGAATAAGAGCAGAGTGCATCAACTGATTGTGACTCTTTGTTGAAAACTTCATCTCCATAATTGGTTATTGCTTGAAGAGACAGCTTGATTTTTTCTTGTTCGATTTGGCTAAAAACAGAAAGAAGTTCTGGAAAATTTGCCTGTTTAATTGGCCGTAATTCCTTTTTCAAAAACAACACAATCCATTCATTAGACAAGTTTGTAAAAGAATGCCAAAAGCCAAAACCATTAGGGCGCAATACAGGAATAGGCGGGCTATGAGATGAAAATATTGCGGTATTTAATTTTCTTTTCTCAACAGAATCAGAATAGGAAAACTTGACACAATTTTTTATATGGCTGTAACCGTTTCTTCCAGGGGCAACTCCGCCAAGAATCGTCACCCACGCTTTCAATGCTTCAGGATGAGAATTAATTGAATCAAATTCTTTTACTCCTGTGTTGGCTCCGGAAGTTGTGCCGCGCGGTGGGAGCAAAAGGATTCTTTCAACTGTGGTTTGGCCTTTTTCATCAGTCATTAAAATGAAGCTTTTTTTCCTTCTAACTACAGCCATTTTTTTGTCAAAAAATCTTTCCCTAATTTCTTTTTGCAATAAGCCGCTATGCAAAATCTCGTCAAAATTGAAAACTCTAGTATTCCATAAGAAATCGAAATGGGCGCGGTATGCAGAAGCAGTTTCCTTGCTTTTTATAACAAAAACAAAAATTGGCTTAAGAAACCACAAGAATATTGCTACCCTGTCCCCGTATATTAGGGTAGTTGCAGGCCCTGCGTATTCTGGCGGAATCGGCTTGAATTCAGACAATGCGCTTTTTAGGAAACCCCTGCCTTCTACATATAATTGCCTGGCTGTGATGCCTTTCTTTTCCCTTTCCTTCAAATACCATTGGGTAAACTCTGGATCGATTTCCATTGCCCGGTCTGTTGCTCCCCATCCAACAAATGGTTTGCCTACCTGAATCAAATCAGTAAATGCTTTTTTGAAAGCATTTTTTCCTCTGAAAACTATGATTTCGGGAGTTAACTGGGCCATGAAAAAAATGTGCCAAGAAACATTAAAAAGGGTATAGACCTGCTTTGCCCTGTCAGAGTTGGCTCTTTGCCAGTCCTGGTAGCCAGGACTTTAAAAAACTGCTCCTGCCGAAAGCTATTTAATTAGTTTGACTAAGTTTATGTTAGGTTAAGTTATATGCAGAAAACTGTTGCAGTGAATGTGAAAGTAAAAGATTATACCAACAGGGTAATCGGGGTTGTAAAGGAGAGGTATGGCCTGAAAGACAAGGGAGAAGCGCTTGACAAGTTTGCTGAGCTTTGCGGCGAAGAATTTGTTGAACCAGAAGTCAGGGAAGAAGTTATTAGGGAAGTAATTGAATCATGCGAAAGGCACATAAAAAAATACGGTTTCAGGAAAACCAGCATTAAGGAACTGGACAAGCTTTGCAGAGGCGAATAAATGCCTTTCTCTTTCGGCTTGTCTGATGAGCTTAAGGCAGAAATAAAAATTCTGTCAAAAAGAGACAGGAAGACATGCGAAATACTGAACAAAAAAATAATAGAAATAGCAAACTCTGATGAAACAACAATAGAGCACTACAAAAATCTTCGCCATGACTTAAAAGAGTACAAAAGAGTGCACATTGCAAAAAGCTTTGTATTGCTGTTCAAGGTCTTTAAAAAAGAGAATTTCATTCTTTTTGACAAATTCAGGCACCATGACGACATTTACAAAAAATAAAGCAGGAATTACAGAAAAAACAGCAGACACTGGACAATTTTCATAAAATTAATTCAAAAAATAGTTTTATATTTTGTTAAACGCTTTGTGTTAATATGGCTGATTTAGAACCAAAAATTTACAGGCAAAGACTGATTATTGAAGGACATTATTCAATTCAAGCTGATGGCGAAACAATTAGAGATTATTTAAACAAGCTTTCAAAAGTGTGTGAAATGAGAATTTTTTCAGGGCCTTATTCCTGGCCTCCGGATAAATGGGATAACCCCGAAGTCAAATTATTTGAATTAAACGGATTTGTAGCATGGACTGAAAGCGGAAGCCACGTATACGCCTGGAGACACTGCAACTTCTTCACAGTAGATGTCTACAGCTGCAAAAAATTCAATACAACCAAAGTTACCAACTTCACAAAAAAATACTGGAAATCAAAAGACCTAAAACACAAAAAAATAAACGCAATCTAAAAACTCTTTAATTCACTGCAAACAAACTCTCGTTAGCTTCCTTCTTTTCATTAACCAGTGGGACTTGCACCTGTAGATCGGTATGGGAGGCGAAAAGCAGGCTATGATAGACAAATTCTTCTGAAATCAGCGGAAACCCGCTTCTGCTTGGTTTAAATTTTTTTGTTTTGCTCTTATTTGCTTATGGAGCAGGATTATTCAGATTTTTTTCCTTATGAAGAATTCAAGCCCTTGCAGATAAACGCAATGGATTTTGTTTCAGAGGTTGTTGAAAGCAAAACAATAGGCCTGTTCGAGGCTTATTGCGGCTTTGGAAAAACAATTGCAACTTTTGCGCCTGTCCTCGCTGCAGGAAAAAAAATTCTGCTTTTAACCCCCACTTATTCCGCGAGAAACGCAGCAACAGCGGAAGCACTGAAAATAAACAAGGTCAAGGGCAAAAAAATCAGGATTGCTGATTTGCGCGGCAAGCAGGTCATGTGCAGGAAATTTGAAAAGGATTTTTTCAGCCACGAGGCCTGCCTGAATGCAGTGAAATACAAAAAGGACTGTGAATATTATTCCAATACTTTTTCAAAAAACAGGATGCTTTCAAAAGAAGCAAGCTCCACAATTAGCAATTTGCAGAGAACAGTGACTGAAAATCCGCAAAAATTTTTCGGCTCAGGCCTGATTGAAAAAGAGCCCTTGTTTTTCCAGGCTTTCCAGAAAACCTGCGATTCAAAAGGGCTGTGCTCTTACGAAATAATGAAAAAAATGATTGAAGAGGCAGACATTGTAATCCTGGATTATTTCTGGTGCTTCACTGGAATTTTCCATATCCTCAAAAAATTAATCAATCCAAAGGAATTCGTATTGCTTGTTGACGAAGCAGACATGCTTGTGGAAAGGCTTTACACTGATTTTCAGGTACAACTTGGCCTGCAGGGCCTCCAGAGGCTTTCCAAGCAGGCAGGCCTTCTTCTTTCAAGCGGGGAATTGCAGGAAACAGACATTGAATTCCTTTCAGAATTCATTCGGCATGCTTCTGAGTTTATCCAGAAAAACAATCCTGAAAGGCCTTTGGAACCGCAAGTGATAATTGATTTTTTTGTAAAAAAATTCAGGGAAAATGCAAGAGAACAGGGCCTCGAGGGAAACATTGGCTTTGAAACAATAATTGAAAACCTTTCAACTGTTGCAGAAGCAATTTCCGGTTCCGAAGAATTTGAAAAAGCAAGCGCAAGGCCGGATATTTTCCTTGCACACCTTGAAAAAATAAAAAATTCTTCCGAATACCTGTCTTTTATTTCAAAGGCAAAAAACAGGATAATTGTAAAGCCGTTTGAAATAAACAGCATTGTCCTTGCAAACGGAATGACTCTTTACTCCACGCTAAAGGAATTCCAGAGCGCAATTCTTTTTTCAGCCACTCTCGGGGATTCTGTTTTGTTCCAGAAAGAGCTTGGCCTTAATCCTGAAGAAACAAAAATTTTCAAGGCGGCAAGCATGCCCCACAAAAATCTCCTGGTTTTGATTGACACAGAGCTTGACTCAACCTACAAGGCAAGGGACAGGAATTTTTTTGAATACATTGAAAAAATAAAGGCAATCAGGCAGGCAGACAATTCCCTGCTTGTGAGCTGCTGCAATTCTTTTGAAGCGGAAAAAATCCTGAAAGAACTGCCTTTTTTGGAAAATGCCGAACAAGCGGAAAACCTTTTGCCTGAAAAAACATACGTACTGAACATAAGGACAAAGCATGCGAGAAGCACAAACAAGGCAAAAAGAATGCGCAATTGCATAATAATCGGCCTGCCATTGCCTGACTATTCCGATTTTTATTTCAAGCAGAGAAAAGATTACCTTGAAAAAAAATACGGCAAATCAGAGGCAGGCAGGCTGATTAACGGGAAAGCAGTCCACACTGCTGTGCAATTAATGGGCAGGATTACAAGGGATTTGACAAGCCCGAAAACAATCACTCTTGCTGACAGGAGATATGTTCGGGATTTTTTTTTGGGGGACTTTTATTTCAAGTCAATTCCGGATTATCTGAAGCCATACATCAAAACAGTTGATTCAACGCAAAAACTCAAAATGGAAATAAGGGCTTTCTGGCAGAACGCGAAGATGGAGCAGGATTGACAATTCTCGTTTGAGTGCTTTTTTAAATTCTTTCTTATAATTGTTTTTTGAGTGGTTTTTTGGCTATTGATGAGAAATCCTGGTCCAAGGAAATTGAACAGGCAGTTATTGAAAACTGGCAGAAAAATTTCCCTTATAAATTCAATTCTGCTTCAAAGAAAAAAGTGTTTTCAATAGATACTCCTCCGCCTTATGTCAACACTCCAATTCATATCGGGCAGGCAACAACTTATGTTTTAATGGATTTTTTTGCGCGCTTCAAGAGAATGAAGGGCTTTGAAGTGCTTTTTCCGCTTGGCCTTGACAGGAACGGATTGCCAATTGAAATGGCTGCTGAAAAAAAGTTTAAAATAAGGCTTAACGAAATTCCGCGCGAAGAATTTATTGCAAAGTGCAGGCAGGTTCTTGAAGAAAGCAGCTCTGAATCAATTGATTCTTTTTTGAAGCTTGGCATTAGCTTTAATTCTTTAAAGCAGGGAAAAGAAATTGGTTCGCTTTACCTTACTGATTCTCCGGAATACAGGGCAATTACACAGGCAACTTTTATTGACCTTTACAAAAAAGGCCTTGTTTATGAAGATGAAAGAATTACGAATTATTGCCCTGGCTGCAGGACAACAATTGCGGATTCGGAAGTGGAGTATGCGGATTTGCCCTCCAAATTCAGTGACATTGTTTTTAAGGTGAAAGAAACTGGCGAGCAAATAATCATTGGGACAACAAGGCCTGAGCTTGTCTGCACCTGTGGAATGGTAATATTCAATCCAGAAGATGAAAGATACAGGCATCTTGAAGGAAAAACAGCTGTTTCCCCGATTTTTGAAAAAGAAATTCCAATAAAAGCGCATCCAATGGCGGAAATTGGGAAAGGCACTGGCTTGGTAATGATGTGTTCCGCTGGAGACCTTTCAGACATCCGCTTTTTCAGGGAAATGAATCTGCAGCCAGTAATTGCAATTGGCTCTGACGGAAAAATGAATTCCAATGCAGGGTTTTTGCAGGGGCTGCGTGTGCGTGAGGCAAGGCAAAAAATGATTGAAGAACTGAAAACAAGGGGCTTGTTTGCTGGCCAAAAGGATGTTGCCCACAGGACTCCAATTTGTGAAAGAAGCAAGGACGAAATTGAATTCATTTCAATGCAGGAATTTTACCTTGAACAGGTGAAATTCAAGGGCAAAATGAAAGAGCTTGCGGAAAAAATAAATTTTTTTGACTCCAAAAGCAGGCAAATGCTTTTGGATTGGATTGATTCTGTTTCAATTGACTGGCCGATTTCAAGAAGAAGATATTATGCAACTGAAATTCCTTTGTGGTACTGCAAAAAATGTTCCTCGCCTTTTCTCCCGCTAAAAGGAAAATATTACCAGCCATGGAAAGACTCCCCTCCCACAAAAAAATGCCCCAAATGCGGAGCAACGGAATTCAAAGGCGAGGAAAGGGTTTTTGACACATGGTTTGATTCCTCAATAAGCCCGCTTTTTATTTTGGGCTATGAACGCAACGAAAAATTTTTCAAAAATTCTTTTCCCTGCACTTTAAGGCCCCAGGGAAAAGAAATTGTAAGGACCTGGCTTTATTACACAGTGCTCAAATGTTACCTGCTTACTGGAAAATGCGTTTTCAGGGATGCCTGGATTAATTACCACATTGTTGACGAAAAAGGAAACAAAATGAGCAAAAGCAAGGGAAACATTATTGACCCCCACCAGGTACTGGAAAAATTCGGTGCCGAACCCTTTAGATTGTGGAGTGCAATTGAAGGGGATTTGACAAAAACAGATTTCAGGTGCAGTTTTGAAAGGATTGCGGGAGCCCAAAAAACACTTGTAAAGCTCTGGAATGTTGCGCGCTTCATTTCTCTTTTTCCAAGGCCAAAGCAAAAAGCAAAAACAAAGCCAAGGGAAATTGACAAGTGGATAATCCAGGAAATGGATGAAATTACTGCCTTTTCTTCAGATTGCTTTGAAAAATATGATTTTCACGGCCCTGCAGTAAAAATAAAAAATTTTTTGTGGGAAACATTTGCATCGCACTATTTGGAAATTGCAAAAAGCCGCGCTTACAACGACAAAAAAACCTTTTCAAAGGCAGAACAGGAAGCTGCTGTTTCTACTTTGTATTATTGCCTTGAAACAATGCTCAAAATCCTTTCTCCAATACTGCCAATGCTTGCTTTCAGGATTTATTCGGATTTGAACAACGGAAAAGACATTCATTCTGAAAAATTCCCAAAACCTGGAAAAAAACAAAAATTTTCTTTTTCTGCGCAGGAATTGTGCGAGCTTGACAGCGCAGCCTGGAAAGCAAAAAAAGAGGCCGGCAAAGGCCTAAGGGACGAAATTGCGGAACTCGTGCTTGAAAAAAAATTTTCGGGAATTGCAAAGGATTTGCAGGAAACCCACAATGCAAAAAAAATTTCCTTTGGAGAAAAAACAGAAATAAAAATCTGAGATTATGAAAAAGCAAAAAAATCCACGGGATTTTTCTGAATCAAATGCGAAAAGCCTTGAGAAGCAGATTATTGAATCAAACAAAGAAGAAAAGGGAGAACTGCTTTATTGCCCTGTTTGCGGCTCCACAAACCTGAAACCAATTATTTACGGCTTTTCAAAAGACAGCGCGGCTATTTCCCCTGAAATGAAATGCACTGATTGTGGCTTCAAAGGATTTATGCTTAGCGCAAAACCTGATAGCCTTGTTAAAATAAGAAAAAACTTGAAAAAATAGTCAAGGCACAAAGACAGCCGCCGCAATCACTGTTACCCAGTCATCGCCTTTTGTTCCAATGCTGGATTGCGTGCAATTGTAGGTTTTCACTATTTTGCCATTGATTTTGAAATACTGCTCTTTTTCCTTCCATTCAACTGCATTCGGAGCTTCTATTCCTAAAATGCTTGAAAGCATGCTTGCAGCCAGGTCTTCAGCATAATCCCCCGCAGTTTGCTCTGTCTGGCCAAAGCAATGGTGCTCAGAAATATATCCGTGCTGGTTTTTGTCTGCAGGCTCTGCCATTCCAATTGCCGCAGCCATAAGCCTGTTCGGCTCATTGCTTTCGTTCCTGCTCATTACGCAGAAAACAACCTGCCCAGGATTCAGGTGTTCAAGGCCGCTTTTCTTGCTTCAATCTGGCAGCCTGGCGGAAGAATGCTTGAAACAGAAACAAGGTTGAATTTTTCAATTCCCGCATCGCGCAAAGCCATTTCAAAGCTCATGAGTTTTTCCTTGTGGACACCAACGCCATTAGTGAAAAAAACTTTTTTTGGAACCATTGTATTCAATTGCAGCACCTCGTTCAAAATTACAAAATTTTTTTTAAAATAAAACAATAAATAAGTGGAAATAGTATAAAAACATTTCTGAAAAACTTTTTTTTAATTTATTTTCCTGAATTCTTTTCCCGCTGTTTCCGCTTTTTTTCCAAGAGTTTCCTCTATTTCCATTAACCTATTGTACTTGCAAACTCGCTCCCCTCTTGACGGCCCGACTTTTATAAAAGCGCTGTTTACTGCAACTGCAAGGTCTACCATTGCAGTGTCATTTGTTTCTCCGCCTCCCCGATGGGAAATTATTGTTATCCAGCCGTTTTTTCTTGCCAATAGGCAGGTTTCCAAGGTTTCGCTTAAAGTGCCAATCTGGTTCAGCTTTATTATTGTCGCACTGCCGCTTTTTGTTTCAATTGCCTTTGCCAATCTTTTTGGATTTGTTGTTGTAAGGTCATCTGCCACTATTGCAACTTTTTTTCCAATTGCGGCATTGAGTTTCTGCCAATTTTCCCAGTCGTCCTCGTGCAATGCGTCTTCAAGCATTATTATCGGGTATTTTTCAGCCCATTCTTCAAAAAGCCCAATCATTTCCAGGGATGAAAGCGCCTTTCCTTCTTTTTTCAGCCTGTATTTTCCATCTGAAAATATTTCCGAAGCAGCAATGTCCAATGATATTCCAACTTCCTGGCCTGCCTTGTAGCCAGCCTTTTCTATTGCTTCCAATATAAGTGCAATTGGCAATTCGTTGTTTGCCAGTCCGCTTGGTGCAAAAGCCCCTTCATTCCCGACATTTGCAGAAAGCCCCTTTTCTTTCAGGAGTTTTTTTAAGGAAAGATAAACTTCTATGCCGCACCGCACATTTTCTTTCACAGTGCCTTTTCCGATTGGGGAAACAAGGTATTCCTGAAAGTCAGTTGATTTGTCAGCGTGTTTGCCGCCTTCTATTGCAACCATCATGGGATTTGGCAGCACATATTTTTTAATTTTCAAATTAAAAGCGCCCCTAATGTAATCGTATAACTGCATTTTTTTTTCCTGTGCAGCAGCGCACGCAACTGCAACAGAAACCCCGAGAATTGCATTTGCGCCAAGGTTTCTCTTGTTTTCAGTTCCGTCCAATTCAATCATTTTTTTGTCTATTTCTTTTTGATTGAATGCGGACATTCCTTTTAATTTTGGGGCAATTTTTTTGTTAATATTTTCCACTGCCTTTAGCATTCCTTTCCCAAAAAACCTGTTTTTGTCCCCATCCAACAATACAAAAGCCTCATGAGAACCCGCAGAAGCCCCATAAGGAACGGAAAAAAAACCGTTTGCCCCGCTTTCAAGGGAAACCTTTACTTCCAAAGAAGGGTCAGACCCGCTGCTCAAAATTTCCCTTGCTTTTACAGATTTAATCCTGCTTTTCATTTTCCTGCCTTGTTAACAATCCAATTATCCTAATATAGCAAAAAACAAATTATTAATTGTTTTTGTTGAATATTAAGTTTCTATTTTGCAATAATCAACCTCTTCATAGATTTTGCATATTTCTTTCGCTTTCATGGATTCATCCCAGGGGTAACTATTCAGTGCGGAAAGGATTTTCCAGAATCCGGGGTCTTTTATTGCAGTTATAAGTTTTCTTGCTATGGTAATTGCTTCTTCAAGATGATTCTGGCTTTGCATTATGTTTTTTGCCGCAGGGCACCATTCATCTATGCAAAGCCTGAGTCCCTTGTTAGATTTTCTCAGCACAAAAGGATAGGTTCTGCAATCAATGGGCCTGTGGGAATATATTGCGCACTGCCCCCCAATATCAAAATTGCAGTCACAAATTTTTGTGCCTTTTCCCAAGGATATGCTTTTGTTGAAAATATTTTTTCCACATCTCTTTGAAAGGTATTCCTCTTCGTATGGGTAAAGAATCACATAATTTTTTCTTTCACAGCCATTGCAGTTCTTGCAGCACGGCACTCCACCAAAGCCTTTCGAATAAATATAATCATAAACCCTGAACAATGCTTCCTTGTCTGTAGCCATTAAGATTCCTTCAATTCTTTCTGTTTTTTCTTTTCAATTACAACTCTTTTTATTTCAGGCAAATCCAATAATTCCTGTTTAAGGGAAAGCAGGATTGCAGTGTCAAGAAAAGAATAATCCGGCTTTGGAAACTTTCCAAGCAAAAGTTTTTGCACATCATTCCAATTTCTTTTTACATAAATCAGGCTCTTGATTTTTTCACTTCTCTTTTTGTTTTTTTCGGAAAAAGCCTCTTTAAGCATGGCGGAGTCAATTTTGCCGAATTTCCACAAATAATAAGCATCAAACATCGCATCGTGCCCGACAAAAATTGTTTCTTCTTTTGAAAAACCGCGTTTTGCAATTTCTTCTTCAATCAGGATTTTCTTGAAAAATTCGTCCTGAAAAAAAGGGTTTTTTTCCAGCCCCTTTAAATGAACCTGCCTGTCAAAATCTGATTTGCCATTGATATAATCCGGCTCAACAAAAAAAAAGTTTTCTTCA
>JAQTNI010000032.1 GCA_028713935.1 Candidatus Iainarchaeum sp.
TTACATTTGGCCAGACATAAAAAGCACCGCCAGGGAAATGGCATTTGAAGCCATCAATTTCATTCAATAATTTTACAATCAGGTCTCTTCTTTCCCTGAAACTTTTTGCCATTTTGATTGATTCTTCCTGCGAACCGTTTAATGCCTCGATTACTGCATATTGCGTTGGATGGTTTGCGCAGCTGTCAGTGTTTGTCATCCATCTTGCAAACTGCGGCGCAAGAGCATGGTTTGCAGCATACCCAAGCCTCCAGCCAGTCATTGCATATGCCTTTGAACAGCAGTCAACAATGATTGTGCGTTCAGGCATTCCTTCTATTGAGGCGATAGACTCGAATTTTGTGTCATGCACTATTGTTGAATAAACCTCATCCGAATAAACCCAGAAATCATTGTCCTTTGCAAGGTCTGCAATTGCCCTTAATTCCTCTTTTTTCAATGTGCTTCCTGTCGGGTTCTGGGGAGAATTCACAATAAGCATTTTTGTTTTTTTTGTTATCTTGCTTTTCAAATATTCAATGTCAAAAGCAAAACCGGTTTCTTCAAGCAATGGAATTGGCACTGGCTTTGCCCCATTAACAGCAATCTGGCTGCTGTAAATCGGAAAACCGGGATTTGGATAAAGAATTTCATTGCCCTTTCCATAATCAGTTGTGCATAAAACAGACCAGCCAATAAAGGGCTTTCCCCCGCATGCAATTGCAATGTCTTCAGGAAAAATTTTTATGTTTCTTGTCCTTGAAAACATTTTTGCGGCTGCTTCCCTAAGCTCGGGAATTCCAGCGCTCGCAGTATAACCAGTTTTTCCGGCATTGATTGCCTTAATTGCGGCTTCTTTTATGTTTTGGGGAGTGTCAAAATCAGGCTGGCCAATGCAAAAACTTATTATGTTCTGGCCTTTTTTAAGGCGCTCATTGACTTCTGCAAGGACTGTGAATGCATTTTCTGTTCCCAAATTAGAAGCCCTGTTTGACAAGCCCGGTATTCAGATTACCCCGATTCTTTTATGACCATAAAATAATATATATTTAACTGTTGCCAAAAAGAACAATTGTTTTTTTTTTGCCGGCAAAGATTTAATTAATAAGCCACTCCATAATTTATTATGCAAAAAAAAATCAGGTGCAAAAAACAGTTGGCTGTTTCAAAAGAAACAGCATTGAAAATCGCCCTTGCTGCTTCAGGAGGTTTTCTTGGCACCTGGATAAGCGTGGCATTGAAAGAGGGGAATTGGCATATTTCGGCTTCTTCCAAAAGCGATGCCGCGCCTGTTTATTTTGTTGTTAATGGCAAAACAGCAAAACTTGTTTACAAAAACTTTAACACTGATGTTAAAAAAGTTCCAAAAAAATTTTTTGAAATTCCTGCAACAGAAGCATTCAATGTCAAGGAATCAGAAGGAAAAACAGTCTGGGAAAAAACTTCTTAACCGTCTTATTGGATTCTTAATTTTTCAATTTCTTTTTCTGAAACCTGCTTCACAATTATTTTTTTCTTTTTTGATGGCAAAGCCCAGTATTCAACTTCGGCTTTTTCCTGCCTGCAGTCGGAATAGCGCAGTGTTAATTGCGCCGCTGCCTGCAAAGTGCTTTTTGTTTTTTTTCCCTGCAAAATTGCAACCGGGCTTCCAGTGTTCGGCACTTCAAATGCAATTTCATTTTTTTGCTTCAGCCCGAGCAATTGCGCGTTTTCTTCCTTGTTTCTTCCGACAATTATTTTGTTTTTTCCAATCCTGAAATGCCTGCCAATTTTGAGAATTGCAATGTCTTTAAGGGAAACTGTTTTTTTGTTTTTAAAAAGGTCCCTGATTTTTGCTGCAAATTCTTTATAGGTTAAAAGGCATCCTCCCGATGGGCAGGGAAAATCGTTTATGCCGAATTTTTTTGCAAGCTCAAACTGGGGTTTTCTTGTCCTGCCCTGCAGGCACAAAAGCTTGTTCCTGTCAACCCATTTTTTTTCCTCGGCTTCTGTTGGGGCCAATAGTTTTGCGGAAAGCGGCCTTAACAGTTTTCCTTCAAGGCCAGCTTCTTTTTCAATTTTTTTCAATGCCTGGAAATGCTGGCTCATTGGCCTCTGCCCAAGCACTTCTCCTGTGAACAAGAATTTTGCGCCTGTTTTTTTTGCAAATGACTTTGCCTCTTTTAAAATGAAAATCCTGCAGTCAATGCAGGGATTCATTGCGCTTCCATAACCGTGCTTTGGATTGCGCAATAGCTTAAGGTATTTTTCTCCCTTGGGAATAACCTTGGAGGCAATCCCGAGTTTTTTTGCTGTTTCAGCCGAATAGCATTTTCCTTTCTGGTTGCATAGGCAGAAAGGGCTTGTAAAAGTCAGTGCAATCACTTCAATGCCCTGGTCCTGCAAAAGTTTTACTGCAAGAGTTGAGTCCAGGCCTCCTGACAGCAAGCCGATTGCCTTGATTTTTTGCACAGTAGCCATACTGCTTCTTTGTGCGCTTATTGTTTTTTAAATCCTTGTTTGCTTTTTTTGATTTGCCTATTGTTTTGGCAGGGCTTTTTTTTATGGATTTGTTTTCTTTTTTCTTTGATTTTTTATTGCATCTTGATGTTTATCTTGGCGCTATTCTGCAGGCTTTTGGGGTTTGGGCTTATGGAGTGCTTTTCCTGGTTGTTTTTTGTGAAACAGGTCTTGTTTTTCTGCCTTTCCTGCCTGGAGATTCCCTGCTTTTTGTTGCAGGCTCTTTTTCCGCAATTGGCTCTCTTGATGTCTGGCTGCTTTTTGCTGTTTTTTCAGTTGCCGCAATTCTTGGCGATACAGTGAATTATTGGCTTGGGTCTTTTTTTGGAAAAAAAATTTTTAAGGAAAAATTCTTTTTCCTGAAAAAAGAGCATTTTGAGGCAGCACAAAAATTTTATGAAAAGCACGGGGGAAAAACAATTATTCTGGCACGCTTTTTGCCAATAGTAAGGACTTTTGCGCCTTTTGTAGCCGGAGTCGCACAAATGAAATATTGGCACTTTGCAACTTACAATGTCATTGGGGGGCTTCTCTGGGTTGCCTTGTTTGTGTTTGGAGGCTATTTTTTTGGAAACATGCCTTTTGTAAAGGAAAATTTTTCATTGGTGATTATTGCAATAATACTGGTTTCACTTTTGCCAGCAGCAATAGGATTGGTCAGGCACAAGCTCAGGAAACATAAACAAACCTGACAGTATCTTTTTTGAAACAGCTTGTTTTTATATTTCAAAGCGCATTATCATATCATCAATTGGGAGGGGTGTTTTTAATGCCAAAATTTGAATTGCCAATGCTGCCTTATGCTTATGATTCCTTGGAGCCATTTATTGATGAGCAGACAATGCATATCCATCATGACAAGCACCATCAGGCTTATACTGACAAGCTGAATTCTGCTCTTGAAAAATATCCAAAGCTTTTTGAAAAAAAACCGGAAGAATTGCTTAAGGGGCTTTCAAAGCTCCCGAAAGAAATCAGGGAGCAGGTCCGCAATCATGGCGGTGGCTTTGTGAACCATTCTTTTTTCTGGCCATTGCTGAAAAAAGATGTTTCTTTTTCAGGGGAAATTGCACTTGCAATCAATGCAAGGTTTGGGAATTTTGAAAAATTCAAAGAGGATTTTTCAAAAGCAGCTTTAGGCCAGTTTGGCAGCGGCTGGGCATGGCTTGTTTTAAACAAGGGAAAGCTTGAAATTGTTTCAACTTCAAACCAGGATTCCCCTTTGAGCGAAGGAAAAATCCCGTTGCTGACCATCGATGTCTGGGAACACGCCTATTATCTCAAGTACCAGAACAAGAGAGCGGATTATGTTTCAGCTTTTTTTAATGTAATCAATTGGGAACAGGTTAACTCTAATTTTTTGAATGCAAAAAACAAAAAGTAAAATAGTTTTCCAGTCCCAATCCCTATTTTGAATTCAATTTTGCCACGCTTATGTGTGTTTAAAAAAGTAAAACGCAGGGACAGGGATTTGAACCCTGGCTCCCTTTCGGGAACGAGCTAGCTACTGCCCTTTTCTTTTTCTTTAGGAAAGAAAAAGAAAAGTGTAAGTTGCCCAAAAGAAAAAGAAAAAAATTCCTTTTCATGCGGGCAAAGTGAACTACAAAATTGCAAAGCAATTTTGTTTCTTTCCCAAGGCTTTCTTTGCTCTGCAAAGAAAGGCTTTAGCAGGCTCGCGCGTTAACCACTCCGCCATCCCTGCATGTTATAGTGGCGCTAATTATTTTTTTTAAGCAACTAATTTTAATGCTTTGTGGGAAGCAAAAGAGGGGGTTTTATTTGAATGCTGCGTTTTTGTCCCAGCATTCTGTGTTTAGCTTGGTGTCAGGAATCATGTCGCAGATGAACAGGTTGTTGCTGGTTATTGCGTAGTTTTTGTAGCAGAGCCAGTCAAGGCGGTAATCGCTGTAGCTGAATGCATAGTTGGGGTTGAAGATTTGGCAGGTTTGCGTGCTTTGCAGGTTTACTGCAGTGTCGAAGACGCAGTTTATCCTTGTGTACTGGTTTTCTATTCTGATGCAGAGGCTTGCGTCGTTGTTTGCCGTTGCAATGCCTTCAAAGCAGGAATCCCAGTTTGTGTAGTCCGTGAGCAGTATTTTTTCGCAAATTGAAGGGTCTTTTTTTTGTATTCCTATTATTGAATAGCAATTGTCTTTGAGGATTATGCTGTTAATTTTTTCGCAGTATTGTATTTTGCCAGTTGCCCCTGCAAGGTTTTTTTCGCAGGCATCCTTGTCCTGGGTAAAGGTCATTTCATTGCAAATTGCCTCGTTGCTGTTTGAGTCAAGCAGGCCTGCAAGAGAGTTAAGGCAGCTTCTTTTTGAATTTGAATCTGAAATCTGCCTGCATAACAGGTAGTTTTTGCTGTCTATTGCTATTTGTTCAATGCATATGTTCCTGTTTGAATCCGAAGGCAATTGCAGGCAGTCATTGATCGTTGCCGGTTCTGAAGCTATTGTTGCAAGGCATTGTTCTTTTTTTGTCCTTGAAATGAATTTTTGGCATATTTCTGGGGCTTTTGTGGAGGAAAAAATTCCCCAATAACAGTCGTCCCTTACGTAATGGTCAGTTGAATAGGATGCGCTCATCATTGCGCAGGCGCTTGTGTCTTTTTTTGCTGTTGCAACTGCCTGCAGGCAGGAGTCCCTTTCCTGGATTATTTTCTGGCTTGACTGGCTTATTCCTGCACATGCCTGTGCGTCGGAATTTTCAATTCCAATTGCATAATAGCACGAATTTTTTATTTCTTCGGAAGAAATTTTTTTGCAGGTCAATGGGTTTTCCTGGGCTTTTGCTGTTTCGTTTATGCAGTTGTCTTTTGAAAGCACTGCAAGTTTGCTGCAGAGTTCAGGATTTTTGTCTTCTATTGCTTTTTCCTGGTAACAAGCATCCTTTTGCAGTGGGCCTGTTTTTTCATTGCAGTTGTCTTGGCCCTGTGAATTATCGTCCTGGTTTGCTGGCCAGTTAAAATCAGGCGCTGAAGAAGTTTGCCTTGCCAAGGCATCAAGCCCTAAGAGGTTATAGGCCGCAGCTGTTTTGTTTTTGGTATTGTTTTGCGCTGAACTGTAATTTGATTTTAATTGGATAATGTATTTTTCCATGTATCCTGTGCATTCGCTTTTTATTGCTTCTTTTTGGTTTTCAATTGTCTGCAAAAGGTCTTGGCTGAACTGGTTTGTGTCTTTGTTTGCGTTTGTGTCGCATAAGGCGTAAATTCCGCTGAAGCTGCTTGTCAGCAGTGTTTTTGCTGCCTGGAAATCGCTTTCAAAATTCTGGAATGTTTCCTGTGCGCTGCCAAACTTGTTTTTGTCAATTGAATTTATTTTTTGCTGCATCAGGATTGTGCCATAAAACAGTTCAAGGCTTGCAGCCATTGAAACAAATGTTGAGCCTGTTGCCTTGGCATTTGCCTGGTCAATTTCCTGTATTGTTGTGGCCGAATTCAGGTCTGTGCCTGCAGCAACTGATTCGCCTTTGAGCCAGTTCACTATTCCAAGAAACTGGCCATAGGATTCTTTTTGGGTTTCCAATAAAAAAAGCTCTTTTTGTTTTTCAAGTTTTTTGCCTTGGTCTGTTTCCGCTGCAATCTCCGCCTGTTTTGAGGCTATTTGCGTTGCCATTAAATTGCTTGTTCCTGAATCCAAAATTTTTTCATAATAATCTGATATTGTTGAATGGAGTTTTTTGGATTGTGTCTGGATTTTGTATTCCTCCAAAGGGTCAGGAACAGGGCTTGTGCATCCAGCAAAAAAAATTGCAATCAGAATAAGCATTGCCAGCAATAAGGCTTTTTTCATGGGATATAAAAGAAACAAACTAGTATAAAAAATTGCTTTTCAGTGGGTTTGCACTGAAAAAATTGTTTTCAGGAAAATATCGTCTATTTTTTGGAATTCATTGGAAGGCGAAGTGAATGCAATTGAATAAACATTGTTTTTGTGCATTATGAAAAGCGCTTTTGTAATGGATTTTTGCCCCGAGTTTTCTTCTGAATATTCAAGGAAAATATTGTTGCTTGTTTCCTTTCGAAGCAAAATTTTTGAGCCTTTTTTTGACTGGATTTTTGCTATTTTTGAGGAAACAAATTTTTGAATTGCCTGGTTAAATGCCTCTGTTTTTGACAATTCAAACCTGAACTGGCCTTGTGCAACAGCAAGAAGGGAATCAGGGGATTTTTCCCTGCTTTCAGGCCAGTCGGGATAAACAAGCGAAATGTCCCCATCCTTGTATTGCTTTGTGTTTTTTTCAGGGCTTATTACAGGGCCTTCTTCGCTTTGTTCTTGCTCTTCTGTTTCTTCAGGCTGAGAAGACTCTTCTACTGATTCTTCAGCAAGGTCAATTTCTTCAAGGCCTTCTTTCTTATTTTCCTCTTCAAGGGCATCTTCGCCTTCCTCAAATTTTTCTTCAAGATTGCCTTCTGTTTTTTCAGGCTCTTCAGGAGGCTCGCCCGCAAGTTCTCTTTGCCGTTTTTCCCAGTCAAGCACTTCTTTTCCGCCGGATTCTTCTGAATCTTCTTTTTTTTCTTCCGGCTCTGGCTCTTCAGGCTCTGGAATTTCTTGCTTTTCAGGCTGTCCTTCAATTGCCTCTTCTTTCTGCTCTTCTGCTTCCTCTTTTTCCTTTTCCAGTGCCTTTCTCAGCTCTTCGGTTACTTCAGCAATTTTTTTGTTTTTTGCAAGCTGTTTCTTTGCTTCCTTTTTGCTGCCGGCTGGTTTCAAAACAATTTTCTTGGCTTTTTTTTCTTTTGCCTTGGAAATTTTTTTCACTGCACTGCCCAGGGGCTTTTTTTCTTTTTGCAGAGTTGCAGTGCCGGCCATTTTTTTTATGCCATAAAGCTCGGCAGTGTCTGATTTAAGGCGGGAGTTAATGAGGTCAATTTCTTTTTTTATTGCCTCTTGTTTTTCCTTGATATGCTTCGCGGCTTCTTTTTTCTTTTCATATTCCAGCTGTTTTTTCTGCAGGTTTCCAATCCTCTGCCTTAAGCGCGCTTCTTTTTCCGCGGTTGTTTGTTTTGCAAAAGAAACCTTTGTTTCCTCAAGAACAATCATTTTTGCAAGCAAAACAGTGAGCTTTTTTTCAAGCTTCATTTCTTTCCTGATCAGGTCAGTTGCCTTTTTTTCGCCTGCAATAATCTCCTTTGACAACAAGGCAATGTCTTTTTTCAGCAAGTTTTCAGGATGTTCAGGCTTATGCATTTCAACCCCATTCCTTTGACTGCACATTAAGTCTTTCCAATTGTTTTTTCAGGAAAGCCTGGCGTTTTTTTGCTTCAAGAATCCTGATTTTTTTTTCGTCATAAATTCTTGTTATTCTTTGCAGGCAAGAAATCCTCGCCTTCAAGGCGGATTCCTCTTTTTTGGAAGAATCGGTTATCTGTTCAAGGGCTTTTTTTTCACTTGAAAAACTGCTTGCCAGGAGGCTGTTAAGCCTGTCCTCCAATTCCATTTTTCTCTGGATTTTGCCCTTAAGAAAATTTTCGTTCCCAATTATAAGCTCTCTTGTTTCCCTGATTTTTGCAGACAATGCAGCTGACTGCTCTCCAAGCTTCTTAATCGCCTTATCTGCTTTTTTGATTTTTAAAAGCTCCCTGGAAGACAATTTTTTGGATTTTTCCAGGGTTTTTGCAATTTTCTTAATCCCTTTTTTTGCTTTGGATTTTGGTTTCAGTTTTTTCTTTGCCACAATATCACTCTGCTCTTTTTTTGCAGTATAACTAATAACCTTTCACAAATATAAAAAGCTTTTGGTGGCCTTTTGCAAATCCGGTCTGCAAGCCAGAAATTGTTTATAAACTTTGCCAAATAAAAGCGTAATTTGTTTAAAAGCAAAAAAAGGCTTTTTTTGCCTTCCGAAACCTGTTTAATAGCTTGCGGTTAATAAATTAAAAGGCAACAATGGTTGCCTTATCCGAAAAGGAGGTAAAAATTATGGGAAAATCTTTTTTTGGAATTCGCAATTCTCGCGGAGTAATCCCGGCACTAGCCTGGCTTGTAGTTGTTGTTTTAGCAGCAGGGGGCATAACATTTGTAGCAGGTGGCGGATGCGATGCGAGTAATACTACTCCAACTTCCCCGACATGCCCGGGCGGATCTGTCTGGAATCAATGCGCTGCAAGCTGCATGGGTGCAGGCGCAGAACATTCAGATCCCTGGAATAGCTGCATGGCTTCTTGCTTGGGAACCCCGGGAAGCCAAAAATAATGCCAAAGCCCCTTCAGGGCTTTTTTTATTTTTTTAAAAAAATTAACAACAGGGGCAGCCAGTGATTTTAGGCAGGGGAGCACATGCGACCGAAACTGATTTCAAGGCCAGAACTGAATGCGGATTACATTGTTGTCTTGGAAGATAATCCAACTAATCCTGATTTGTCCTGGGCAGATAAATACTCTTATGATGCAGTTGCATCAGAATTACTGCGCCCTCTTGCCAGCCCAGAATCTTTTTATGCTAATCCAAAATGGCCCTACCTTGGAGAAAAAGATTATCAGGCAGTAGCAAGATATTTTAAGTTGCTTGGCAAGTTTTCAGAACACAATATCCCATTGGCATTTCCTGATATTGTTGTCCCGCCAAAAGACGTTGCAGAGGCTGAACAGCGCTATCGCGTAAAAAATCGTGCGCCCTATACAGTGGGCGGCACTGGACTGGCAGCAGCTCTTTTAGGCCTGGCATCGTGGCAATCAAAAAAAATTTTTTCGCGCAGGAAATTATTGAGAAAGGGCTTGGCATTAGGCGCAGCAGCTACAGGCGCTTCTTCTTCAGTAGAATTGGCTCGGCGCTTAGTGTCTTCGAAAGTAATTGGCCTGGAAGGCAGAAGCGCGCTTATTGCGTATCGCTGCGAAGATGTTTTGGCTCCATTATTGGCAGCAAGGATTAGAACAAGGTCGGGCATGGCAGCCAAGCTAAGGAGAAAACCAATTGTTGTTTTGCATATCGATAAGGGGCATGAGGACGTGATTAAATTTTTAGAGAACAAAAAATTACGCATGGAAACCATTCAAAGCTTTGCACCGGAAATACAAGCGCTTCTTTCTTCAAGAATTTATGGGCGCTTTCTGCGGGAAATGTATATTTTCCAATTTGGCAGGTATAAATGGCGCCGCAAAAAAGTTTCAGACAGTTTGTTTATAAAAGGCTTTAAACCAAAGGGCGAGAGTTCACAGGCTGGTTTTTCGCGCCGTGACTTGCTGGCAGCTGCTTTTGGTGCCCACAGGGAAAGGCCTGCCCAAGCACAGCAGCACAGAAATAAGCCCAGGCGCATATAAGCACAAGCTTTTTTGCAAACAAGAAATCAGCAGTTACAACTTCATCCTGAAATATTTTTCCAAGACCTTTTTTTCGCGTTCCATGAATTTTGCAGTTGCCTTGTGTGTTCCGGATGAAAACACAAATTTTACAAGGCAAAGAAGCATTGCGCCATACAAAAGCAAATCAACAACAACAACCTGCACAGCAAGAGTCCAGTTAAAATTTGCAGGAATCACAGGAGTTCCAGAAACAAAAGGCGACTGCTGCGCAGAGCTTAAAGCCAAAAAAAACACCAAAGCGCAAACAACCACTGCAACAACAACAAGGCCAGCATATTCAAAAGCAATGCCTTTTCTTTCCTCAATCATCATGCAAAATAATTGTTTCTGCCAGTTAATAAGCCTTTTGAAGCGCAACTTTTTCGGAGCGCTCGCAAGCTTGCTTTCAAAAAGTTGACAAAAATTTCGCTTTCAAAAGCCTTGGGAAAAAATAAAAAATTTACGCCTTTTGAAGCCAGCCTTTTCTTAAAAAGAACATTGCAAAACCAAAGGTTTTGCGATGCCTCAAAAAGCATTTGGCTTTTTAAGGAAGCCTGGGGAAAAGAATTTTTGCTAACACAAAAATGCTTCGTAAAACACCCAAAACAAACGGTTTTTATGGCTTTTCAGGGATTTAAAACATATCCAATCCCAAAATTTTTATAGTTGAAAGTAACAGTAATTATTATGGTGGTGCCATGGTTTGGCCATTCTCAAAAAACAAATCAGAAAAACAGGAAAAAGTCTGCATTCCCGAAGCCAGAAAAGCAATTGACGAAGAAGAAGCAAGGCTCAAAAAAATAGAAAACGAGCAAAAAACAAAAGAACAGCAAATGCAGGAAAACCTCAAAAAAATAGAACTGCCTGTTTTTACGGACAGCAAGCCAAGATTATTCATAGAAGGGGTTTTTGCAGTTTCAAGCACACTAATGCTCAAAGGAACAGTTGTTTCAGGAAAAATAACAAAAACAAGCAAACTAAAAATAAAAAAGAAAATCTTCAAAGTAAAAGACCTGCAGTTAAAAGGAAAAAACACAGGTGCACTACTCGCAGGCCAAAGAGGCGCAATTTTCTTTGAAAAAGCAAAAGGATTATATCTAAGGCAAGGAGACATAATCTCCTTCAACTAAAAATTATCAATGCACGGGTAGGGAAGCGGTCAAACCCGCGAGACTCAAGAGGCCTTTTCTTGGCAAGAAAAGCCCTGGGAAAAGAAACTTTTTTCTTTTGGAAAAAAGTGAAGTTCGCTTCGCTCACAGCTTTTTCTCTAAAGAGAAAAACCTGGGAAAAAGAGGAATTTTTGCTTTGCAAAAATTTTATTTGTTTGAGCTATCTCGTCGCTTAGTGCGTTCGGCGGTTCGATCCCGCCCCCGTGCAATCTCATTCTGGGATATATACATATCACTTTTTTGGACTGTGTTTTAAGAAGATTTATCTCGCAACTAATAATTCAACATATCTCATTTTGAAGAAATAGTTAGCTTGCTTTTGAAGCTTCAAAAAGACCAGTGTAAATTAAAATATCTTTAAATCCGAAAGACTTATTCTGGCAAATAAATGCTGTGTTCTCTTTATTTCTTGTGCATTCGCAATAGTTTAGTGGCGAAATGTTTTGGGTTAGGAAATCCGCAATTAAATCTTTTGTAATACGTTGTTGTTGAAATTCAAAATAATTTTGGTCATTGGCAATGCTCAATCGAATATTAGTATACTGTTTACTTAAACTATCCCTGTTCGGGTTCTCGTAAGGTATTTCAAAATAAGAAAATTTTGGGGCTGCAACCTCACAACCGTATTCGCAACGAACATAAGTCTCAGGAAACACTTTGGTTTTTATGATTATAATCCCAGTATTTGCTCCAAAATTTCTTTGCGTCAAATCATTATTATCGGCTATTGTTTTTTCAGCATTAGAAATAATTTTAAATTCTCTATTTGTACAATCGGCTGTCCCTTCGTCAAAGAACATCGGCAAAGAATATCCAAAGCTAATGATTGTAAAAAGTAAAATCCCGGCGCCCCCTAATATTGCTGCCTGTTTTTCTTTCTCCTTGCCAATGGCAATATTATAAACTGCAATAGCTGTTAGTCCAAAACAAGCTAAAGCAATAGAAAACACAAAAACAATGGGGCTACCCAAAACTGCGAGTATTGCCCCGTACGCCAAATTCCAAATAATAAACACGTAAAGTGCCATATCTAGAATAGAGATATTCCCCTTGACTGGGAACAAAAAGTAAATAGCAATAAAAAGAACACCAACAACTATTGCGCCTGGCAAATAACCATTGAAGAGAGCCAGACAAAATGCCATAAACAGGGCTACAACAAAACAAGATATGCTGACGCCCAATGCAACATATTTTTTATACAAATAACTTGCGGCATAGGAGATTATCTTTTTTAGCATAAAAAAAAGGTCTTTTGCTTTTTGTATAAGCCAACTTTTTATCTTAAGGATTTTTGAATACAACCTTGAAATCATTCGTGAAGCCATTTACATATGTCGTTGCTAATAATTTTTTAAGCCCACTCTTCAAACAGCCGCATTCTTTATTTTTTCAGTATTTGTTTTCCCTTTTTCTGTAATCTGGTAAATGCGGATTGTTTTTTCTTTTGGTGTGGGCGTTTTGCAGGCGCTGAAAAATTGAATTAAAAAAAATTAAAAAAATTAAAAAAAGAAGAAAGGGCGGGTTAAACGAATTTTGTTATTGTTGAATCGTTTTTTCCCACGTATATGAATGGATACAATCTGGTTCCGCCGATTGTCTGCAATTTGAGGAAATAGTATTGGTTTGGCTTCAGGTCTTGAAAAACCAGTGTGCCGTTTGTAGTGCTAACATAGCCCCTTGTTTCACCGCCCCAAAATCCAACTTGTGCATAGAGAGTCCCTACAACATTTCTTGGGTTTCCAAAGCCAGTGACATTAATGCTCAGGCTGACTTTTTGTGGGGCTTGCGAAAAATTTCCAGTGTTTGTTCCTCTCACACCCCAAGCAAAAGCCGAAGATGAAAAAACAAGCAATGCAAGCAAAGACAGAGCCAAAAATGCGATTGATTTTTTCATTTAATCACCCCTTTTTAACATTAAACAATTAAGCCAGGAAAATGTTTTTAATTCTTGGTTTCCAATCCAATTTTTTCAGAATTGGATTTGAAACAGTGCTTATACAAATAGGGCTTTTTTTAATTAAATAACCAAACTTTCTGAAAGGAAAGCTTAAAAGTTTCAGGAAGCTTTCACAAATAAATTGCTTTTTATGCTTTTCTTTTCTCATTTAATTCATGAATATTGGGGCAATTTTTTTTGTAGCTGGCTTTTTGGTGTCATTGGCTGCAATAACCCCGAATTTTTTAATGCTATTGATTGGCTGCGGAGTAATGGCTGCGGGCTTATTGGTAATGCAAACGAACTGGGGTGAATAAATGGGCAAGCGGAAAAGGGATTCCAGCAGATTCAAAAAGACAAGGGCAAGGCAGCGCTGGAAATGGAAAAAGAAAAAGATGCGCAGAAAAAAGCGCAGAAAAAGATACCTGCGGCAAAGAGCAAGGGCATAAAGGCCTTTTCTTCCCAAGAAAAGCCCTGGGAAAAGAATTTTTTTGCCTTGCAAAAAAACTTTTTATTTTTGCAAACCGCTTTGTTTTTTCGGTTTGCTTTTTCAATTCTTTTTTTTCAAAAGATTTTTGCAATCCAGGTGTAGTACAGGATAATCATGCCTGCTATAAAAAGCAAATTGTGAAAGTAAAGGATTTTGTACATTTTTTTCATGTCGCTTTCCTGGGGGTTTCTCAGGGCAGGCTTGTAAAGCGGAATTGAAAATAAAGAGAGAAATCCCAATAACAAAAATCTGTGGGGCCAGAAACCAAAAAATCGCAGCCCTGGAAGCCATTGCCAGAAAAAACTGTTAGTGCACAACAACAAATAAGCAATTCCGCCTGCAAGCAAAACAATATAGCAAATCCAGCGCAATTTTCTTTCAGGAAAACAGACAACGCTGCTCTTGTAATTCATCTGCTTGTCATGCTTTGTAGAGCTGACCCTGTACAATCCATAACCGCCAAACTGCAATCCAAGAATAAAAATCAATGCAAGGATAGGCGCATTGAATGCGGGAACAAACAATGTCCAGCCGGCATAAAACCTGAAAACAGGGTTTACTAGCGAGCCTGAAATCAAATCAAGCACTGGCCTTTTTTTGAAATTAAACGGCTTCATTGTGTAAAGAATCTGGTTTACAAGCATTATGAAGAGGCAGAGCAGATACAAAAACGAGCCGTTAATAAAAAACCCGATTGCAAGTGCAATTAAAACCAGTGCAATTGAAAAAACCAAAGCAACTTTTGCAGGCACCCTGCCAGAAGGAATTGCACGCGCTTTTTTAATCGGGTGCAATGCATCTGCTTTCCTGTCAGTATAATCATTAAGCGCATAAAGCCCGCTCCAGAGCAATGCAATCCCTGCAAAGCCGATTGCAAATTTTATCGGGTCAAGGGCAATTCCAAAAACAATTCCCGCTGTAATTGCTGCAACAACCATGTTTGCAAAGCTCTTGCTCCATTCCATTGGCCGCATGAGCGAAACAAGGCCCCTGATAAAAACAAAAAAAGACATGACAAAATAACAAATCAGGAAAGGATTAATAAATATTTTCTTTGAATTATTTAAAAACCGGAAACAAATTCAATTTTTTTCTGGCAGGTTTTGGGAATTTGGACAGCAAAGCTTTTTAAAGACAAGCCCGATAATAAATAATATAATAATTGAGCCTAATTGCATTGTGCAAACAATGCAGAAACTTTTTCGGAGCGCTCACAATGTTCGCTTCCAAAAAGTTTGCAAAAAGTGCGAATTTTACCAGCTTTGCTGGGAGCTTAAAAGCTTTTGAATGAGAAAGAAGCATAGGCTTTGCCTTGTGCTTTTATTATCAAAAATCAAAAGCAATTATGGCTCGCAATTGTGAGTGCCAAAGTTTTTTTTGGCATGATGCAGGCTGAAAAAATCGCTTTTCATAGGACATTTGGTTACAAGCTTTTCTTTGAAAAAGAAAAGTTTGCAAAAGAAAGATTTTTGCCAAAGCAAAAATAAAAATTTTTGTTCACGCAAAAATCGAAAAGCAAAATTGTGTAATCCAATTCCAATTAAGGTTTCCAAAACTCTTTTCAGAAAGAACCATCTGAAAATAAGCGGCTAATTTAAAATTTGAAAAGAGTAATTCCAGCTGATCCTGCTGGAGGATACTGCTATCGAAATCCGACTTAGACATGCAAGTCTTGGAAGCAAGGCCATTCTTGTTTCCGGCAAACGGCTCAGTAACACGTGGACAATCTGCCCTTGAGAGGAGCAAAACCCGGGAAACTGGGCATAATACTCCGTAGGCAATCGACACTGGAAGGTTTGATTGCCAAAAAGCATTGCAGTGAATGCTATTGCAATGCGCTCAAGGATGAGTCTGCGGTGGATTAGGCTGTTGGCGGGGTAACTGCCCACCAAACCATTGATCCATACGGGCCTTGGAAGAGGGAGCCCGGAGAAGGACACTGAGATAAGGGTCCTAGCCCTACGGGGTGCAGCAGTCGCGAAAACTTTACAATGCGCGAAAGCGTGATAGGGGGATTTCGAGTGCAAGTTAAACTTGCTTTTGCCGAGCCCAAAAAACTCGGCGAATAAGTGGGGGGTAAGATACGTGCCAGCCGCCGCGGTAATACGTACTCCACAAGTGGTATCCGCTAATATTGGGCCTAAAACGTCTGTAGCCTGTTCAAAAAGTCTTTGGTGAAATCCAGTTGCCCAACAATTGGAATTGCCAAAGATACTCTTGGACTCGGGACCGGGAGAGGTTAAGGGAATTTCTGGAGTAGCGGTGAAATGCTATGATCCCAGAAAGACCACCAGTAGCGAAGGCGCTTAACCAGAACGGGTCCGACGGTGAGAGACGAAAGCTGGGGGAGCGACCCGGATTAGATACCCGGTTAGTCCCAGCCGTAAACGATGTGGACTAGGTGTTCCGTCACCCTCGAGGTGCCGGAGTGCCGTAGGGAAGCCATTAAGTCCACTGCCAGGGAAGTACACTCGCAAGGGTGAAACTTAATGGAATTGGCGGGAGCTCACTACAAGGGGTGGATGCTGCGGTTCAATTGGATACAACCCCAGATAATCTTACCAGAGCCGACAGCAGAATGATGGACAGTCTGAAGGGCTTTCCTGACGCGCTGAGAGGTGTTGTATGGTCATCGTCAGCTCGTACTATGAAGCGTCCTGTTAACTCAGGCAACGGGCGAGACCCACGCCAATAGTTGCAACCAGGAGAATTTTCTTTTGGGCACTCTATTGGGACTGCGACAGCAATGTTGAGGAAGGAGTGGGCCACGGTAGATCTGTATGGCCCGAATGCTTTGGGCAACACGCGGCATACAATGGCTAAGACAAAGGGTCACGACACCGAAAGGTGAAGTTAATCTCATAACCTTAGCCTCAGTTCGGATCGAGGGTTGTAACTCACCCTCGTGAATGCCTGGAATCCCCAGTAATTGCAGTTCATTATACTGCGGTGAATACGTCCCTGAGCTTTGCACACACCGCCCATCAAGCCAGTTGAGTAGAGCCTGGATGAGATGTT